>NZ_AP019632.1:4293165-4639748 GCF_007035645.1 Enterobacter asburiae
TGGCGATTACGCTGGCCATGATGACCACGCTGCTGACGCTGGGCATGCTCGTCTTCAGCGCCACCCAGGCCATCAGCAGCTTTGGCATCGTGCTGGTGAGCGGTATTTTTACCGCCTTCCTGCTGGCTCCGCTGGCGATGCCGGATAAGAAAGAGAGAAAACGTAAATGAACGCTTTTTACCGCGCCGTTGCGCTGGCCGCGGCGCTGCTGCTGGCAGGCTGCAGCCATTCGACCGATACCAAAGAGACGCGGCCTCAGGCCTGGCTCCAGCCGGGCACCAGAGTGACGCTGCCGCCGCCCGGCATCAGCCCGGCGGTAAGCTCCCAGCAGCTGCTGACCGGCAGCTTTAACGGACAAACGCAGTCCCTGCTGGTGATGCTCAACGCGGATGCGCATAAGGTCACGCTGGCCGGGCTCTCTTCCGTGGGCATTCGCCTGTTCCTGGCGACGTACGATGAGACCGGTATTCATACCGAGCAGTCGATCGTCGTGCCGCAGTTGCCGCCCGCCAGCCAGGTGCTGGCCGACGTGATGCTCAGCCACTGGCCGATTAGCGTCTGGCAGCCGCAGTTGCCGAAGGGCTGGACGTTAACGGACAATGGCGATCGGCGCGAGCTGCGTAACGCCAGCGGCAAGCTGGTGACGGAGATTGTCTACCTGCAGCGCAAAGGCAAGCGCGAGCCGATCAGCATCGAGCAACACGTCTTTAAATACCACATCACCATTCAATATCTGGGTGACTGAGATGATTTATATATCCGCTGTTGGCATGGTCAACGCGCTGGGCAACTCGCCTGACGAGATTGCCGCGAACCTGACGGCAGGCGTGGCGCCGGGGATGCACGCCCGGACCGGCTGGTTGCAGGGTTTACCCGAAGCCGTACTGGGCGGCGTGGAAGGCGAGCTTCCGCCCATCCCGGACGCCTTCGCCGCACACCGCACCCGCAATAACCAGCTGCTGCTGGCCGCGCTGGCGCAGATTCAGCCCGCCGTTGACGAGGCCATCGCCCGCGTCGGTCGCGACCGCGTAGCCGTGGTGCTGGGAACCAGCACCTCCGGGCTGGACGAAGGCGATGAGCACGTGCGCCACATGACCGACGGCGAGAGCAGTACGCGCTGGCAGTATCCGCAGCAGGAGCTTGGCGATCCGTCCCGCTTCCTCGCCAACTGGCTTCAGCTCGAAGGCCCGGCCTATACGATCTCCACGGCCTGCTCTTCCAGCGCGCGGGCGATGATCGGCGGTAAACGTCTGATTGAAGCCGGGCTGGTGGACATCGCCATTGTCGGCGGGGCCGATACCCTGAGCCGGATGCCCGTCAACGGCTTTAACAGCCTTGAATCTTTCTCCCCTACGCTCTGCGAGCCGTTTGGTCGCGACCGCCGGGGGATCACCATTGGTGAAGCCGCCGCGCTGATGGTATTGAGCCGGGAGCCCGCGGACGTGGCGCTGCTCGGAACGGGCGAATCCAGCGATGCGTACCATATTTCCGCCCCGCATCCGCAGGGTGAAGGGGCGATAAGGGCTATCGCGCAGGCGCTTAACGAAGCGGGTATACAGCCGCAGGATATCGGCTACATCAACCTGCACGGCACGGCCACGCCGCTCAACGATCAGATTGAATCGCAGGTGATTCACGATCTCTTCGGGGAAAGCGTGCCGTGCAGCTCAACCAAACACCTTACCGGCCATACGCTGGGCGCCGCCGGCATTACCGAAGCGGCCCTGAGCTGGCTAATTCTGACGCGCGATCTGCCGTTGCCGCCGCAGGACTTCGCCCGCTACGCGCCGGACGACACGCTGGCGTCGTGCGGCCTGCTGCACCAGCGCACCGCTCTGAAAAAGCCGGTCATTTTGTCTAACTCGTTCGCGTTTGGCGGTAACAACGCCAGCATTCTGCTGGGGAGAGCCTCATGAGCTACTTATCACCCGAAGCCTATCTGCCGCACGAGCCGCCGATGCTGCTGCTGGGGTCCGTTGAGAACGTTACGGACGACACGGCGGTCTGCCGCGTGGCCGTCAACGGGCAAAGCGTGCTGGCGCCGTTTCTCAACGCCGATGGCGACCTGCCGGGCTGGTACGCGCTCGAGCTGATGGCGCAGACCGTCGGCGTCTGGTCAGGCTGGCATCGCCAGCAGCAGGGGCAGGATCATATCGCGCTGGGCATGGTGCTCGGCGCGCGCGAGCTGGTCTGCGCCAGCGGGCGTTTCGCCGCAGGCCTGACGCTGGACATCACCGTTAAGCTGCTGATGCAGGACGAACGCTTCGGCAGCTTTGAATGCGCGATTTCCGCTAATGAAGAGACGCTGGCCACGGGCCGGGTCAACACCTTCCAGCCGAGTGCAGAAGAATTAACATCGCTTTTTAATCAGGGATCTAACGCATGAGTCGTTCCGTACTGGTCACCGGGGCCAGCAAAGGCATAGGGCGCGCCATCGCTCGTCAGCTTGCCGCCGACGGGTTTACCGTAGGCGTGCATTACCATCGTGATGCCGCAGGCGCGCAGGAGACGCTGGACGCCATCACGCAGGCGGGTGGCAACGGTCGTTTACTCGCCTTTGATGTGGGCAACCGCGAACAGTGCCGCGAGGTGCTGGAGCAGGAGATTGAAGCCCATGGCGCATGGTATGGCGTGGTCAGCAACGCCGGAATTACGCGCGACGGCGCCTTTCCGGCGCTGAGCGAAGACGACTGGGACAGCGTGATCCACACCAACCTCGACAGTTTTTATAACGTCATTCACCCCTGCATTATGCCGATGATTGGCACCCGTAAAGGGGGGCGCATTATCACCTTATCGTCCGTGTCCGGCGTGATGGGCAACCGCGGGCAGGTGAACTACAGCGCGGCCAAAGCGGGCATTATCGGCGCCACCAAAGCGCTGGCGATTGAGCTGGCAAAACGCAAAATCACCGTCAACTGCATTGCCCCGGGGCTGATTGATACCGGCATGATTGAGATGGAAGAGGCCGCGCTGAAGGAAGCCATGTCCATCATCCCAATGAAACGGATGGGCCAGGCTGAAGAGGTCGCCGGGCTGGCAAGCTATCTGATGTCAGATATTGCGGGCTACGTTACCCGCCAGGTCATTTCCATTAACGGAGGCATGCTATGACGCGTCGCGTGGTGATTACGGGCATGGGCGGCGTGACCGCCTTTGGCGAAACCTGGCAATCCGTTTCCAGCAGGCTGCTGGCGTATGAAAACGCGGTGCGTAAAATGCCGGAATGGCAGGTGTACGATGGCCTGCATACCCTGCTGGGCGCGCCGATCGACGATTTCACGCTGCCGGAACACTATACCCGCAAGCGTATTCGCGCCATGGGCCGCGTGTCGCTGATGTCGACCCGCGCCACCGAGCTGGCGCTGGAACAGGCGGGGCTGATTGGCGAAGCGGTGCTCACCAACGGCCAAACCGGTATCGCCTACGGTTCTTCGACAGGCAGCACCGGTCCGGTCAGCGAATTCGCGACCATGCTCACCGAAAAGCACACCAATAACATCACCGGGACAACCTACGTCCAGATGATGCCGCACACCACGGCGGTGAATACCGGGCTGTTCTTTGGGTTGCGCGGCCGCGTGATCCCGACGTCGAGCGCCTGTACCTCCGGCAGCCAGGCGATTGGCTACGCCTGGGAGGCGATTCGCCACGGGTATCAGACCGTGATGGTCGCGGGGGGCGCGGAAGAATTGTGTCCGTCTGAAGCGGCGGTGTTTGACACGCTGTTTGCCACCAGCCAGCGTAACGACGAACCCAAAACCACCCCTTCTCCGTTCGATACGCAGCGCGATGGTCTGGTCATTGGGGAAGGCGCAGGCACCCTGATTCTGGAAGAGCTGGAGCACGCCAGAGCGCGCGGGGCGACAATCTACGGTGAGATCGTGGGCTTTGCCACCAACTGTGACGCGGCCCATATCACCCAGCCTCAGCGTGACACCATGCAGATTTGCATGGAGCAGTCGCTGGCCATGGCGGGATTAAGCGCCCGGGATATGGGGTATATCTCCGCGCACGGTACCGCCACCGATCGCGGCGATATCGCCGAAAGCCTGGCCACCGCCGCTATCTACGGTGACAGCGTGCCGGTTTCCTCGCTGAAGAGCTATTTTGGCCATACGCTGGGTGCCTGCGGCGCGCTGGAAGCGTGGATGAGCCTGCAGATGATGCGTGAAGGCTGGTTTGCCCCGACGCTCAATTTAACGCAGCCGGATGAGCAATGCGGTGCTTTAGATTATATTATGGGAGAAGCCCGCCAGATTGACTGCGAGTATCTGCAGAGCAATAACTTCGCGTTTGGCGGCATCAACACCTCGATTATCATTAAACGCTGGGCGTAACTATGTACCAGTTTGTACTGGGAAAAATCTCCACCCTTTGCGCGGACCCGCTGGCGTCAGCGCTCGCAGACAGGGCGCCTCAGGGTGCCCGACAGGCCTCCTGGCTGGCCGGGAGAACGCTGCTCGCCAGAACGTTATCCCCTCACCCGCTCCCCGACATCATTTACGGTGAGCAGGGGAAACCGGCCTTTGCGAAGGGTCATCCGCTGTGGTTCAACCTGAGCCACAGCGGTGACGATATCGCCCTGCTGATGAGCGATGAAGGCGAAGTCGGCTGCGATATCGAAGTGATTCGCCCGAGGAAGAACTGGCAGGCGCTGGCTAATGCGGTATTCAGCATGACGGAGCATGACGAGCTGGAGCGTGAAGCGCCCGAGGAACGGCTTTCCGCCTTCTGGCGTATCTGGACGCGGAAAGAAGCGATTGTGAAACAGCGTGGCGGCAGCGCCTGGCAGATTGTCAGCATCGACAGCACGGCGCAGACGCACGCGGTCAGCCAGCTACAGGTCGGCTCGCTGAGCCTTGCCGTCTGCACATCGACCCCTTACACCCTGACCCACGAGTCGATTATTCACGTTGGGACGTTCGGGGCAGAAAAATCACTAACACACCCAGAATAATAAACCCGACGCCCACCAGCCCGTGCCAGGAGAAGCGCTCCCCCCAGCCCGGCAGCAGGATCGCCGCGCCCCACACCAGAATATAGCTGAGGCTCAGCAGGGCATACGCTTTGCTGAGCGCCATGCGATGCAGCGCCAGATACCAGCAGCCCATCGAGGCCACGTACCCCGTCAACCCCAGCAGCAGCGCGCCCGTGCCGGACGAGAAGTGCCACAGCGCGGAAACAAACGCCAGGATCTCACTGACCGGTGGCAATGCCTGCATGGCATTGCGCAGCAACAGCTGCGCCGCGCTGACTAACAGCACGCTGCATAAGGCGCAGAACGCTCCTTTCACAGGCTCCCTCCCAGGATAACAATCCCAATGATGATGAACCCTACTCCCAGCCAGTGATGCGCAGCAACGTGCTCACGCCAGAACGCCTTCGCCGCCAGCGTCACCCAGACAAAATTGAGGCTAAGCATAGGGTACGCGATGCCGACAGGCAGGCGTTGCAGCACCACCAGCCAGACCAGCATGCCACTCCCCAGCGCCAGCAGTGCCAGGCCAAGCCACAGCGCGATGTGCGCCCCGCGCCGCCCGGCTTTCGCCGGACGGGTGGCCTGTTTCTGGCACAGCTGTCCCGCGCAGCTGAGCAGGCTTGCCAGTATCAGCCAGATCCAGGTCATCACTTCGGCAGGTACTCCAGCAAGGCCAGACGCCCCTGGATATAGAGATTGTCCGGCTGCGGTAAATTCGCCCGTGAAATATCGTCGTGTTTTGACAGCAGCATGACCAGCGACACGCGCCCCTGCTGACGATGCGCTGCCAGCCACTGCGCGAAGTCGTCCTCACTGACAAAACGATCTTTCACATCGGGATAATCCAGCCCGTAGCGCAGTTCGCCGCTCTGACCAAACAGCGTGATGTCATTACGCTTCAGCTCCCACGCCAGGCCCGCGGCCACGCCCACGTTATTGGCCAGCACGAATCGGCTTTCCTGAAGCGGCTCGCGCACGGTATCGACCAGCGACTGCGGCTGTTTGGAATCCACCACCAGGTTAGGAATGGCAAAACCAATCAGCAGCGCCAGCCCTGCGGGGCACAGTGCCGCCAGCCACCAGCGCTGCTGGCTCTGTCTGAAGGTAAACCAGCCTACCGCGGCCCAGATGAGGAACGCCACCACCGCACAGAAGACTTTATACAGTTCGACCGACGTCCAGACCGGATGCTTAGACAGTCCCCACGGCGAGACCACCAGCGCCGCCACCACGCCGATAACGCCAAATGCCAGGTTAATCCCGCCGTTAATGCGTAACGCTCTGGCACCTTTTTCCGCCGCGAGGCAGGCATAGCGCGCCATCAGGATCGCCAGCGGGGCAAAGCACGGCAGGATATAGGTCGGCAGCTTGCCTTTGGCAATGCTGAAGAACAGCAGCGGCATCACCACCCAACCCAGCAGATAGAATCCGCCACCCGCGTTTTGTCGGTCATTCCAGCCGAGACGAATCGCACCGGGCAAAAGCGCAAGCCACGGCAGGCTGCCCGCGATCAGGAACGGTATGTAGTACCAGAACGGGGCTTTGTGCTGCGCGTCGCTCTGGGCAAAACGCTGAATATGCTCAACCCAGAAGAAGTAACGCCAGAAGTCAGGCTCACGCTGCGCAATAGCCAGCCCCCACGGCAGAACAATCAGCACACAGCTCAGGATCGCGAGCCAGCCAAAAATCAGCACCTCTTTCCAGCGCTTCCGGGCGATTACCCACGGCAGCACGCCAATCACCGGTACCGCCAGCGCCAGGAAGCCTTTGGTCATCACCCCCATCCCGCAGGCCAGCCCAAGCAGCACATAGCCGCCCGCTTTTCCGGCAACGGTTTGGGCCTGTGAGGCCAGCCAGAAGCTGCACATCGCCGCCACCAGCCACAGGGTGATGATAGGATCCAGCACCGCATACGTGCCGATGCCATACACCAGGAACAGGGTCAGGAAGATAAGACCGGAGAAAATGGCGGTCCGCTTATCTCGCCAGAGACGCCATGCCATCCAGATGACCAGCAGCGCCGCTAACCCGGTGGAGAATATAGAACCGGCGCGCACGGCGAGGTTGGTGTGCCCGAACAGCAGCTGCCCGATGCTGTTGATCCAGTAGCCAGCAATCGGTTTTTCAAAGTAACGCAGCCCCAGAAAATGCGGGACTACCCAGTCTCCGGATGCCAGCATTTCGCGGCTGATTTCCGCATAGCGCGTTTCATCAGGCTGCCAGAGCAGACGAATATCGACCGGAATGAGGTAGTAAACGATAAACAGTGCGAGAAGCGCTAAGCCATAACGGGCTGTTTTCATGGGACCGGACTCACGGTTTGTTGATAGCCAAGCCAGCCTTCCCGGCCAGCCATTTCATTACGGACGACTTTGCCCACGGGCAGGGTGCTGAGATCGTCCGGCAGCAGCTCGCTCAACGGACAAAATTCAATGCCCTCCTGAGCGGCCATCGTCAGCAGTTCGTCGAAATCATGCTGATACGCAATCCCTTCCACTTCGGCATGGATGGTATACACCGGCGTGCCGGCGTCACGATGGATGCGGTCCAGAATGTAGCGATTGAACTCATCCGCCTTCACCTCGCGCCCGACCACTTCATCCCAAGTGGGAAGCGTAACCGGAATTTGCACCGTTCCGTAGCGATTTTCGCCTAACAGCGGCAAAAAGGGCCCGGTTCCGCGACAGTCGCTGTTGTAGCGAAACGCAAAGGCTTCTTTGGCCTTCACGACGCGCTGATCCGCACGCCATCCCGCCACGGCGGAGCAACGCACGGGCTGACCGGTAATGGCCTCCAGCTCCAGCATCCCACGCTCGACCTCACGGGACAGGCGCGGGATATCCCAGACGCCCGCCCAGGCTTGCCAGGCATGGTGGTCCCAGGCGTGCAGACCCACCTCATGATGCTGCGCCGCCTCACGGATAACGGCTTCATTACCCGCGCCGATACGTCTGCCGGGCCAGGCGGTGCCGGCCAGCAAAATATCCCAGCCGTAGAGGGATGCTGCGCGCGAGCGCAGCATTTTGAACAGAAATGCCGGTTTAATCAGACGCCATAAATGGCGTCCCATGTTGTCAGGCCCCACGCTGAAGAAAATGCTGGAACGCACATCGTGCTTGCTCAGCAGTTCCAGCAGTTTGGGTACGCCGTCACGCGTTCCCCTGAAGGTGTCGACATCAATGCGTAAACCGACTTTTTTCATGAGGCCTGTTCCGACAGCTCCACGGTGCGCAGGAAGAAATCGAGCGTTTCGTCAATGGTCTGCTCCATCTTCACCGTCGGCGTCCAGTTCAGGCAGCGCTTCGCGTTGCGAATGCTTGGCTTACGGTGCTCAACGTCCTGGTAGCCCTTACCATAGTAGCTGCTGCTTTCCACTTCGCGGAAACCGGCAAACGGCGGGAACTTGTCGCGCAGCGGATGGCGCTCAAAGCTGGCCAGCAGCATCTCTGCCAGCTCGCGAATGCTCGCTTCGTTTTCCGGGTTACCGATGTTGATGATTTCACCGTTGCAGCGGTTATCTTTGTTTTCGATGATGCGGAACAGCGCTTCGATACCGTCGCTGATGTCCGTAAAGCAGCGTTTCTGTTTCCCGCCTTCGATAAGCTTAATTGGCGAGCCTTCCACCAGGTTCAGGATCAGCTGGGTGATCGCACGGGAGCTGCCGATACGCGCCGCGTTCAGGTTATCCAGACGCGGGCCCATCCAGTTGAACGGACGGAACAGGGTAAAGCGCAGGCCCTCTTTCTCACCGTAGGCCCAAATCACGCGGTCCAGCAGCTGTTTGGAGACGGAGTAAATCCAGCGCTGTTTGTTGATCGGCCCGACCACCAGATTGGAGGTGTCTTCATCGAAGTTCTTATCGGTACACATGCCGTACACTTCAGACGTGGACGGGAAGATGATGCGCTTGTCGTATTTCACGCAGTCGCGGATGATCTTCAGGTTCTCTTCGAAGTCCAGCTCGAACACGCGAAGCGGGTTACGGGTGTACTCGATTGGTGTGGCAATGGCGACCAGCGGCAGCACCACGTCGCATTTTTTAATGTGGTATTCAATCCACTCGGAATGGATGCTGATGTCCCCTTCCACGAAGTGGAAACGCGGGTTATCGAGGAAACGGCTGATGGCGTCAGAGCCGATATCCAGACCATAGATTTCGTAGTTATCGTCTTTGAGCAGACGTTCCGTCAGGTGGTTACCGATAAAACCGTTCACGCCGAGGATCAGCACGCGGGTACGGCGTTTGATGGCAACAACCGGTGCGCTGGTGATCAGCGCCCCGGCCACCAGACCCAGAGACTGCGCCAGCTGCATGCCCTGAACGTACAGGCCGTTGTCGGTTTGTCCGGTGACGATCTCCAGCGCCTGCTCGCCGCAGCTCACAATCAGCGGGGAGACGGAGACGACGGTGCCCGGTTTGGCAGCAGGGATGTCGTCACGCACGCGGGATTTCCAGACGATAAATTTGCTTACGCCAGCAAAGCTGTACGCGCCCGGCCACGGGTCGGTTACGGCGCGCACCAGGTTGTGCAGCTGGCGGGCAGGCTTGTTCCAGTCCAGACGACCATCTTCCGGCGAGCGGCGGCCAAAGCTGCTTGCCTTGCTCTCATCCTGCTCGGTCTCGCTGAAGGTGCCGTTGAGGATGCCTGGAAGGGCATCACGCAGCAGCGTCTGCGCCGTTGCATTCAGCTTTTGATGCAGCTGCAGCGCCGTTTCGTCCGCATCAATAGCGACCTTCTGCTGTGCCACGATAGCGCCCGCATCAGCACGGCGCACCATGCGGTGCAGCGTCACGCCCGTTTCCGTTTCACCGTTCACCAGCACCCAGTTCAGCGGAGCGCGGCCGCGGTAGGCGGGCAGCAGAGAACCGTGAAGATTAAAGGCGCCTTTTGCGGCCAGACCTAAGATCTCGTCAGAGAGCAGGTTGCGATAGTAGAACGAGAAGATTACGTCAGGCGCGAGCGCGCGGATGCGATCCACCCACAGCGGGTGGTTGACGTCGTCCGGTGCATAAACCGGGATCCCACGCTCGGCGGCGATACGCGCCACGGAGCCAAAAAAGTTATTCTCTCCGGTCGTGTCCGGATGGGTAAATATTGCCGCAATGTCATAGCCCGCTTCCAGCAGGGCCAGCGTGCCCGTGCACCCCATATCGTGATAGGCAAATACAACAGCTTTCATGGGTGAATTTCCTCTTGAGATGCTTTGTGTTCCTGACGGACAACACGTTGAATAAAGTAGCGCGGACGCGCGCGAACATCGTTATAAATACGGCCAATGTATTCACCGAGAAGGCCCATCCCGACAAACTGGGCGCCGATGAACATAAACAGCACGGCAAAGAGCATGAAGACCCCTTCCGCCGCCCACTGCGGGCCAAAGACCAGGCGCAGTACCACCAGCAGAACGGACAACGCAAACCCGGCCACGGCGATGATGCTGCCGAACACGCTCAGCAGACGCAGCGGCGTGGTGGTCAGACAGGTGATGAGGTCATACATCAGGTTGATGAGACGCATAAAGCTGTACTTCGACTCCCCATGCTCGCGCTCGGCGTGCAGAACCGGAATCTCCGTTGCCTTGCGGGCAAAGGTGTTGGCGAGGATCGGAATAAAGGTGCTGCGCTCATGGCAGTGCAGCATCGCGTCGACAATATGGCGGCGGTAGGCGCGCAGCATGCAGCCGTAATCGCCCATCGCTTTACCGGTCGTGCGCTGGATAAGGCGGTTGATGGTGCGTGAGGCCAGCTTGCGAAACAGACTGTCCTGACGGTTCTGACGTACCGTGCCGACCACGTCATAGCCTTCATCGGCTTTGGCGACCAGGCGCGGGATCTCTTCCGGCGGGTTTTGCAGGTCAGCGTCCAGGGTGATGACCAGATCGCCCGTGACGTGGCTAAACCCCGCCATAATCGCCGAGTGCTGGCCGTAGTTGCGGTTGAGCAGCACGGCAACAATATGGCTGCCTTCGGCCTGCGCGGCCTCGGTCAGCATCAGCGCGGAATTATCGCTACTGCCATCATCTACCAGCAGAATTTCATAAGCCTTGCCCATCGTATCGCAGGCGGCGGTTGTACGACGGATCAGTTCGGGCAGGCTCTCCTGCTCGTTATAAACCGGGATTACCACGGAAACTTTTTGTACAGGCGGTGCACTGAACATATCAATGTCCTGCAAGCTGATGGAGTGCGGTAATGACGCGGGTTGTGTCGTCATGAGTCATGTCCGGGAAAAGAGGGAGAGAACAAATACGCGCGCTATTCCATTCAGAATTCGGGAGCGATACATCAGGAAAACGCTCGCGGTAGTATTTTTGGGTGTGCGCCGCGCGGAAGTGGAGGCCGGTACCGATGCCTTTCTCTTTCAGCGCCGCCATCAGGTTGTCGCGTGAGATCCCGCAGCGCGCTTCGTCAACGCGAATAATAAACAGGTGCCAGGCGTGCACGTGCGGCCATGACGGAATGGTGAGCGGCTGGAACGGCGTATCGGCAAG
Organism: Enterobacter asburiae; assembly: GCF_007035645.1. Taxonomy (NCBI): domain Bacteria; kingdom Pseudomonadati; phylum Pseudomonadota; class Gammaproteobacteria; order Enterobacterales; family Enterobacteriaceae; genus Enterobacter; species Enterobacter asburiae. The sequence continues at coordinate 4,304,639 of NZ_AP019632.1, forward strand.
CTCACGCAGGTAGCGTTCAGCAATTTCCTGGCGGCGCCTGTTGGCCTCTTTCAGTTTGCCTAACTGCACCAGCGCCAGCGCGGCGTTGATATCCGCCAGGTTGTATTTATAGCCCGGCGCGATCACTTCCGCCTGCGGCGCGCGGCCGTGCGTCTGGCGGTCATAGGCATCTACGCCCAGGCCATGGAATTTCAGGCTGCGGATCCGCTGTGCCAGCTGGGCATTATCCGTGACGACTAAGCCGCCTTCCGCGCAGGTCATATTTTTAATGGCGTGGAAGGAAAAAATCGCGGTCCCTTTCCATCCCACATGACGGTTCTTGTAGTAGGTTCCGGCGGCATGGGCCGCATCTTCAATAACCGGAATACCGTGACGTTCACCGATGGCATGAATGGCGTCGATTTCACACGGCGCGCCGGCATAATGAACGGGAATAATGGCTTTGGTACGCGGGGTAATGGCGGCTTCAACGGCTTCTGGCGTCACCATTAATGTATCTTTGTCCACATCAATCATGACCGGTGTGGCACCCAGCAACACGATCATATTCAGCGTGGATACCCAGGTCTGGGAAGGGGTAATGACTTCATCGCCCGGGCCAATATCCAGCGCCATCAGCGTGACGTGCATACCCGCGGTGGCTGAACAGACGGCAATCGCATGCTGATTCCCGGTAAGCTGACAGAATGCCTCTTCAAGTTCCTGATTCTTAGGCCCAGTGGTGATCCAGCCCGACATCAAAACGTCCTGAAGCGCCGCAATTTCCTCAGCGCCCATCGACGGCCGCGAAAAAGGCAGAAAATCACTCATTATTAATTTCCTTGCAATAAAAATGGCATGTTTTTGATATTAACCAAATGCCAGCCCGTTTATTTCAACGAACCATAAACTTATATCAAAGTAGCTCTCTTTCCTTAGGGAAAAATTAAGACAACGTTTGCAACGTTATAAGACAACTAGCAGCTAGTTGAAAAACAACAAGTTAAATTAATATTAAATATTTTTAATGTGATCTTTTGCAACATTTTGAAATGGATTCATTTAAACCAATCATCAACAAACAAAAAAAATCCCGGCCATTTCAAAATAATATGAAATAGCCGGGAACTTTTCTTTTTAGTTAATTGTCGCGCTTATTAGAGATTATCTGGAAAGTTTTTCGGTAATTCACTGGCCGCACAGGCAATAACGCTTTCATTATTGGCACCGCAGTCGCGCACAAAGGTGATCGTGGCAAATTCATCAATCACTTCCGTTGGATACGCCGGACCCGCATCGCGATAGCTGTTCATCAGCGGAATATGGTCGTTCTGGAAGCAGACGGTTTTTTCCGGGTTGTTCATGACCCAGCGTGGGAAGAAGATGGTGCCGTGGAACAGCTTGTCGCCCAGGTTCACGATCAGGCTGACGTCGGTACCGGTTGGTTCGGTCCAGGAAATTTTATAGATGCTCTCGCCTACCCGCACGATATAAGCCTGCTGATCTTTCACCCAACGGTTGGCCACAAGACCGCTGTGAATACGGTAATCAAGCGTGGTCTCATTTTTTACGTAAATCTCGTAGTTCCAGCCGTTATCGTAGGTATATACAAGATGTTTACCAACAAAGCCGCTTAAGTCGTGTTTATCGAAGGTGTTCATAAGATGTCTCCTTTGTTTTGATGAGACGATCGTACCCCTTCAAAAAATGAATGAATAACGCTATGTTTTAATCAAATTCATCCAAATTTTAGATAAATCATGCATAAGACGACGCTGGAACAATGGGCTTTACTGGAAAGAGTGGTGGAAGCGGGCAGCTTTGCCAAAGCCGCGGAAGAAACCCACCGCAGCCAGTCCTCGGTGAGCTATAACCTGTCGCTGCTGCAGGAGCGGCTCGGCGTGGCGCTGCTGGTCCCGGAGGGGCGACGGGCGGTGTTAACTCCGGCCGGAGAACTTCTTCTCAACCAGGTTAAACCGCTGCTGAAAGCGTTTTCGTACGTTGAGACGCGCGCAGCGACACTTCGCAACGGGATGCGAACGCGGTTAGATCTGGTGGTGGACTCCATTTTCCCGCGCCGCCGCCTGTTCGCTATTCTTCGTCAGTTCCAGCAGCAGTATCCGCAGACTCAGGTACGTCTGACCGAAGTGCTGGAAAATACCCGCGCCGATGCCATTAACGACGAAGCCGATGTGATGGTCTTAACCCGCCGCCAGGACATTACCGGGCTCGGAGAATGGCTGATGAATATCGACTTTGTTGCCGTGGCCCATTCCCGGCACCCCTTGTTTCACCTCGACGCGCCGCTAAATGATGAGATGCTGCGCCCGTGGCCGCTCATCCAGATTGCGGACAGCCAGCCCGCCGCGCGTGCTGCCGGCGAGTCGTGGACCTTCTCCACCATCGATGCCGCGATTGAAGCCGTCGTCTCTCAGGTCGGCTACGGCTGGCTGCCAGAGGAACGCATCCAGACCCAGTTGGATCAGGGTGTACTAAAACGGCTGCCGCTGAGCCACGGCGCGCGCAGGGCAACGCCGCTTCACCTGATTGTTAAACGTTCCCTCGCCCCGCTTGATGAACAGGTTGAGACGCTGTTGCGCCTTTTTAGCCAGGAGCCGTCATCCTCACCTGCTACGCTATAAGGTCCGAACGTTAAAACGATAAGGAGCAGATGATGAAAATCGACTTTGCGGGGAAAGTGGCGCTGGTGACCGCCTCAACCGGCGGGATCGGATTCGCCATTGCCAGAGGTCTGGCAGAAAGCGGTGCGGAAGTGATCGTCAATGGCCGCAGCACGGAATCGGTGAATAAAGGCATTCAGCAGCTCCAGCAGGTGGTGCCGGGCGTACAGGTGCGCGCCGCGATTGCCGATCTCAGCACGGCGGAAGGGGTCGAGTCGCTTCTGAAGGTGGCGAATAACGTCGATATTCTGGTCAACAACGCCGGGATTTACGGCCCGCAGGATTTCTATGCCACCGACGATGAGACCTGGGAGCGTTACTGGCAGACCAACGTGATGTCCGGCGTGCGTCTGTCCCGCGCCCTGCTGCCGGGTATGGTGCAGAAAGGCTGGGGACGCGTGGTGTTTATCTCGTCAGAGTCGGCCTGCAATATTCCGGCGGATATGATCCACTACGGCGTGACCAAAACGGCGCAGCTCTCGCTGGCGCGCGGACTGGCGAAGTTTGTGGCGGGGAGCGGCGTGACGGTGAACAGCGTCCTGCCGGGCCCGACGATGTCTGACGGTTTCGCAGAGATGATGAAAGATGAAATCGAAAAAACCGGCAAATCGCTGGAGCAGCTGGCGAAAGAGTTTGTGATGGCCAACCGCCCCAGCTCGGTTATCCAGCGCGCGGCCACGGTGGAAGAGGTGGCCAATATGGTGATTTATGTCTGTTCGACCCAGGCCTCCGCCACCTCGGGCGCGGCGCTGCGCGTCGACGGTGGCGTCGTGGATGACATCATCTGACGCTGTCAGGCCGCGCTGCCTGCGATGCGACGGGCGGTAATGTAGTGTGCCTGCCAGTAATCATCCGTCAGGGTTGAAACCGTTACGCCCTGACTGGTTGAGGCATGAATAAACTGGTTTTCGCCAATATAAACGCCAACGTGCTTGCGGTTCGGGCCCGTCTGGAAGAAGACCAGATCGCCGGCTCTCAGGCGGTATTGCGCCACCTGCACGCCGCGATGGATCTGTTCACTCGTCGTGCGCGGCAAATTAAGATGCGCCGCATCGGTGAACAGGTGCTGCATCAGTGCGGAGCAATCCACCCCGCGATGCGTGGTTCCGCCCCACCGGTACTGGGTGCCTTTCCATTTCTGGTATTGATCGAGAATACGCGAGCGCAGCGGACCTGTTTCCTGATGCACCAGCGCAGATTTCGCCGGTGATGCCGCCAGCTCGCTGTTCATCGATAACATCGACGCTGGAAGTTGAAAGCTGAACGCAGAAAACGAAGCAAAACTTAACGTGAGGATTGAAATAAGCGATCTAAGAGTCATATCAAGAAAGAAGTAGTGAGTGAGTTTTTCCTTACCTGTGGGGGCCAATGGTTCCCCTAAATATCTTGCGATGTGGCGATAATATAGACAGCTCGTTTTTTCACCAATTGTTATCGAGGCCAAAAATGGACTCACTTTGAGATCGCAAGATCGAGAAAAAAAGAGTGGTGATATAAGGACTGTCCAGCCAAAGCAGGTAAACTGATCCGCAGAATGTGTATTTCAGCTAAGACGTATTTATGACCAATATGATTGCCGACGAGACGGTGGCTAAATCCAGCGTGCTCTCTGTCTTCGACTTTGACGGGACATTAACGCACCACGACAGCTTTATTCCTTTCCTGCGTTTTGCCTTCGGCAAACGTTACTTCGCGGGCCGCCTGGTGCGCATGGCGCTGCCTACGCTGCACTGCGTGCGTCGCAAGCTGACGCGCGATGAGCTGAAGGAAGTGCTGATTAAAACCTTCCTGACGGGCGTGGATGAACACTGGCTGCGCCAGCAGGCGGAAGCCTTTTGCGAAAAATACTGGAACAAGCTGATGCGCCCCGAAGGGGTTCTGGCGGTGGCGGCTGAGGTGAATTCCGGTGCGGAAGTGACCATCTGCTCTGCGTCCCCGGCGCTGGTGCTCCAGCCGTGGGCTGACAAACTGGGCATTAAGCTGATTGGCACGCAGCTGGAAGTGAAAGACGGCAAGCTGACGGGGCGCATCACGGGCAATAACTGCCGCTGCGCCCAGAAGGTGGCAAGGCTGGAAAAAGTGTATGGCGATCTGAACGCCTATCATCTGCGCGCCTGGGGCGACACCCGCGGAGACCACGAGCTGCTGGCGGCGGCGCAGGATCCGCACTGGCGGCACTTCCACCACCCGCGCAAGCGCCGGAATTCACCGATTAAGGGTTAGGTGCGGTCCGGTGCCCTCACCCCGGCCCTCTCCCACAGGGAGAGGGAGAAAGGCGGTACATCAGGCCTCACGTTTCCCCGGGAACATCACGCTCGCAATAATCCCCAGCGCCAGCACGCCCAATACCACAAACAGGCTGGCCGTCGCGCCAATGCTGTAACCGTGATGCCAGAAGTGATCGGAGGCATTTAACCCCAGCTTGAACGCCACGAAGAACAGCAGCAGCACCACGGCTTTCTCGAGGTGCACCAGATACTGCTTCAGCGCTTCCAGCACGAAGTAAAGCGTACGCAGGCCGAGAATGGCGAACATCATGGCGCTGTAGATAATCAGCGGCTCGCGGCTCACGGCAATAATGGCCGGCACGGAGTCAAACGCGAACATGACGTCAGAGAGTTCGACGACGGCTACGCAAAGCAGCAGCGGCGTCGCATAGCGCTTCGCCTTCTTCACGCGTCCGACCATCACGTCCTGGTTTTCCGGCTTTTCAAGCTCCGCATCCACCTCTTTCTGGGTCAGAATAAAGGCGTTGCTGCTGATTTTCGGCCAGACCGGATAGAAGCGCTTCACCAGGCGATAGGCGAGATGACCCGAGTAATCTTCCACTTCGTCGCTCTCTTCATTGCGCCTGAGCATCATCACCGCCGTCCAGCCAACGACCAGCGCGAAGATCACCTCAACGTACGGCCCCAGGCTTAACAGGCTGGTGCCGATAGCCACAAAGATGCCGCGGAAGACTATCGCCCCCAGCACGCCCCAGTAGAGCACGCGGTGACGGTACTTATCCGGCACGCCGAACCAGGCGAAGATTGCCATCATCACAAACAGGTTATCGACGGAGAGCACCTCTTCCAGCGCGTAGCCGGTGAGGAACAGGCTCGCCATCTCGGCGCCGTGGTGAACATACAGGAATCCGGCGAAGGCCATCGCCATCATGAGCCAGAAAATGGACCACATCGCCGCGCTTTTCAGCGAGACGGGTTTATCGTGACGGTGCATAAAGAGGTCGATAAACATCGCCCCTACGGCCATCACCACAAAGACAACAACGGTTTCCGTCGGGAAACCGAGATGAGCAGCAGACATACAAAACCCTTTTGGCAGACAAAACACAACACCATGCAAACTGGCGTAAACCAGGAACAGAAAAGGGCGGGCCGTTAATCAGCCTCTTCGCCCTCAAAGTCGCGGCCTTCCGGCCACGCAAGGAGGAGTACTTTACCTTACCAGGCGGGGATCGCGCATCTGCCGTTTAGGCGCTCATGCCGCGCAAACGCTGCAGCACCGCCACCAGAACCGCGACAGACCAGCCCACCATCAACGCGCCCACCAGCCCTTCCACCCCGCCGATGAGCCGCCAGTGCTGGGGTAACGTGACGTCGCCGTATCCCACGGTAGCGTAGCTGACCAGTGAAAAATAGAAGCTGGTGTTCCAGTCATTAAACGCGTCGATGACAAAATAAAACGCAGCAAACAGTCCGGCCTCAAGGAGGTGGGCGAAGATCATGGAGATCACGATACCGACATTGCGTAAAACGATGCGTACCGCCGAATCGACTTCTAATTTGATGAACTTTAAAACGCCAAACATCCACAGCGAATGGATCACCACGGTAAGGGTAAGCAAAATAATAATACTGAGTAGCTGCATGATGCGTGCTCGACCAAAAGGAATCTGGCCCCGCGAACGAGGCGGGGCACCTGGTCGAAGCTTAGTTGAATGACGAGGAAAAGTTGGTGCAATAATTGCGTTGCGTGATTATCTCCCTTGCAGCGTGCCCTCTATGCGGCTGGTTCGACTGCTGTGAGCGATATATCTGCAGCGCACTATCTGTGAGTCACCTCTTATTTACATCATTTAAACCTTCCATTAACTGGATAAAAATAACGCGCCGTCGCTATAGTGGTTTTGTTTAATAAAACTGAGTTGTACCTAATAAAACAAAGAACAAACCCTGCGAGGACACAATGACAGAACATTTACGTAACGGCGCTACCGCCACCGAGGACATAGAAAGAGAGACGATGCGGAAGGTGATCTGGCGTATTCTCCCGTTTCTGATTGTCAGTTACCTGGTCTCCATTATCGATCGCGGGAATATCGGCATGGCTTCGCTGCAGATGAATGAGGACCTTGGCCTCAGCAAAGCCGCGTTTGGCTTCGCCAGCAGTCTTTATTTCGTGGCCTATTTTTTGTTTGAAGTACCCAGCAACCTGGCCATGCAGAAAGTCGGCGCCCGGCTGTGGATCCCGCGCATTATGATCAGCTGGGGCATCGTCTCCATGTGTATGGCCCTGGTGCAGAACACCACGTCGCTCTATATCGTCCGTTTTCTTCTCGGTGCTGCAGAGGCGGGCTTCTTCCCGGGCGTCGTGCTGTATCTGACCTGGTGGATCCCGTCCCGCTACCGCGCACGCATTATTGCGTCCTTTATGGTCGCCATCCCGCTCGCTAACTTCATCGGCTCCCCGCTTTCCGGGTTGATACTGTCACTGGATGGCTGGCTGGGTCTTCGCGGCTGGCATCTGCTGTTCATTATTGAAGGCTTGCCGGCGGTGCTGCTGGGTATTGCAGCCTGGTTTATTCTCCGGGATCGCCCTCATCAGGCGAGCTGGCTCAGTGATGAACAGAAAAAGTGGCTGGAAACCACGCTTGAGACCGAGCGTAGCCAGCAAAAGAACATTGGACACCAGACGACGTGGCAGTTGCTAAAGCATCGTCAGATCTGGCTGATGGCGCTGATTTACGCGGGTGCATCTTCCGCGGGCACCACCATCAGCGTCTGGTCTCCTCAACTGCTGAAATCCTTCCATCTGGATAACCTTGAGACAGGTCTGTTTAACGCCATTCCTTACGGTCTGGCATCGGTTCTGATGATTGTATGGGGACGGAATTCCGATCGTACCAACGAACGCCGCTGGCATACCGCACTCACGCTGTTCATGATTGCCGCAGGTGTGTTCGCCGCCTTTGTAAGCGTCTCGCTGTCTGCCACGATCGTTATCCTGAGCATTATGCTGATAGGCGCTTATTCAATGAAAGGGCCTTTCTGGGCGCTGGCGTCCGGTTGGATGAGCAGTACCTCAGCGGCGGCGGGACTGGCCGCGATTGGCGCCATCGCAAACCTGATAGGTGGGGCGGTGATGGTAAACGCGTACGGCATTATCAATGAGCGGACAGGCAGCTACACGCTGGCAATGCTTCCGCTGGCCGCGCTGTGCGTGGCCGGGGGTATCGCGGTGCTCATTATGGGGCGGCAGGCCCGCCGCGCTCAGCTACACGAAAAACAGGTCACGCATTAACGATGACAGAAGCGGGACATTTGTCCCGCTTCTGCGTTTAAAGATTTTCTTCCGCCGCGTCGCTCGTTTCACCAAAGAACTGCTGACAGAAGGGCTTGCTGGCGCCCATTTTCTGCGACAGACGGCTTGCAGCCGCCTTCATCAACTGCCCTATTTCCTTCTCACGACGATCTTCCGTCAGCCGCGAGATGGGGCCGGTCAGGGCTAACGCCGCAACCAGCTTGTCGTGAACGCCGAAGACAGGCATCGCAAACGCAGCGGTATGGGGGTCGCGCGCGCCTGACGTGTAGAATGGGAGTTCAGCGTCTCCCTCCGGCAGGCTTTCATTGAGCCCCCAATGGCGTAATACCTTACTGATGGCCGAATTATCGAGCGGGAACTGGCTGCCGGGAAGATTGCTGTGTCGCAGGCCATGCGACGCTTCAGCGCGAAACAGGCAAAGCCGCTGCCCTCCCTCCAGCACATACCAGCTGGCACTCTCCTGAGACGCCAGGGATAAGGCCTGAAGCTCTGGCTGAACCACCCGGGAAAGATGGAAAGATTGTTCATACAGCTTGCCGAGGTAAAGCAGACGTGGGCCCAGCGCATAATTGCCGTCTTCATGCCTGACGACGTAATTCATCCGTTCAAGAGAATTCATCAAGCGGTAAACCGTGGTTTTGTGATAACCCGACAGCTGTGCCAGCGCGGTCAGCGTCAGGCTCTCATCTCCAGGACGGAAGCAATCCAGTAAAGCCAGCGCTTTTTCAACCGCTACAACGCCTTCATTCCCCATCATTATCTCCTTTTTAGCCCGGCAGTGAGTGTACCTCAAATTTTGTGAGTCACTTCGTGTTTACATCACAAACGCCACCTCGGGTCTGGCTAAAAGGAAAGCAACACCGCTATAGTTGTTTTGTTCTGTACACCTGCATTGTACTCAGTAAAACAATATGGAGGCATTTATGTCCGTTAATGAAAAAAAACCGATTAATCGCCATTTCGAGCGCGTTTCTGCCGAGGACGTACGTCGGGCGGCCGAGTATCAGGCAGCTATTCTGGCCGACGTGGCCGGTCGCCGCGGTACGCTTCATGGCCGCATCAAACCGCTGGCCCCACACATGTCCGTTGCGGGTCCGGCCATCACCGTTGAAGTCCGCCCGGGTGATAATCTGGCGATTCATGCCGCGATGGCGGTGGCGCAGCCCGGCGATGTCCTGATCGTCGATGGCAAAGGCGACCTGAGCTGCGCGCTGCTTGGCGAAATCATGGCCACTCAGGCTCAGGCGAGCGGCATTGCGGGCATTATTATTGATGGCGCTGTACGTGACGCCGACACCCTGAGCAAAGGTCACTACCCCGTCTTTTCTGCCGGTTTGAACCCCTGCGGCCCGACAAAGTTAATTTCTGGCCGGGTTAATCATCCCATTTCAGTCGCCGGGGCGACGGTTCAGGCCGGGGATCTTGTTGTCGCGGATATCGACGGCGTGGTCGTCATCCCGCGCGATGAGGTTCAGGAGGTTATCGCTCTGGCAAAAGAAAAGCTGGAGATGGAGACCCGGCGTCTTGCCGCCATCCGTGAAGGCGATTTACGTCCACACTGGCTTGATGACGCGCTTCGTAAGGCAGGTATGTTGAGCGACGAGGAGACGCTGTGATGGGGGGCAAAGACGTAGTGCTGGTTACCGGAAGCGACCTGGCGGAGCAGGCCATGGTGATGTTACAGGGCTTTGAGGTAGTGTTTGCGGGCCGCCAGCCCACAGAAGATGACCTGATCGCGCTGTGTAAACGACACAATCCTGTGGCGATCCTGGTACGTTACGGCAGGATCACCGAGAAAGTTATGGATGCCGCCCCGGCTTTGCAGGTTATTTCCAAGCACGGAAGCGGGATCGATGTGATAGACCAGACGGCAGCGGCCGAGCGCAACATCGCCGTCCGGGCTGCGCCAGGCGCAAACGCGGCGGCAGTGGCTGAACATACCTGGGCGCTGATCCTCGCCTGCGCAAAGTCAGTGGTGCCTCTGGACAAGCGGCTGCGAGACGGGCACTGGGATAAGGCGACGCATAAATCCATTGAACTGGAGGGCTTAACGTTAGGGCTAATTGGGTTGGGTGCTATCGGCTCGCGCGTGGCGACTATTGGTCATGCTTTCGGCATGAAGGTGCTGGCTTACGATCCCTATGCTAAGACTATGCCTGCCCTGTGCGAACGCGCAGAAACGCTGAACGGACTTCTTTCCCGTTCCGATGTCATCTCTTTGCACTGTCCGCTGACCGATGAGAATCGGGGGATGATCAATAGCGAAACGCTCGCACACTGCAAGCGGAACGCAATTCTGGTCAATACGGCACGCGGTGGGCTGATCCACGATGAGTCGTTACTGGCGGCGCTCAGGGATGGCACGCTGCACAGCGCCGCGCTGGACAGCTTTACCCACGAGCCGCTGACCGCGCCGCACCTCTGGCAGTCCGTAGAAAACGTGGTTATTTCACCGCATATTGGCGGCGTTACCGCAGCGTCATATATCAGGATGGGGACCGTGGCCGCGAGCAATATTCTTGCTGTGACAGACGTCACCACCGTCAGCTCGTAAATCCAACCGTGACGAGTGGCTGTGCTCTTATGTCACTTGTCTTCTGCTGTACACAGACATTAAAGTTGTCTCCTTTAACATGAAAAAGACTTTAAAGTTGTCTACTTCTTCAGATAGACCTACTTAACAGGATACTAAGTAGGTCATCTCCTTTCTCGCGTAGCATCTCTCGACGTTCACAGCAGAGGACACGTTTCAAAATGTCATCCAAAATTTTTTTCCATTATCTGACGTTGGGTGATTTTGATGGTCAGCGAGTAGAGGCTTTAACAATGTGGGTTGCCCTGAGCAAAGTAAGGGAAGTAGATGTACCAGAAATGTACGCGTTGCCTTGCATGAAGGGGGGCATCTTAAAGCTCATTGATTAAACAAACTCACTATGCCGCTACAAACAGCCCAAAACCGTCACTTGATAACGTGTTATTTAGATAAATTAATGCTCAGGGCTTTTAGCCAAACTGTCACTTGATGTAAGAATCCAGAACCTTCAGCACAACGTCCAGGTCTTCTTCTCGTTTCTGTTCTTCACTTTCATGAACAATATGTTCAGTCAAATGTCCTTTAATCACTTCACGCAATAAACCATTCACGGCACCACGTATGGCGGCTATTTGTTGCAGTACAGCGGCACATTCGTGAGGTTCATCAAGCATTTTTTTCAGCGCAGCAACCTGCCCCTGGATCTTGCTTGTACGTGCTTTCAGTTTTTGTTTATCGCGGATGGTATGTGACATGTGGGCTCTCACTCTCCTGGATATTTTATGTAACTATACCAGCGTTATTCTACTGGGGGGTAGTATATTTTACTGGGGGGGAGTAGAATCCGGCCTACACTTAATAACCAAGAATGATTCTCATGAACGAATTTACGACACTTCTTCAGCAAGGCAACGCATGGTTTTTCATCCCCAGCGCCATTCTGCTTGGCGCGCTTCATGGACTGGAGCCCGGGCACTCCAAAACAATGATGGCAGCATTCATCATTGCTATAAAAGGCACCGTACGTCAGGCCGTGATGCTGGGTGTCGCGGCAACATTGTCGCACACTGCAGTCGTATGGCTGATTGCTTTTGGAGGGATGTATATCAGTAATAAATTTACCGCAGAATCAGCCGAACCCTGGCTACAGATGGTCTCTTCAGTGATCATCCTTGGTACGGCTTTTTGGATGTTCTGGCGAACCTGGAGCGGTGAGAAAAACTGGCTGGAGGGAATGCAGGAGAATGAACATCATCACCATGACGAAACAAGGTTGATCGATACTGGCCATGGAAAAGTTGAACTGTCCATTTTTGAAGAAGGACAACTTCCCCACTGGCGGCTACGCACTCTTAGTGGCCAAAGATGGGCTTCTGAAGATATCTCATTAACCACACTTCGGGAAAACAGTACGATCTCTCAGACTTTTGAATTTGTTGATCATGGTGATTATCTGGAGTCAACATCTCCCATCCCTGAGCCTCACAGTTTCAACGTACGTCTGTCTCTGGGACATCGTGGTCATGTCCATGACTATGATGTGGCGTTCGCTGAACACGACCATGACCATGACCACTCTGAGCTTGATGGGCTGGATGTGAATTCGAAAGAGTATCAGGACGCTCACGAACTGGCTCATGCCAATGACATAAAACGCCGCTTCGACGGGAAAGAAGTAACCAACGGGCAAATCCTGATATTTGGACTGACAGGAGGGCTTATCCCTTGCCCGGCAGCTATAACTGTATTGTTGATCTGCCTTCAGCTTAAAGCGCTTACGCTGGGTGCCACACTGGTTGTTTGTTTCAGTATCGGCCTGGCATTGACCCTCGTAACGGTTGGAGTGGGTGCGGCGATCAGCGTTCGTCAGGTCGCCAAACGCTGGAGTGGCTTCAATACCATCGCCAGAAGAGCCCCCTATATTTCAAGCGCCCTGATTGCTGCTGTTGGGATTTACATGGGTATACATGGCTGGAATGGGCTGGTGCATTAACACCGGTACTGATGACACACACTCTGGGTACTTACAAAGTACATCCTAAGCGCCACCGTTGAGGTTATGAGCAGAAAAACCCGGAATATAAAGCTGCTCTTTCCGGGACTTGTTGCTGAGGCAGGGATTAAGTAACTGATTAAATCCATTCCCATAAGACTCAATGATAAATGAAAGAATAAAAAAAACGCTCCCGGACGGGAGCGTAAGCCAGTGACTTCGGCGTCAAATGAGGGTCTAACAAGTGGAGCTGCGGGTTAATTCTGGGTGATCTGGCTGCGATGCTTTTCAGCCTGCTGCTGATGAATAACGGAAGACTGACCATTATTCGCCTTCTCGTGCACAACAGCGGCTTTTTCATGCTCGTTCATTTCTGAAAATGACGTTGCTGATTCGTTGGTGGCCCCTGGTTTGCCTTTCATCATTTTTTTATGCATCTCCGCCATGTCCTGGTGGGCAGAAGCGTTGCCGTTTTGCATCATTTCATGGGACATTGCAGCCTGATCGTGTCCGCTCATATCCATCATTGTCATACTGTCTCCCTGAACAGCGCTTTTTTCAGAGGTTGACTGCATCTGATGGGCGGGTGCCTGGGCATTATTTACCTGGTCATGCATGTTCATTGTCTCTGCAGCCATGGCGGATGAAGCGACAGCCATAATGGCAACAAATGATACAAGGATCTTTTTCATGGTTGGGTCTCCGGTGTTTTCATACCCAAACAATCAACGGCTTATAACAGAGAAAGCATTTGATCTCAGGGCGGGTTATTCATCACTCCAGGAACCAGGCGATTGCGTTATCACTCTGCTCCTGATTTATGTATGATTATAAAAAACCGCCTCTGTTTATCGCGTGACTGAATGATGACAATTTTGTCACCTTCCAGGTTTCTCCTGAAGAACGGGATTAATCCATTAACAGGCGCACTTTGAACACAATTTCCCGCCCCTGCTGTTCTGCTGACAGCTCGCCGCCGTGAGCATGAATGATCGACCTTGTAATTGATAATCCCAGCCCCGCGCCTTCCGTGTTGTAGAACCTTGATGAGTCTGCGCGATAGAACCGGTCAAACAAACGTTCCAGATTAGCGGGAACCTGGCCGGACATCGTATTCGTAATCATCACGTTCACACAGTCACTGTCACGCTCAAGGTGTATCGCTGTACAGGTGTTATCGGGAGAATACTTGATTGCATTGGAAAGCAGGTTACTGAAAGCACGTCGGAGCATATCGCTGTCTCCGGCAACAACGCCCTCTCCTTCAACCGTGATTGTCTTTCCTGTTTCGTCTGCCAGGGGCTCGAACAACTCACGTAATTCATTCAGTTCGGCTGCCAGATCCACATCATGTTTATCCAGCCGCAGCAGACCATGCTCTGAACGTGCCAGAAAAAGCATGTCACTGGTCATTCGTGACAACCTTTTCAGTTCTTCCAGGTTAGCGAATAAAATTTCGCGGTAATGCGAAACATCCCTTTCCTTAGCCAGTGCAAACTGCGTCTGCATCATCAGATTACTGACTGGTGTGCGCAGCTCATGCGCGATGTCAGACGAGAAATCTGACAGTTTCCGGAATGCCCCCTCCAGGCGATCAAACATATTATTGAACTCCTGCATGGTCTCAGAGATTTCCGGCGGAGCCAGATCGGGATTTAGACGCTGATCCAGGCTGTGTACAGTCATGGAGGAAGCCAGACTGGTCATTTCCCGTAACGGTTTCAGACCAATACGTGTGGTCAGCCAGCCCAGAAAAACAGAAATAAAGACCAGACCGATATTGAACCAGAACAGCCAGGTACTGAGTTTGTCCATAAACAGGGTGTGATACCCAGTATCCGTGGCAACCGTAATGATGACATGTTTGCTTTTACCCTGTTCCGGCGTCACGGCAACCCGCCGCGAGATACTGCGGTACACGGTGTTATTTTCTTCCGTCTGGATCATATAGTCGAGAATATCACCCGACTTATTAAGCAGGACCGCTGGAACAACAGAATTTTTGGCATAGAGTTCAACAATTTTTTCATTTTCCATGTTTTTTATAGAAATGAATAAACCATTGTGCCCTACCATCGCATCGTTTATTTTTTCTGATAATGACTTAATATCCGTTTTGTTCCGGAACGTCTCTGTTTTAAGAAACTCTTCGGTGAGCTGAAGTTTACCTGCCAGAAAATCGCGGTCCTGATTATCGAAATAGCCATTAAGGGTGCTAATCAGGATAAAACTTGATAACCACCATACCGTAAGCATCACCGCAGAAAAAATCAGGCTCAGGCGTGTGGTCAGGGAAATTTTGAACCTCACTCTTCTCTGATCTCCAGGACATATCCGGCACCGCGAACGGTATGGATCAGTTTTGGCTCAAAGTCATCATCAATTTTACTTCTCAGACGTCTCACGGCGACATCAATCACATTCGTATCACTGTCAAAATTCATGTTCCAGACCAGGGACGAGATAAGACTCCTGGGTAACACTTCTCCGGTGCGTTGCAGCAGCAACTCAAGCAGAACGTATTCTTTACCGGTGAGATGGATCTTCTTCCCCGAACGGATCACGGTCCGGCGCACCATATCAACGGTCATATCGGCGATGGTGCAGACTGTTGCGGCCTGCGAGCGTGCCCGGCGCAGTAGGGTTCTTACACGTGCAACCAGCTCCGTAAAATCAAAGGGCTTAATCAGGTAGTCATCTGCGCCAAGCTCCAGTCCTTTCACTTTGTCCCGCACGTTGTCCTTTGCGGTTAAAAACAGGACCGGTTCTTCGTGCCCGGACTCCCTCAGTGCGCTGATGATTTGCCACCCGTCGAGGAAAGGCAGCATCACGTCCAGTATTATCAAATCATACTGTCCCTTCGACGCGGCCCCGAGACCATCGCGGCCATTATTAAAGAGATCGGCCTGATAGCCTTCCTCAACCAGTCCCTGCTGCAGGTAACGACCTGTTTTTTGTTCGTCTTCAACGATTAAAATACGCTGCATGGTCAACTCGCTGATATGAAAGTAAAAATCTCACGCATGAGCTTTGGCTGTCCCCTAGCTGACCTGAGACGGAGCAAGCATTCCGAGCCACGCTACGGCGCCCAGAATGATAATCGCAACAACGAATTCTGTCAGGATGCTGTTTCGCATCAGGGCAACGCTGCGATCATAATTCCCTTCCCTGACCATAACTTCAAGCCGGGGACCCAGGTGAAACCGGTTTGCTGCAGCCAGAAGAAGCATCAGAACAAACAGAGCCGTCTTGGCAAGCAATATCCTCCCCCAGGAACTGTTGAATAAGGGAGTTAAGTTACCCTCAGCAATATACAGATAGTTGACCAGCGCACTCAGGATCAGGGCTACAACAATCACCGTTCCTGCCGTGGCAAATTTTGCCAGGGAGTCAGATATCACAATGACGCTCTGTGCATTATGCTCGTTTCTGCGCATCAGCAGGATAGCAAATGCAACCAGAGCACCTGTCCAGGCACCTGCAGCACCGAGATGGGTCAGATCGCTCAGTAAATGGAGATAGTAATGCAGACCGTCATGCATAACGGCGTGTCCTCCCCAGGCAAGTGTAGCCAGCGCCACGCCCCCACTCATCGTCATCAGCAGGCAGGACAATACTCTCTTATTAGTGTAAAGGAACAAAGCACCGAGTGTGGTAAACAGGGCACAGAGCCTGACAATCCAGCTAATACCCACATCAGTTTCTTCTATCACCATCTCGATAACATGGATGGATAATTCTCTGAGGTCAGTTACTCCACTCATGGCATTAGATACCAGGAGCATATTAATGCCAGTAAGAATGATGCCTGTAACAACAGCAAAGGTTATAAACGACCTGAAATTAGTCAGGTTATAGGTTTCATGTCTGACACCGCTTATTCCATATATCTGAAAAAATGGCAATCCAAATATTACCATCAAATCCAGATAAAGAAGAAAACGAATAACAATCATAATCAGGTCGTTCATAATATTACTTCACTGTAAAGGTGTAATTACCGGTAATAGGGTGCGTATCTGAAGAAACCGCGCGCCAGTCAACACGATAAGTGCCAGCGGGTAAAGGCTCTCGCGGAATAATGACCATCGATTTAGGGTCAGCGCCTGGCGCCACTTTTGCCGCGACCGGCATCGGAGAATGTGATGACATGCCTTTCATACCCGTCATCGTTAATTTTGCACCTGAGAATTTCACGGTCAGATTTTCCGAGAAATTAAGCTGAATCTTTTCCGGGGCCGCTACGGCTGAATCAGCCTGTGGCACAGAGCTTTTTAATTCCGGATGGGCCATAGCAGAGAAAGCAACGCCCATAACGAGGCCACCTGTAAGAATGGCTTTATTTAAAATCGACATTTTATTTACCTGTTTAGTTGAGTGTTTTATATCAGTGCGTTAAAACCAGATTCTGGCTCCCGCCAGGAATACTACCTGATGGTCTTTCTCACCTTCTCTTTTCGCCATATCGGATGTTTTCCCGTAAAGTTGATTCCAGGAAACGCCTATATAGGGTGCAAACTCACGGCGTATTTCATAGCGCAGCCGGAGCCCCAGCTCTGTGTCAGTCAGTCCCCTGCCGCGACCCCGCGATTCATCATCCTGACTGTAGAAATTCACCTCATAGGATGGCTGGAGTATGAGCCGGTTAGTCAGTAAAACGTCGTATTCTCCTCCCAGACGAAGGGCTGCTTTTCCGCCATTACTGACAAAACCCGTAATTTCAGACTCAAAATTATAGAGTGCCAGCCCCTGAAAACCGACAGCAGCCCAGGTCCGGGCAGAAGCAGGTCTGAAATCCTGCCTAACACCCGCAACCAAATCCCACCATGGGCCAACCGCATGTCCCCAGAGTAACTGCGCTTCAGCCGCCTCCGTTTCCCCATTGCTTCGTTCACCTTCACTCTTTAGCCAAATCCGATCTGTGTCGCCTCCAATCCAGCTGTTAACACTCCAGCTGAAATTGTTGGTGTTATCCGACCGTTGCCATTCCAGTTGATCCAGCAGAACCAGATAATTAATCGCACTGTCGTGAATCGCATGCCCCTGTAAATTGCCGAATGCAGCCTTCCGGTCGGCATCGGTAACAGGCGGAATTGGCGTTCTGCTCTCAGTTACAATGGGCTCCATTGACGTCATCTCAGTGAAATTCTCATCTGCTGGCATCTGCATGGCAGACATGTCGTGCCCGGCGTGGGGATCTGCAGAGACGGAGCCCGCCGCAATAGAAAGCTGTGAGGTAAACAAACCGGCGACCAGAACAGGTATGGCCTTCAAATTTCTCTTCATTCGCATCATTCCTCCACCCGGACTTCACGAAACATTCCCATTTCCATGTGATAGAGCAAATGGCAGTGATACGCCCAGCGGCCAAGCGCATCTGCTGTCACTCTGTAACTGCGTTTTGTACCAGGGGGAACATCTATTGTGTGTTTACGAACCATGAAATTACCGTTTTCATCTTCCAGATCGCTCCACATACCATGCAGGTGAATGGGGTGAGTCATCATGGTATCGTTGATCAGCGTGATCCTGAGCCGCTCACCGTATTTCAGCAGCACCGGTGCGGCATCTGAAAACTTGATTCCGTTAAATGACCAGGCAAACTTTTCCATGTGGCCGGTTAAATGCAGTTCTATGGTACGGCCAGGTTCACGTCCGTCAGGATCCTCAAAGCGGCTTTTCAAATCCGCGTACGTGAGAACCTTTCTTCCGTTATTTCGAAGACCAATACCCGGATCATTTAATTTCGGAGAGACGCTCATCGCCTGCATATCAACCAGTGGGTTATCCGTTTCTGACGCAGGATGACTTTGCATACCCGGCATTCCGGCCATCCGGGAATGATCCATACCGGCCATGCTGCTGTGATCCATGGGCGCGGAGGATATCCCGCTATCCGGAAGGTCAGCACCGTCCATAGACATCATCTCTCCGCTGTTATCCATGCCTCCCATCTGGCTGTGGTCCATTCCTGCCATATCATGTCCCATTCCCCCCATACCCATATCTTCCATGGTCAACAGAGGACGGGGATCGAGGGGGGGAACGGCAGCACTTAACCCCTCTCTCGTGGCCAGTGTCCCTCGAGCGTAACCGGTCCTGTCCATGGATTGTGCGAAGATGGTATAGGCCTCACCCTGAGGCTCCACAATGACATCATAGGTTTCGGCAACGGCAATCCTGAATTCGTCAACGGTAACCGGGTTTACATACTGGCCATCTGCAGCCACGACCGTCATTTTCAGCCCGGGGATACGGATATCGAAATAGGTCATTGCCGAGCCGTTGATAAACCGTAAGCGTATCTTTTCACCGGGACGGAACAGTCCGGTCCAGTTTTTCAGCGGGGCCTGCCCGTTCATGAGATAGGTGTAGGTGTAGCCACTGACATCCGCGAGGTCAGTCGGATTCATTTTCATTTCAGCCCACATTTTCCGATCGGCAATGGTGGCTGACAGCCCCCTGGTATTCACGTCGCGGAAAAAAGAGCCAACGGTTGGTTTATTGAAATTGTAGTAATCCGACTGTTTTTTTAATTTTTTCAGCAGGCTGTGAGGATTTTCATCGGTCCAGTCAGACAACATGACCACATGCTCACGATCGTAAGCAAACGGTTCTGGCTCCCTGGCATCGATGATAATGGCACCGTATACCCCCTCCTGTTCCTGCAGACCGGAATGGCTGTGGTACCAGTAAGTCCCGTTCTGCTTAACCTTAAAGGTGTAAACGTAGGTATCATCAGGCTCTATGCCCATAAAACTCAGCCCCGGAACACCATCCATATTGGCCGGAAGAATAATGCCGTGCCAGTGAATGGACGTCTGTTCATTAAGACGGTTTTTGACCTTCAGGGTAATGGTGTCACCTTCTTTCCAGCGAAGAACGGGCCCCGGCAGGCCTCCATTGATTGTTTTGGCCTGACGCTCACTGCCCGTGATATTGACGGCCGTTTCACCAATGGTCAGGTCAAACTGAGTACCCTGCAGGGATGCGGCAACTGGCAGGCTCAGACTGGAACGCGCATTGAAACTCCATACGCCAAGACTTCCGGCTACGCCAGAGAGGGTTAACCCCTTCAGGAAAGTTCGTCGAGACGTTTTCAACAGCATGCGCATTCCCTTATTTAAAGTATGGTTACTGACAGAATTCGAGAACCGATTTAAATTAAATTACTGGTTCATCCACTTACAATGAAATGAATCTAGCACACCTTAAGAAACAAATTCATTACAATCGTGTAATGTACATAGCTGTATTACATTTACGTCATCTTCCCCACAGGTTGATTATTTTTATATATGATCATAAGGACATCTTTTATGTACCTCAGAAGGTAATTACACATGAATATATTAATCACGACCACTGCGTTTACAGCTTTATTTTGTGGGGCAGCTTTTGCTCAGTCCAGTGATATTGCCCATGAAGCACATCGATTTGTTAATAATGCCTCAGCCGTCAGTCATGTGAATTCCTCGACGCATGAAAACTTACCGGACAGGGTTAATAAAAACAACACGCCCTCATTCTCTGAAATGAATGAACATGAAAGGGCCATTGTTGCTCATTCATTTATGAACAACAGCGCGTCCTATGCGCATCAGAAAATGATTGAGGAACATAAAAAAATGCTGTCCGGCAGTGATGCAAATTCAAAGACCTCGTCTTCTTCTTTTAACGAACTGAATGCCGGAGAAAAAGCCGCTCTCGTGCATGAGCAGGTCAATAATGCCGGTGCGGAAGCACATCAGACGCAGGCAAGAAAGCTTCGCGGGCTGTATTCGACCAGGTAACTGCAGGCGGGTTAGTGCTTAGCGTCAGGTGCGCAGCAGGGCTTTACTGACGGGTTACGTAGCAGGACATGAGCCCCATATTGCTCTGCCGTAACCTGTTTCAGTCCCGTTAATCATCACCGTCGGGCTGGTCATACAGTTCCCAGAGCTTCAGGAGCAAACGGGAAACAAGATATGTTACAAAAATGACGACCATCAACGGTGCTCCCGATTAACTGACAGATGACACGCCTCCTGAAAACCCCTAGCATACGCCGCAGTGTTCATGCTAACGGCGAATTCCAGTAAATGTATTCTACCGATGTCGTAAAAGAAAATGCCTACCTTTCAGCCACCCGCTCGGGGCTGGAATCGAACGAGATCGCTACTCTTCAGCGCTCCTTGCCTTCCCGGTTTAATCTGCGGCATTTGAAAAAAAATGAATCATTAAAACTCGTACTGCAAAAGAAAGCGGGAAAATCACGTGTCGTGGCCTATAAATTTACGTCCGGTTCATTTAATTACACGGCGTATCGTATATCAGATAAAAAGTTCTATAACCTTTCCGATACTTCCGGGAAAGGCAGTCTCGATTATCCGTTACCGGCCACAGCAAGACTCAGTTCGCCTTTCAATCCTGCAAGACTTAACCCGGTATCGGGAAAAGTGAGTCCCCATAATGGCATTGATTATTCCATGCCCATGAACACGAAAATAGTCAGCGTCATCGACGGAAAAATCACCCGGGCCGAATACAACAGTACCATGGGATATTTTGTTGAAGTAACGGGAAAAGCCGGTGTTAAAACTCGCTATCTCCACCTCAATAAAATACTCGTTACTAAAGGGGCCAGGGTTACCCGGGAAGACGCTATTGCGTTATCCGGTAACAGCGGACGTTCATCCGGTCCTCATCTGCATTACGAGCTGGTCATCAATAACAATCCTGTTAACTCACTGGCGTTCCGGACGGCGGCACCCGCTGATAACAAACTCGAACAGCATGCCTTTGCGCATGTCAGAGACTACGAACGATACCTGGACTGATAACGGGACCGCGACGCGGTCCCGTCTGCCGGATTAATTTTTTTTATCGTTTTCACTTCCGTGATGTTGATGATCTCCATGCCCCCCGTGACCGTGGAAAAGATGCATGAGCGGACAAAGCAGCAGTAACAGATATGGCCAGTAGCCTGCCACATGTGACCAGTGTTCGCGCAGGAGAGCAAATGCCGCAATCGCGGCGACAGCAATAAGCGCATAGGTTGTACTTTTCATACCGGACTCCTTCTGTTAGTAACAGACCCTTCATTCAGGGTTATTTCCCGAGCCTGACACTTTTCAGACGCAACGCATTTGCAATGACGCTAACGGAGGAAAGGGCCATAGCCGCCGCCGCAATAACTGGCGACAGCAGTATTCCATACACAGGATAAAGCAGACCTGCAGCTACAGGCACCCCAAGAGCATTGTAGATAAACGCAAAAAACAGATTCTGCCGGATATTTTTCATGGTGATCTCTGACAGATGACGGGCCCTGTTGAGTATCATCAAATCGCCTTTGAGAAGGGTAACGCCAGCACTTTCTATTGCCACATCTGTACCCGTTCCCATGGCTATACCCACGTCAGCCGCTGCCAGCGCCGGGGCATCATTCACACCGTCTCCGGCCATCGCAACCACATGGCCAGACTCTTTCAGTCGGGTTATCACTGCTTTTTTGCCATCCGGCAGAATCCCGGCTTCAACCTCATCTATTCCCAGTTTCCGTGCGACTGCTTCAGCAGTAAGCTGGTTATCCCCGGTGAGCATAACAATGCGGATCCCCGCCTGACGCAAAGCTTTAAGCGCATCCGGCGTGGTTGCTTTCACGGGATCCGAGATAGCTATCAGGCCTGCAAGGTTCCCGTCTGTGGCCACATAGATAACGGTAGCGCCTTCCATCCGCAACGTATCCGCAACGGCCTTTTGATTATCAATAACGATACTGTTTTCCTGCATAGCCAGTTCATTACCAATAACAACCCGTTGACCTTCGACATCGCCTGAGACACCTTTCCCCGACGGGGCATTGAAATTACTGACGGCAGGTATCACGATCCCCTTTTCCTGCGCGGCTCTGACAACAGCCATACCCAACGGATGCTGCGAACCTTTTTCCACTGCAGCTGTTACACGTAAAAGAGATATTTCCCCACCCGGACTGAGACTGATAATCCCTGTCACCGTAGGCGAACCTTCCGTGAGCGTGCCTGTTTTGTCGACAACCAGCGTGTCCACTTTTTCAAGACGCTCAAGGGCTTCGGCATTCTTGATTAACACCCCGGCCTGGGCGCCTTTGCCCACCCCCACCATTATCGACATCGGCGTGGCCAGTCCCAGCGCGCAGGGACAGGCAATAATCAGGACCGACACAGCCGCAATGAGACCGTGCGCCATCCTGGGCTCGGGCCCCCAGACAGACCAGATCAAGAAAGCAACAACCGCGATAAGTATCACCAGAGGAACAAACCAGCCTGAAACGCTGTCTGCCATTCTCTGGATGGGGGCACGCGAACGCTGTGCATCAGCGACCATCTGAACAATTCGTGAGAGCATCGTTTCATCACCGACTTTCTCTGCTCGGATGATAAGACTACCTGTCTGATTAATCGTCCCCCCAATGACAGGTTCACCCTCTTTTTTGGTAACCGGCATAGACTCCCCGGTCACCATCGATTCATCAACGGTTGTTTTGCCTTCGACCACGATACCGTCGACCGGAATACTCTCTCCAGGTCTGATGCGGAGCTTATCGCCAGGCAGGACATCTTCTGCATTAATATCCGTTTCATGACCGTCATGATCCAGCCGCCTGGCTGTTTTGGGGGCAAGGTTCAGAAGCGCAGTAATGGCACCTGAGGTTTGTTCCCGTGCCCGCAGTTCAAGAACCTGTCCCAGCAGAACAAGCACCGTAATTACTGCTGCGGCTTCAAAATAAACGGCCACCAGGCCATCCATGTTTCTGAACGATGCAGGAAACCAGGAGGGGAAGACGGTTGCAATGACGCTGTAAACCCAGGCTGCGCCGGTCCCCATTGCAACAAGGGTAAACATATTCAGGGAGCGGTTACGCAACGACATTCCGGCCCGGGCGAAGAATGGCCAGCCACAGTACAACACGACTGGAGAGGCCAGAAGCAGCTGCAGCCATGTGTTGTATTGTGGCGGTACTGTATTCCTCAAGGCGGGAAACAGATGAGATCCCATTTCGAGTATCAGAACCGGAAACGCCAGCAACAACCCCAGCCAGAAGCGTCTTGTCATGTCGCGAAGTTCATCACTCGGCCCCGTCGATGCCGTGGCTACGAGCGGTTCCAGTGCCATTCCACAGACAGGACAGCTTCCGGGACCACTGCGGCGTATCTCCGGGTGCATCGGACATGTCCACACACCTTCAGAAATATCTTTCTCCGCCTGATGGTGAGGCTGTTTTATCTGGTCTGGGCTGACTTCGTGGTGATCGTGGTGGTGGTGGGAATGTTCACTGGCATCTTCGGTAAGATAACGGTCGGGATGGGCTGTAAATTTACTCTCACAGCTGGCAGAGCAGAAATAAAGCTGATGGTCCTGGTATCGAATGCTGCTGTGCGCCTTGTCGGGCAGGAATGCCATCCCGCACACGGGATCTCTCACCTTATGCAATACGTGGCTCTCGTCCGGGGATAATGTCTGTTCAGAAGCAGTCTGGTTGTTGTGTTGCACTACATTGTCATTTTTCACAGTAACTCTCCTTATGCATGCCTGAAGCATTTTCTGTCTTCAGGGTATGTCATGGATGCGATTACCACGAATGTCGCCGGCACAGGAGTGCCTGCTGCCGGCGTCCCGTTATCAGCCGTTCCGCTGACTATTCGATTCGCTGGAAGACTTTTTTACTGCCCTCCGGAGAGAATGCAATAACATCGTAAGCCTCTTTACGGGCCCCCATCTCCATTCCCGGGCTCCCCGCAGGCATGCCCGGGGTGGCAAGACCATAAATCCCTGAACCAGACAGCATTGCCTTATGTATCGTGGCTGCAGGCACATGGCCTTCAATGATCAAATTACCAGTAACTGCGGTATGACAGCTTCTCAGCTCAGCAGGAACAGCATATTTTTCTTTCAGGGCTGACAGGGCCTGATCATTCATGACGTGGGTCCGCACCTCAAACCCGTCCTTTTCCATCGCCTTGTCCCACAGGGAACAGCAACCACAGTTTTCAGACTTGTACATGTCTATTACTTTTTCACCTGCCATTGCCGGAAGTGAAAGGCCAAAAGCCAGGGTCATTAAAATTATTTTTTTCATACTCACCTCTGTATGTTATCGATATAAACCCTGACGTCAGGGTGAATTTATGCAAAAGGACACCCGCAGGGGTGCCCTTTCAGGGTTATGACACGCTCTTTTTATGTCTGCGCAGCCAGATGAGTTTATAGGCGGCAGGAATAATGAACAGGGACAGCAGCGGAGCTGTGATCATCCCGCCAATCA
The DNA here is from genome assembly GCF_007035645.1 of Enterobacter asburiae. Lineage (NCBI taxonomy): Bacteria > Pseudomonadati > Pseudomonadota > Gammaproteobacteria > Enterobacterales > Enterobacteriaceae > Enterobacter > Enterobacter asburiae. The sequence continues at coordinate 4,329,661 of NZ_AP019632.1, forward strand.
TGGGGGCCGCGATACGGCTCATGACTTCTGAACCTGCGCCGGTACCCCAGAGTATCGGCAGCAGACCCGCGATGATCACCGCCACGGTCATGGCTTTCGGCCGGACACGCAGCACGGCACCATGATAAAGGGCTTCATCAAGACCTTCCGGTGTGAACGTTTCTTTGTTTGACAGTTCCGGATGCGCTTCAATGGCATGACGCAGATACATCAGCATGACCACGCCAAACTCTGCTGCCACACCGGCCAGGGCGATAAACCCGGTTCCGGTTGCGACTGACATATGGAAGCCCTGCCAGTACAGGAACCATATCCCGCCAACCAGGGCGAACGGCAGACTCATCAGGATCAACAACGCTTCATCAACCCGGCGGAACGCCAGATACAACAGGATGAAAATGATCATCACCGTCATCGGCACCATCAATTTAAGTTTCTTGTTGGCGTGCTCAAGCAGTTCAAATTGTCCGGAGAATGACACGCTGGTACCCGGTCTCAGTTTCACTTTCTGACTGATAGCCGTTTTAATATCATTAACCACCGACACCATATCCCTGCCGCGCGCGTCAATGTAAATCCAGCTGGCTGGACGGGCATTTTCCGTTTTCAGCATAGTCGGCCCTGAAACGACCTTAATATCCGCGACATCGCCCAGCGTGATCTGCTGCTTCATCGGGGTCAGGATCGGCATCTGTTTCAATGCATTTGGACTGTTCCGATAATCCTGCGGATAGCGAATATTAATCGGGTAGCGGGCCACGCCTTCAACCGTTTCCCCTACCGTTGCGCCGCCGATGGCTGATGAGACAAACAGCTGTACATCACCAACAGTCATACCGTAACGGGACGCTTTTTCCCGGTTGATATCGATATCGATGTAACGCCCGCCTTCAAGTCGCTCAGCCAGGGCAGACACCACGCCCGGCACGGTTTTGGCTACCGCCTCGATACTCTGCGCAGTCGCATCAATATCGGCCAGGACAGTCCCTGAGACCTTGATACCTATCGGGCTTTTGATCCCGGTTGAGAGCATATCAATACGGTTACGGATTGGCGGAACCCAGAGGTTTGCCAGACCCGGTAAACGGACGGTCTTGTCGAGTTCTTCAATAATCTTGTCAATCGTCATACCCGGACGCCACTGATCCTCAGGTTTGAGCTGGATCGTGGTTTCCACCATTTCAAGCGGTGCGGAATCCGTTGCGGTCTCTGCTTTACCGGTCTTGCCAAATACAGAGGCCACTTCAGGAACGCTTTTGATTAACTTGTCCGTCGTCTGCAGGAGTGCTGCAGCTTCTGCCGGAGAGACGCCAGGCAATGTTGATGGCATATACAGCAGGTCGCCCTCATTGATCTTCGGCAGAAACTCCCCCCCCACCTGACTCAATGGCCATATAACGGTGAAAATGGACAAGGCCGCAACCAGCAGGGTTGTTTTTGGCCAATGGAGGACCCGCAGCAGCAATGGATGATACGCTTTGATCAGCACCCGGTTCAGGGGGTTACTGGTCTCGGCAGGAATTTTTCCCCGGATCCAGAATCCCATCAGGATCGGAATGACAATGATGGCCAGCGCGGCCGCTCCCGCCATGGAGTACGTTTTCGTGAATGCCAGCGGGCCAAACAGACGTCCTTCCTGACCTTCCAGGGTAAAGATAGGAATAAAGGACAGGGTGATGATCAGCAGGCTGATAAACAGTGCGGGTCCCACTTCCACGGAGGCGTCGGTAATCACCTTCCAGCGGGTGGCGTTGTCAATCTGCTCACCCGGATGCTGATGATCCCACTCCTCAAGCCGTTTATGCGCATTCTCAATCATCACAATGGCGGCATCCACCATCGCACCGACGGCAATAGCTATCCCTCCCAGCGACATGATATTGGCGTTTAGTCCCTGGAAGTGCATGACGATAAAGGCGATACACAGGCCAAGCGGCAGAGAGATAATCGCCACCAGGGCAGAACGTACGTGCCACAGGAACAGGGCACAGACGATGGCCACCACGATAAACTCTTCCAGAAGTTTGGAACTGAGGTTATCAATCGCCCGGTCGATGAGCTGGCTGCGATCGTAGGTGGTCACGATTTCAACACCTTCCGGCAGGCTGGCCTTCAGCGTCTCAAGTTTATCCCTCACTGCCGTGATAACGTCGCGTGCATTTTTACCCGACCGCAGGATCACCACGCCGCCAGCGACTTCGCCCTGGCCGTTCAGCTCGGCAATACCACGCCGCATTTCAGGCCCGGTCTGCACGCGGGCAACATCCCGCAGATAAACCGGCACGCCGTTCTCGCCTGTTTTCAGGACGATGTTATTAAAATCATCAATGCTCTGAAGATAACCGCTGGCACGGACCATATACTCAGCTTCGGCCATTTCAACGGATGAGCCACCGGCCTCCTGGTTAGACGATTCAAGGGCCTGTTTCACTTCGGGCAGGCTGATACCATACTGAGACAGTTTTACCGGATTGACCTGAATCTGGTACTGTTTCACCACGCCGCCAACCGAAGCGACCTCAGCCACGTTCGGGATGGTTTTCAGCTCAAATTTCAGGAACCAGTCCTGCAGAGAACGCAGTTCTGAAAGGTCGTGTTTTCCGCTGCGATCGACAAGGGCATATTCAAATATCCAGCCCACCCCCGTGGCGTCCGGACCGATTTCAGAACTCACACCGGCGGGCAGTTTTCCCTGTACCTGGTTCAGGTACTCCAGCACGCGGGAACGGGCCCAGTACAGATCGGTGCCGTCTTCAAAAATGACATACACATACGAATCACCGAACTGTGAAAAACCACGCACGGTTTTTGCGCCAGGCACGGACAGCATGGTGGTGGTAAGTGGATAGGTGACCTGGTTTTCTACAATCTGCGGGGCCTGGCCGGGATAGCTGGTTTTGATAATGACCTGCACATCTGACAGGTCAGGCAAGGCATCGACAGGCGTGTTAATAATCGTCCATGTGCCCCAGATGCTGAGAAACAGGGCCCCCATCATGACCAGGAAACGGTTGGCGACAGAGCGCCGGATAATCCATTCAATCATCGTCGTCTCCTCAGTGCCCTGAATGCATATTTACAGGCTGGTCAGACATTGCTGGCATACTGCTTTCTGTTTTTTCAGGGTGGCGCATACGTTCCAGTGCGCCCGTAATATTGGCTTCAGAGTCAATGAGGAACAGGCCACTGACCACCACGGTATCGCCTTCATTCAGGCCGGAGCCGATGCCGGACTGTTGCTGTGACTCATGCAGAACGTGGATCTGTTTCGGCACAAACTTGCCTTCATCATCAACAGTAATCACGCGCTGTTCTTTGCCGGTATCGATAACGGCCTGGCTTGGTATCAGCAGCATCTCCTGGCTCCTGGTATTCAGTTTCAGATAGGCATTCATGCCCGGCTTGAGAAACTCATCCTTATTAGAAACCTGGAGACGGACCTGAAGCGTACGGGTTGTCTGATCCACGCTGGGAAGAATGTTCCATTTTTCGACATGGAATGTTTTATCCGGATAAGCCGGTACCGAAATTTCAAACTGCGACGTATCTTTCAGCAGATAGGCGATAGATTCTGGCACTGCAGCGCTGATCCAGACCGGGTCCATCCCCTGAATCTGAGCCACCACCTTATCTTTGGAAATATTCATGCCGGTGCGCAGGTCAAATGCAGTAATGACACCATCAATAGGTGCTTTAATGGTAAAACGGGTCTGGATTGTGCGGGTTGAACGCAGCCTTTGAATATCTTCTTCCGGCATACCAGCCAGACGAAGTCGCTCCAGAACCCCTTTTATCTGGGTTGGCGTACCGCCTGTACCGGATAACAGCAGAAACTCACTTTGTGCCTCAACCCATTCAGGAATGGTGATATCGATAAGCGGAGTGCCTTTCTTCACATGATCGCCAATCGTCTGGGGATACACTTTTTCGACGAAACCATCAGAACGCGCCTGCACAATGACAAACTGATATTCGTTGTAACTGACATTAGCCGGGATTGTCTGAGAATAATTCAGCATTCCTCGCGTGACTTTTTGCGTTTTTAATCCCAGATTCTGAACCTGAGTTGGATCGATACGGATCCCGCCACTGCTTTTATCGCCACTTTCATCAGCATATTTCGGCACCAGGTCCATATCCATAAAGGGAGATTTTCCGGGTTTATCAAATTTAGTATCCGGTTTCATCGGGTCATACCAGAAAAGTACCTTTTTCTCCGGTGCCTTTTGTTCTGTTTGTACTGTTTTTTGTGATGAGTTTAAATACTGCCAGGCAGTAACCGATATCAGCCCTCCTGCTATGAGGCTGCTGATAATTATTGCAGCATATTTTATCTTTAAAGAAGCCATACAATTTCTCGCTGAAAAATCAAAACACCTGGCATATGCGCCCGATCATTCATTCACAGTAATCCCTTAATGAATGTTCAGGCGCACTGGATGTATTCGCTCCGGAGTGTCAATCAGGATTGCGTAACGTTAATGCTTTTGAGTAAGGAGATATTGCCCTGCTGAATAAACGAGAAATCGACATGGTTGCCGGTTTTCAGGGCATTGATAGCGTCGTCTGCATTAACAAAAGTGAAGCGCATGGTCATTGCAGGCCAGCCCACCGCAGGGATTGCTTCGTGCGAAATGGTGATTTTTTTACTATTCATATCAATGTCTTTAACGACACCGGTGCCCTTGATAACCTGCTGTACCGAAGCATCACTGGCAGCATTCATATCGCCATGCTGATGTGTTTCAGCATGAAGACCGGCAGAGAACATGACAGAGAAGGCACCAAATAAAACGGCTTTAAGTGAATTACGCATTTTTAATTTCCTGATTAATTAAATAAATTTACTCTACCCAACCGCCACCCAGCGCGGTAAACAGATTAATTTCGTTAACCTGTCGGGAATAGGTAAGATCGAGAATGGTTTGCTGCGTAGCGAAGAGGGAACGTTCTGCATCCAGCACTTCGATGTAACTGACAGCACCACTTGCATACAATCCTCTGGCACGCTGGAGAGTTATCTGAAGTGAATCAAGATAACGCTGCTGTGACTCAAGTTGCTGGCTAAGGCTGTCGCGCAGCGCAAGCGTGTCGGAAACATCCTTAAAGGCTGACTGAATTTTTTGTTCGTAATTAACCACCGACTGTTGCTGGCGAATTTCAGCCAGCTTCAGATTGGCTTTATTCCTGCCAGCATTAAATATAGGAATTTCAATTTTAGGGATAAAATTCCACATTCCACTTCCTGACGTAAACAGGCTGGACAGCTCCGTACTGCTTGCGGAAAGACCACTGGTCAGGGTAATGGAGGGGAAAAAGGCCGCTCGCGCTGCGCCAATATTGGCATCAGCCGCTTTCAGCTGATATTCCGCTTCCATAATATCCGGTCGCTGCAGCAAAATTTGTGAAGACAGATTTGGTGGCAATTTTACTGGTGCTATCTCCCCGCCTTTCATCCCTTTTTCTGACGGAAGTGCGCGGTACGTTCCCAGCACCAGTTGCAGGGCATTGTTTGCCTGAGCCAGATCGCCTTCTCGTTTGGCTATTTCGGCGCGGGTACTTTCGATTTGTCCTCTCGCCTGTTCAAGCGCCAGAACGTTCGTACTCCCGGTCACGAGCTGCTGCTCAACGAAAGCATAGGACTGTTGATAATTTTTCAGCGTTTCCCGCGCAATACGGAGTTGTTCGTACGCCAGTTGCTGGCTGAAATAGCTTTGTGAAACGTTGGATACCAGCAGGATGTGTACGGCCCGACGGGCTTCTTCGCTGGCAAAGTAGTTCTGGCGATCAGCGTCACTCATGTTCTTAAGTTTGCCGAAAAAATCGAGCTCATAGCTGAGTTCCAGACCCGCGTCGTACTCCTGTGTGGTCGGCTTGTCGCCTTTCAGGCCACCGCTGTATGTGATCCCGGATGAGGCATTCAACTGGGGATAACGATCTGCATCCGTGACGTTGAACTGGGCCCGGGCCTCTTCAACCTTCAGGGCAGCCATTCTCAAATCACGGTTATTATTCAGGGCTTCAGTAATCAGCCGTGTAACCTGGGGATCGACAAAAAAGTTACGCCAGCCCGTATCCTGATAACCATTCACTGCTGGCGTCAGGCTGTTTCGGGACAGTGAAAACTGCTGGGGTACCGGTGCTGCCGGGCGCTGATATTCAGGAGCCAGAGAGACACAACCGGCCAGGATGAATATCGTGCTAATGCTGAGTAATTTTAATTTGAACATAACGCTTCTCGTCCAGGCAGACCTGGTAAATGGTTCAAATGAAGTCCAGAGTATTGATAGGGGTACTTTACCGAACGCTCTCTGTTTGGCGGGTGACAGGATAATGACAATGTTGTCATTTTTGCTGTAATCCGTTGATAACGATCGTGGGCGCAATAGAATGACCTTAGCAGCCAGCCGGGGAGCAAGATGAAAATATTGATCGTCGAAGACGAAATTAAAACAGGTGAATATCTCAGCAAAGGGCTTACAGAGGCAGGGTTCGTAGTGGATCACGCTGATAATGGTCTTACCGGATATCATCTCGCCATGACAGCCGAGTATGATTTAGTCATTCTGGACATCATGCTGCCTGATGTGAACGGCTGGGATATCATCCGCATGCTGCGCACTGCCGGAAAGGGTATGCCGGTCTTACTGCTGACGGCCCTCGGCACGATCGAACACAGGGTCAAAGGACTGGAACTGGGTGCGGACGATTATCTGGTTAAACCCTTTGCGTTTGCCGAACTGCTGGCCCGGGTGAGAACTCTTCTGAGGCGGGGAAACACGATGATCACGGAAAGCCAGTTTAAGGTGGCTGACCTCTCTATTGATCTCGTATCCAGAAAAGTTAGCCGCGCCGGGAACCGCATTGTGCTCACCAGTAAAGAGTTCAGCCTGCTGGAATTCTTCATTCGCCATCAGGGAGAAGTTCTTCCCCGCTCCCTGATTGCCTCTCAGGTCTGGGACATGAATTTTGACAGCGACACTAACGCGATTGATGTCGCAGTAAAGCGACTCCGCGCTAAAATAGACAACGATTACGAGACAAAACTGATCCAGACAGTGCGGGGCGTGGGCTACATGCTGGAGATCCCGGATGCATAGCAAACCGTCCAGACGACCTTTCTCACTCGCTCTGCGGCTGACCTTTTTTATCAGCCTGTCCACAATACTGGCGTTTATCGCCTTCACCTGGTTTATGCTGCATTCTGTTGATAAGCATTTTGCCGAGCAGGATGTCAGCGATCTGCACCAAATCAGCACCACACTAAACCGTATCCTGCAGTCTCCGGTTGATCCGGATGAAAAGAAAATAAGCAAAATAAAGGAATCGATCGCCAGCTACCGTAACGTTGTTCTTTTGCTACTTAATCCCCGGGGAGAGGTGCTGTACAGCTCTGTGCAGGGGGCTGCTTTACGCTCTGCTGTGAATTCAGCCGATTTTAGCGAGCATAGCCGTGCACGTGATGTCTTTCTCTGGACGGTGGAGGATCCTGCGAGACCGATGGATACCGGGTCCGGAATGAAGATGGAAACATACAGAATTATCGCTTCCTCTGGTCAGGCGATATTTCAGGGCAAACAGCAGAACTATGTCATGCTGACTGGCCTCTCCATTAATTTCCATCTCCATTACCTCGATGCGCTGAAAAAAAATCTGATTGCGATCGCTGTCGTGATAAGTCTGCTAATTGTTCTGATCATTCGCATTGCTGTCCGTCAGGGGCACCTGCCACTTCGTAATGTCAGCAATGCCATTAAAAACATCACCTCCGAGAATCTTGATGCGCGGCTGGAACCGACACGCGTTCCCATTGAGCTGGAGCAGCTGGTTATCTCGTTCAATCATATGATTGGAAAGATTGAGGATGTTTTTACCCGCCAGGCCAATTTCTCTGCCGATATCGCGCACGAGATCAGAACACCCATCACCAATCTGGTGACGCAGACTGAAATCGCTCTGAGTCAGGATCGAACCCAGAAGGAACTTGAGGATGTCCTCTATTCCAGCCTTGAAGAGTATAACCGGATGACAAAAATGGTCAGCGACATGCTGTTCCTGGCGCAGGCGGACAATAATCAGCTGATACCTGACAGGGTTCGGTTTGACCTCAGAGCAGAAGTCATGAAAGTCTTCGAGTTTTTCGAAGCCTGGGCCGAAGAACGAAATATCACGCTCAAATTTAACGGGATGCCCTGCCTGGTTGAGGGAGATCCACAAATGTTCAGAAGAGCGATCAATAATCTGTTATCCAATGCCCTGCGTTATACCCCAGAGGGACAGGCAATCACCGTCTCAATAAGAGAGCAGGAGAGCTTTTTTGACCTTGTGATTGAAAATCCGGGGAAACCAATCCCTGAAGAGCATTTATCAAGGCTGTTTGACCGTTTTTATCGGGTGGATCCGTCCAGACAACGAAAAGGAGAAGGCAGCGGCATCGGCCTTGCGATTGTGAAGTCAATCGTGGAAGCACATCACGGAAGAGTGCAGGTGGAATCGGACGTACGCTCAACTCGTTTTATCTTATCCGTGCCCAGACTTGAGAAAATGATTCCGGAAACCCAATACTGAGAATAAAGATTTAAATGACAAAGATGTCATTAGCCTGTCATGCAGCAAACAGAAGCCATTCGATATAATTAGTGCAACTTATCAGGAAGGCTGGATTGCTTCATCAATACCCGGCGTCAGAGTACGCCAGGAAATGAATATCCAGTCCTCTCCCGGAGAAATAAACACTGCCGAACCTGTTTCAGTTATGGAACTGAAAACACCGGTTGTACTTCCCCGGACATCACTAATTCAGAAATGGAGATTTATCATGAAAAATATCGTATTAGCATCCTTGCTGGGCTTTGGTTTAATTTCTTCGGCCTGGGCCACTGAAACCGTGAATATTCATGAACGCGTCAACAATGCACAGGCTCCTGCTCACCAGATGCAGTCTGCTGCGGCTCCTGTCGGGATCCAGGGGACTGCTCCTCGTATGGCCGGTATGGACCAGCATGAACAGGCCATTATTGCTCATGAAACCATGACGAACGGATCGGCGGATGCGCACCAGAAAATGGTGGAAAGTCATCAGAAGATGATGGGAAATAACACTGTATCCACGCCCGTTTCGTCAACGTCTTACGCTGCGATGGATGAGCATGAAAGAGCAGCGGTTGCCCACGAATTCATGAATAACGGTCAGTCCGGCCCACATCAGGCCATGGCCGAAGCGCACCGCCGTATGAGCAATGCAGGCTGAATGCGACTGTAGTATCCGTGCTTTTAACCTTTCCTTGATAGATTATTCCTTGACCGTATATGTGGCTACATTTTGGCCCCCATCAGGGGGCTTTTTTATCTGACTCAGCTACAATTAACCGGTAACTACCTTACAAGGAACTATTGTATGAAAATCAAAAATTCCCTATTTGTAATACTGATGTTATCCCTGCCTGCAATTTCTGCTGAACATTCTGAAATGAACATGTCAGATATGACCTCATCAGCATCGTCACAGGAATACATGGCGGGGATGAAAGATATGCATGACAAAATGATGGCCGCCGTTAATGAGCCAGATCCCGACAAGGCCTTTGCAAAAGGCATGGTTGCACACCATGAAGGGGCAATAGCAATGGCTGAAACCGAGCTGAAGTATGGAAAAGATCCCGAAATGAGAAAGCTTGCGCAGGACATCATTAAAGCTCAGAAAGGTGAAATCGAGCAGATGAATAAATGGCTTGGCAGTCAAAAATAAAGATTGCAAAAACGCCATAATAAGCGTAATTTTAATTCACTCCCGGGCACGGGAGCCTGTTAAACGTTAAATAATTAAAACCCGATTAATTTCGGGTTTTTTATATACTATACTCCGGTCCTTTGCTGTGGACCGGAATATATGCAGCAGCGATAATTTTTACACATTATCTCGTCATGGCAACAATATCGCTCAGGATCTCAACCAGCTCAATCCTTTCCTGCATTCCGTCATGATAGGTTGATCTTGAGATGATTCTTTCCGCTGTCATCCGGGGCCAGAATTTATCAAGCACATTATCGGGCTTCATTCCCACCGCCCGGCCAATTATTTTTTTAGCATCACAGGTGTCCGTAAACGTGACGGCTACACCGGTCATTTCTTCGATCAGATCCGGGCAGAGATAGTTCTCTATTTCACGTTTACGCGTGGCGAAGAATACCTTACCGGCATCCTCCACTTCTCTTTTACGTTTCTGAATGGACATAACCTGTGCAGGGTCTCCCCCAATATCGGAGTCCAGAAAAACGCACCAGGGAAGCCCCAGATCGTTGGCCAGATTCAATGTAACCCAGTGTTTGACGCTGCCACACCCTCCTATGAGGACTGGCACTATTTTCACGTCCTCCAGAGAGGCTGGCAGCACACCTGACTGTTTTAATGAACTGGCCGCATGCCTCAGGAAAGTGACATCCGACTTTCCCTCTACCAGAACAATCCCCTGCGCCCTTTCCATACCGGTCTCTGGTAGCACCCCCAGGCTTTCAGTGGCTTCCTTCAGCACAGCGTCATCCGGCATTTTTACTACGGGTTCACCCGCCTCATTTCGGGTGACATAACGTACACCTTCGACAGGGATCAATCCGGCCAGCGCCGGGACATGGGTGGTGACGATAATCTGACGGTGCGGCTGGCCTGCCAGTGCCAGCAACGCTTTCATCAGCATCATCTGATAGTTTGGATGCTGTGACGTTTCAGGCTCTTCGATGGCATAAATCATGTTTCTGGGCGTCCCCGCGACATTCTTTTCAGCCTCAGCCCGGAAAAAATTCAACAGGATAAGCCTCCTTATCCCGCTGCCGCGCTTATTGATGGGGATGCCATTTTCCCCGTCCAGGGTGAAATTGAAGGTCCACTTGGGTTTTTCCTTAAATCGTGGAGTCAGTTCACTGGCGAGTTCGGGGGCCATTTCACGTAATTTATCCAGCGTTCTCTGTGCGACATCCAGTACGCTGTCCTGGATCTCATTTTCCAGCGCTGTAATTTTGTCCTGCAGCGCCGCCTGAGCGTCTTTTACGGCCTGCTGTAAGGGGTTTTTAGCTTCTGAATCCCCGTCGCTGCTTTCCCTGTCGGCTTTGAAAATCGCATACGTGGGCAGCAAATCGAGGATCTTACCCCATAATGATTTTGTGTCGGTTCCAAACTCTTTATCGACATCCAGCAACATTTCCGAACAGGTATAGGGAGCGGCGGCTTCCCTGATGGCCTGACGCCATAACGATGCGGTGCGTTTATCCGCCACATTTTTTTCAACTTCTTTTCCCACCGCCTTGAGTTCGGAAATTTTCATGCCCAGTAAATTTCTCAGGGGCTCCTCATCCGGGTGGATGCAGCGGATGCAGGTCTGCTCCGGTTTTCCTGAGGTCGTTGCTTTAAACGTTTTGACGATTTCAAAATTGCCGTCTTCATTCAGCAGATGTTCTGAGGCGAGCGTGGTCTGCACCCTGTCGTCGATCATGATAAAATCGGGCAGATCATCGAATTCACAGGCTATTTCAAAACGGCCCTCCCCTTCTCTCAGGCTGAAACAGTTCATGTCATTCTTGTCAGCCTTCATTCCTTCTGTTTCAAAAAAAATAGCCAGCGCTTCCAGAAGCGTTGATTTCCCAAAGTCATTACGACCAACAATGCCCGTCATGCCTTCATCAATAATGATTGATGTAGAGTTTCTGTAGCCTCTGAAGTTTTTCAGTTTTAATTTTTTGAGCCGCATATGAAGTCCTGTGTGTAAGAAAGCGTTTTGCTGCAACCTGAATACAAAATATATTTTCAAATGCCTGCCAGCATGCAGGGATAACCGTTATTGAGAATATCTTAACGACATTTCTGGATTATGATCTGGTCGCGCTTTCTGAACTTTACTGCTCCTCAAAACACCGGAAGCCAACTTGTGGTTCGATACATGGCTAAGTTAAAACTCCAGAATGATGGGTAATAATTTCAATGCTCATTATATTTTTTGGAACTGACTCATGGCTTTTATGACTTAAATGATAATAATACACATTCTTTGATATTAATTATGTCGTACGGACATTGATAAATTTAAAGGTAGATAGATTTTCATTTACGGATTATTTCCTAAATTCATCGATAATGTGATCGACATAAAATTTTCATTTAAGAGTGAAGAGATAATTTATGGTTGTCCGAAACAGCTCAAACTGGTGTATTTAACATAACAGAAGAAACGAAAGGCTTCATAGCAACCTGATACTTCAGGCCGCTAAGGGGTTAATATTGCTGCAGACAATTAGACCGGGAAGCGCATGGCGTCACCATTTCTCCCGCCTGGCTGGAAGTGAAGAATCATTGTGCAAAGCTCCGTATTCGGGCTTTGCATCTGACAATGGTTCCCTGGATGAAAGTACGATCTCCACTCCAAGGACGCTGAACACTCTAAACAAACGCTCAAAACCCACACTTGCAGGGTTGGCCTCCAGTCGGGCATAAGTTTGCTGTGTTACACCCAAACGTTCAGAAACATCTCTTTGCGTCAGTCCATTGGCTTTGCGAAAGCCGATTAAAACAGGACGCAACTGATTCAAGGTCTTCAAAGCGTATTGAGTGTTCATAAGTGATCTTCCGTATCGACGGGTTAACAAGCACAACGAATGGATTTACAGCAGATAAGCTGTAATACTCATTAACAGACTATAGGCTGTAATACGCCTCTTGCCAAGATTCGGCATCTTTCAAAAACAAGGCCGTGTTGAGTAAGCAGTACTGGTATCTAGCACCCCTGACCACTTTGCTTGAGAGTGACCCAGTGACATTTATCGTGATCGTAGGTCTTTTAGACGTTGTTGCTAACCGGCATCATACTCAGGTGGTAACCCCCAGGGATACTCGGGAAGTGATAATTTATTCCCGCCCTAATCAAAATATATAACCCTATCTTATTAGCTTTCTTAGTAGTTTATAAATGAAGTAAAAATTAGCGAAGAAGCTTTACATTAAAAAGTGAGCAAAAATTTTTACCATTGAACCGGCAAAATTTGCAATCTGCGGCTTTTAGCCTGAGAAAATCCACATTAACAGAATAATCATCAAGTCCAACAGAGGCATAACTTACGTCCTCGAATAAATCGGTAATAAATGAGTTGAAATTACAAAAATTAACCTCACTCAATATCCTGAACACCGCAGAAATATAACTACTATGCATTATCCTGACTTCAATAACCTTTAATAAACTAGAATGCGATTTACTTTTAAAGAGGTCAAAGAGAAAGTAAACCAGCTCATTTTTATTGTCAGAAATCCATTTTAAAATTTTATCCCTGGCACATGGCAATAAATACACTGGAGTTTTGAAAGGATTTGAAATGTCAACCACAAGGGAACAATAACCATGAGGATTTATTCCACTTATAATTAAGTCACTAAGTCCTTTCACTGCATCCAAATAGTTGTCAAAACAAACCTCATATAAACAGGTACTATGAGCTGCACATTTAGATTCAAACAACCATCTATGACGAAGATAACCAATGCCTTTAGAGTGTATATCTTCAATAATACATTTATGGCAGTAACGAATCTTTGAGATGTTTACCAATGGATATGAATTAGTTATGTGTAAATTATTTCGACAGGCATCTTCAACAGCGTTGAAATACCCGTAAACACCAGAAGATAACGACACTATATTGGAAGTTAGTATATAACCATTTCTTGTGGCAAGAATGTCATATATATCCTGCAAACTATGCAATTTGTACATATCAATCAGTTCGAGCCGAGGAAAGGCATCGTACCTTAGTTCACCATGCTTAGATATTATGTTCCTGCAATTGGATAAGTTATACATTATCTGTGAACGCAGAAGAAAACTGTGCCACAATTCATTTTCGTAAACCATATCACTCCCTCTTATTTAATTAGATTCTTTTTCCTGAGAAGTGTCATTGTCATTGGTAGTTTATCTCTGTATTTCAAAAGCCAGTTATGCCCCCCCAGTAAAGCATCCAGGCTTGTAAGTGACATCGGGTATTGCCCCTGAGATAAAACAACATTTATTAATGATGATGAGATTATATCTCTCTCGCTCCAGTCTACTCTTTTATTTCTATAACATCGTACTGCTTTAGGAAGACAGGAATTAAGCCAGCCATTTTCATGTTTATTTAGCCAAAAGAAACTAGCATAACAACTTTCCTTGACTAACTTTCGCGTTACAGAAATGGATTGATTATGTATAAATCTTAATATTTTCTGCTTATGACGCCGTCTTAAAGAATCTTTTTTACATTTTTTACGCCATGAGCATAAACCGTAACAAGATGAAATTACAGAGGATACAGTTCCTTCCGATAATGAGTTTTTCTCAGCTATGGATGCCAGACTAAACCCCCTTACAGCCATAGACTTGATAAGCAATTCAGTGAATATATTAATTTTTGTGTTTCGCTTAAACGCCCTCAGGTATTTTTTATAAATAAGTGTTTTAATGTAACATCTGCTGCGATTAAATTCTCTCCCAAGGTTGCTAACACTAGTATTATTTTCAGCCATATGAAAGCTGTATTCCTTATGACTTTTAAAGATTTCTTTCTTTTTATTAGGACGACTTCCTGCATACGTTGGCCAGCAAGTATTTAACAAACAATAACAAAGCAAAAGGTGCTTTGTGGGATGCTGACAACATTTATCTTTGAGTATAGGCTCCCAGTAGTGATAATCAGTAAGGGATGTCGGTAGAAGCTCCGATGAACCCTCCCCAAATAACTGGCACTTAGCATAAACATGTGCGTAAAATACATTTTTCTTCAGATTCCCGTCCAATGATAATAAATTTAACTTTTTAAGTACATCCATGTAATTTGGGTGACAAATTTCTTTTCTTCTGATTATATTTATGGACTCATAACAAAATTTAGCAAAATAGAAGTCTGTCTCATTGCTGAGTTGTTCTGTATACGAAACAGGAGGCATCAGTCCAATACGTATGTGCGGTGCAGAAGGGACATTGATGCTTTCAAGCACTACCTGGTGCCGATGGCAGGTTGTAACCCCATGAAGTTGATGCGCCAGATGCCAATAAGTAACACCATAATGAAAAGTATCTTCACGAGCGCAAACCGGGCAAAACTTCAATAGTGTCCGCTGTCCTAGTGAAAAATTACTAAGGCGGCACAATCGATTAAGCCTGGCAGGGGTCGTGTTGAAATCCATAATTTCATTACGACTGATTGGTAGTGCCCAGGCAAACAGAGGGAGTAAAGTCTGTTCATGCCAGAGCTGGTCTGCACTTTCGGATGTATGAAGAGAAATAGCCTTTAATCCTGAATTGAGAATTGGATGGACGCTCATATCAGGTTTGTGGAAAATGATCGTTAACAGAGAAGATGGGGACATACCGTACACGGTAGCTGTCCGACAAAACCGACTGAACAAGGATTCATCAGGTAAAACAGACAACATTCTCATTTACCCCACCTCTCTTTGACCGTTACGAACTGATGACCTCATTACAATTTATTAAGTGGATCTGTATTTATAAGCCCGCAACGCTGAAGAGCATCGTAGGTATTTTTCTTTTCAGCTGTTCTGGTGATAACAAGATCATGGTCAAGAGACAGTATTTTCTCGTCGAAATTGCGCATAACCTCGTCTATTTTTCTTACGAATTCCTTGTGCTGTGGCCTGTCTATATCTCCAGGGATCAAAGCTTTTAAGGGCTTCTCTGACATGAACTTAGCCGAAGCATCACTTTCATTAGATGCAGAGAGCCATTTGGCTTCCTCGTCTTCAGTCGCTGCCCCCGGGAGTAAAGTATCCTTATATTCCTCCGTATGGCTTACGAGTACCGGTACAGAGGCCGACAAGACTGCACCAGTTATGATTTCATTACCGCTACCGATAACCTTTAATTGTGCCCCCCGATAAATCATCTGAGCCAATCCAATGTTGCCTTTAGATAAAATGAATAATTTTTCGTTTAACTCATCATTTAATGGTGTTTCAACATTTGTCCATTGTAATGGCCATAAATAATGAATAAACGATTGCCAGTCTTGTGAGTCGTATCTGACATTTGAAATTTTCATATAACCACCAGACTCTGCCCGCCTGGCAATTCTCATTTTCTTTGTCAGAGTCTCGTCAAAAGGATGATTTCCACAAAAAACCATAGATACCCCCATCGAATCTACAATTTCATGTAAAAAATCAATCAACTTACTCTCACCTCCAGTTCTTGAAAATTTTAGCCTCTGCATTTCATCAATAACAAGGATACCTAAAAATGATGATTTTATTCTTTGCGCAATCTGGCGAGCCAGAGCACCATTTCTAATCTCTGGTGTAGTTCGTTCAATACCAATTGCATCATCTAATTTTTGTAAAATCTCTTCACAAAGGTCTCTCACACTTGAGTTGTATGGACAATTAATCTTTACCCATACGATTTGCTTACTGAAGCCGGGAAAAACTCCTTTATAGCTGCTGTGTTCTATAATCTGAGGGAAATGATCCATGACTTGCTCGATCATGGTAGTTTTTCCAGAACCACTCATTCCAACTATCGTAATGGTTTCAGCCTGGGATTTAAAATATCCACTTTCGGGTTCAATATCAGGACGCTCAGTCCCATAGTAATGAAGATATTGAATAGTTCCGCTTTTTAAAGGATTACGGGCTGCATAGCTTTCCCTAAGTGCCCGTAAAATCATTTTATAAGCCTGGATAAGATTGGTTTGAGGGCAACGGAATTTCTTTATACGTTCGACATACTGCTCTCTAACATTCGCCGGGGCAGTCCAGCGGATTTTTTCGTCAATTTCGGGAAAATAACTCATTTCCAGAAGTACTTCATCTTCCGTAAGCGCTTCAGGAAGTGCTTCAATTAAGGGGTTGCCACGATACTCAGGTAACTCCTGTTCTTTATATATCGCTGAAACGCTCCGTATAAGGTTCATTATTCTGCGTCCTCAGTCTTCTTCTTACCTTTTAACCATCTTTGTTTCTCCTCCCGGCCAGGCAAAAGCAGAACCTTACTGGATGACGGAAGTAGGGGTTCAGGTCTTCCATTAGCAACATCAGTTCGCCCTAATGAATCAAGTTCATTTTTCCTGTTCTTTTTAATATCTTTACCATGTACCCGTCGAGATTCGTATATTTCATTTAATCTTACGTTACCTTTCTTGTTAAAATCATCTTTATTATTGATATTGCTGAGTGAATCCAGAGTAAATAAATTAATTTCTTTTTGAGTATCTACCCAATCAGCCATTACATCTGTATCAAGATGAGCTTTACCTTTAAATATATCTCTTTTCTTAAGCAGGTAATGCTTTTTGAAAATGCTATTTTTGTCAAATCTTACATATATATAATCTACGCAATTGTCATCTATTCTTGCTTCACAAGTGGTTCTTCCAAATACTCTGGCACCTGATGCAATGTCTGGATCACATTCATAAAAAAGATTATTGTACTGAATCCCACCGGCGGTAATGTTAGCGTTCACAGGGATCAACAATCGTGCGATCACTTCGTCGGCCCCAACGGCTCTTGCGCTGAATCTCCCGTGCTTTAAGCTTATCATCCAACTATTTTTTGGTGATATTACGAGATCATTTTCAATCAGTAAGGGATTGATATAAGCCAGTTCTTCATATGTTCTCTGATTATGTGCAAGTATCTCCCGAATCAGTAAAGACGTGACCTCCTGAATCGTTAAACAAGCCCTGGATTGCGGTGTTGGCTCTCCTTTAACAATCTTACCCCTTCGTGTTGTTCCAATAAGCCTATGAATAACTTCATCATTTAGAATACCGAAACAGCGTTCAACAATGCTTTTTCTGTCGCCTCTACCGACTGGCGCAAACTCAAGTTTTGTCAGGGGGGTCATCTTTTCCTGAGGTTTAAGACCAATCATCTCCCCGTTGTCACACATCAATGTTAATGGAATATGAGAACAAGGCCAATCATCATTAGTAATAGAGATTCCAAATAATCTACAATATTCTTTTTTTGGCATAAAGCAATTTGCTAACGCTTGTCGGGCAGCTCGCCATGAAGCATGGTATAAAGAAACATGAAGGCCAACAATCATTCTTGTTGCGCGATCCACCACTGTATAAATAGTTGGGCGCCCAATGACTTTTCGTCTGTTTAAACTCGAAATAAGATGTACATCAGCGACAGTTGAGTCTATTTCGAAAACATCACCCGGTAAAACAGTTGTATTAGCCGCACTACCTAAAAGCGCCCGCATTTTGAGGTCTATTTCTTTTTTCGTGTTCTTCTTCTTTATCGAGAAATCTTTAGTGAAGAGTTTTTTATTCCAGTATGAAAATTGTTTTAAAGAAGGAACATATGGAGCTCTATTTTCTAAGTTCGCTGTTTTAATTTCATCCCTAAAATACAAATCAATATGTCTCTCTAATGTTTTCTTTATCGTATCTCCGTTAACTTTATAATGATACATAATGAGAGATTTTCTAATATTATTTATATCTCTTTCATTAAGAATGAAAACACGTGAACGTTCATTAGGTAATGCTCTGTTTTTCTTGGAATTCCCAAGTTTAATTTCATGTTTGATTCTACTTTTCCCAGCGGCACCACAGTTCGAGAATGCGGGTAGTAATGCATAAACATCCTGCCCATGTCGCCAGTACAACGCCAGAAGCGTTCTGATAGTATATTGTGATATTTTTTTATTTCTGGAGTAGTCCATTAAAAGGTGAGACTTTTTATGTAATGCATAGTCGAACAGAAACATTCTGTCATCTACAAGATCTTTAATGATATTGTAATTTTCATCTCGCCTTCCCCTGTCTTCATCTGTTATTTCTTTCTCATCTACTAACATATATGAAGGGTATATATAATCTTTACAAGTTATGCTATTTGATTCAATATAATATTTAAACAATGAAAATGAGAAAGGAATTGGCTTACCCGTTCTTTCTGATTTTATTTTAAACAAAATTAACAAATCAACCTTTTTGTCAAAATCCAAAACACGATAAAGCCCCTCTGCAAGCAAATCAGTGCCTTGAGAGAGCCAGACTGAATTTCTAATAATATCCATTTGCGTTCAGTCCTATATAGTGGCCATTGGATATTATCTTTATCAGACCGGTTTCGAGTATTGGATATGATAAATCAATTTTTATCATTTTTAATCCAATCATTGCCTGCAATAACATCATCGCTTCTTGTGCATCTACCCCAATGATTGATGAAATCATTGCACGTAGTCCCACTATGGGATAAACATCTGGTTTAAGCTTCCATAGGATTTTATCAAGAGGATATTTATCATAAAATACAGAACCATCTCTTAATACAGAAGTAACCCAACAAATATTTTTACCGACGACGTTATTGAGTTCCGAGCCAACATAAATTTGAAACTCAACATCAATCAACTGCCAAAACATCCTCTCTATTTCAAGTTTTTGGGCTTCGCGTTCAGGTATGCTCTCGTTTTGTTTTACTGCTACAGCTTTGTATCGAAGTCCGCCTTCAGGAGTTCTCAAGGTCAGTAAAAAATCGGTTGTCATAACATTCAGAACTTCGACAGGTACTCCTCTTACTCCCCTCACCATAGGATGTTGAAAATGTAGATGATTTGCTATTTGTTGGGTAAGCCGGAGAGGAAAGAGTGGGAATTGTTCCCGGATATCAATCACCGAGTCATTAAACTCAGCCAGATAGAAAAAGTTACTTTCGACAGAAGAAAGGAGATGATGGTTTCGAAACGTCTTAAGGCCAAAGACTATCGAACGGTTTCCACGGGATTTAACGTCCTGAGCTCTAAGCCAGGGCTGATAACTTTGGCCATAGCCCACTCCTATGCCGTCACCTAGCGCATTTTCATAATCCAAATAGGATTTGAGACGCCTACCCCTACCCATGATCGTACCCAAAAAACGACATTGATACGTACCTATATGTGCATTTTATAGTCTCCAACCCTATAACCACACATTCAGTAAGTATACAACATTAGCGTCGTTTTTTGAGAATGGTTACAACTTTAGTGCTTTGTGTACAACTTTATTGTCTTCGGACATCTGCCAGCGCCTGAGCGCACGCCCAGGCACTTGCCCATGCCCACTGGAAGTTGTACCCGCCGAGCCAGCCAGTGACGTCCATCACTTCGCCAATAAAATAGAGCCCCGGCACGTTGCGCGCTTCCATGGTGCGGGACGAGAGCTCATTCGTGTCAACGCCACCCAGCGTCACTTCTGCGGTGCGGTAGCCTTCGGTGCCGTTTGGCTGCACGCGCCAGTTTGTCAGGGTTTCCACCAGCATCTCCTGCTCGCGGCTGTTAAGCTGCTTGAGCGACACGTCCGGGATCTGCCCCAGCGCCTGCAAACATTCCACCAGACGTTTTGGCAGCTGCATTGCCAGGGTGTTTTTCAGGCTTTGATTCGGGTGCGCGGTACGCTGCTCGTTAAGGAACGCGTCGAGATCGCAATCGGGAAGCAGGTTAACCGTGACAAACTCCCCAGGCTGCCAGTAGCTGGAGATTTGCAGTACCGCCGGGCCGGAAAGGCCGCGATGGGTAAAGAGCAGATTTTCGCGGAACACCGTCCCGTCTTCGGCGGTAATGACCGAGGAAACGGACACGCCAGACAGCGTCTGAAGCTGTTCCAGAAGCGGTTTATGCAGCGTAAACGGCACCAGCCCGGCGCGCGTGGGCAAGACTTTCAGGCCAAACTGTTCGGCAATCTTATAGCCGAACGGGGAGGCGCCTAGCCCCGGCATAGACAGGCCGCCGCTGGCGATCACCAGGCTATCCGCACTGACGGTTTCACCGTTCAGCTGCAGCGTATAGCCCTGGTCGTCGCGGGCGACCTCCAGCACTTCCGTGCGCAGGCGCATGACGACGCCGCCCTTCTCGCACTCGGCCACCAGCATATCGACAATCTGCTGCGCGGAGTCGTCGCAGAACAGCTGCCCCAGCATCTTTTCATGCCACGCGATGCCGTGCTTACCCACCAGGTCGATAAAATCCCATTGGGTGTAGCGCGCCAGCGCAGATTTACAAAAATGACGGTTTTGGCTCAAATAGGCCGCGGGTTCAACATACAGATTAGTAAAGTTGCAGCGCCCACCGCCGGACATCAGGATCTTACGGCCGGGCTTTTTACCGTTATCCAGCAGCAGCACGCGACGACCCGCCTGTCCGGCCATTGCCGCACAAAACATACCCGCCGCACCGGCGCCAATTACCACGGCATCAAACCTTTCCACGTCAAAACCCTCTTTGTTAACTGCCGCGGATTGTAAAGTTTCCTCTGTGGTCACACCAGCGTAAAAAGATATTACAAAGGCATTCCATTGAAATTTAAAGAATATCCTTTCTGGTGCTTTTCTCAAATCAGGTGGTATGTCAAAAAAAGTCTATATTTCACTTTGCCCGCCGCGCATTTGTCCTGGATAATGCGCCGCGTTCATGTCCTCAAAATGGCGTAACGTCCTATGCTACATTTGTTTGCCGGCCTGGATTTACATACCGGGCTTTTATTATTGCTTGCTCTGGTTTTTGTACTGTTTTACGAAGCGATCAACGGCTTCCACGACACTGCAAACGCAGTAGCGACGGTTATCTACACTCGCGCAATGCGATCGCAGCTTGCGGTTGTTATGGCGGCGGTATTTAACTTTTTTGGTGTTCTCCTGGGCGGGCTGAGCGTTGCGTATGCCATTGTGCATATGCTGCCAACGGATCTGCTGCTTAACGTTAGTTCTGGCCATGGCCTCGCTATGGTGTTCTCAATGCTGCTTGCTGCAATTATCTGGAACCTCGGTACCTGGTATTTTGGCCTGCCTGCATCCAGTTCTCACACCCTCATCGGCGCGATTATCGGTATCGGGTTAACCAACGCCCTGATGACCGGGACATCGGTTGTTGATGCACTGAACCTGCCTAAAGTATTGGGCATTTTCGGCTCCCTGATCATCTCCCCTATCGTGGGTCTGGTAGTCGCGGGGGGATTGATTTTCATCCTGCGTCGCTACTGGAGTAACACGAAAAAACGTGCGCGTATCCACCTGACGCCAGCTGAGCGTGAGAAGAAAGACGGCAAGAAAAAGCCGCCGTTCTGGACGCGTATCGCCCTGATCATTTCTGCTATCGGCGTGGCCTTCTCTCACGGCGCGAACGACGGGCAGAAAGGCATTGGTCTGGTGATGCTGGTTCTGATCGGCGTCGCACCGGCAGGCTTCGTGGTGAACATGAACGCCTCGGGTTACGAAATCACCCGTACCCGCGATGCGGTCAACAATGTTGAAACCTATTTCCAGCAGCATCCTGACCTGCTGAAAAAAGCGACCGGCGTTGATCAATTGATCCCTTCTCCGGAAGCCGGTGCAACCACCGCGCCTGGCGAGTTCCACTGCCATCCGGCAAACGCGATTAACGCGCTGGAACGTGCGAAAGGCATGCTGGGCGATATCGAAAGCTACGACAAACTGGCTGTAGAACAGCGTGGTCAGCTGCGTCGTATCATGCTCTGTATCTCTGATGTGACCGATAAAGTCGCGAAGCTGCCAGAGGTGAATGGTGACGACAAACGTCTGCTGAAGAAACTGAAAAGCGATATGCTCAACACCATTGAGTACGCGCCAATCTGGATCATCATGGCCGTCGCGCTGGCGCTTGGTATCGGTACGATGATTGGCTGGCGTCGTGTGGCGACCACCATCGGCGAGAAGATCGGTAAGAAAGGCATGACCTATGCGCAGGGTATGTCCGCGCAGATGACGGCGGCAGTGTCTATCGGTCTGGCGAGCTACACCGGTATGCCGGTATCCACCACCCACGTACTCTCTTCGTCCGTGGCAGGTACCATGATTGTTGACGGTGGCGGTCTGCAGCGCAAAACCGTGACCAACATTCTGATGGCCTGGGTGTTCACCCTTCCGGCGTCCATCCTGCTGTCTGGCGGTTTGTACTGGATTTCGCTGAAGCTGATTTAATCGGTTGAAGGCGACAAAAAAGCGGGTCAGGAAGCTGACCCGCTTTTTTTATGGCTGTTGTTTGCAATAAGGTGTTTGATTACATGAGGATTTCCTGAACATTTTTTGCGCAACTTCAAAACACAGAAATAACTATCATGGCGGCCAGAAGAAAAACCAGACAAAGGAGAATGTATGGCTTCTGTCCCTATTTCAGGACCGGGTTCAATCGTTATAGCGAACAATATGCGTGAAGCACGCCTTCACGGAATGTCTCGCAATATGGCTACGCCCTCAACGTATTACTGGTTCTACCAAAAAGTCCGAAATGGCGGTCCCTGGGATTATAAAAAATTCGACCCATATTTTGCTGCATTTGGTAACTTCAACTTCGGAGCCGCTGGTACTGCGGCAGGTATCCCTGCAAACATCCTCCTTATGGGGGCTGGCTGGGCTCAAGGCCGGGCAGGTACCTCAAAACCGGAATGGGGAAAATGGTACGAAAAGCCGCCTTACGGAGACGACCCAAAGGACCAACGCAACATCAGAGAAGGAATAGAGTATGCCATTCAAAACGGCTATTAAATGGATTCACTCCCTTGTGACGCTTTCGCTTCTGACTCTGGTCATTGGATTTCTCTGGTTAAACCACCAGCCTAATCAACGAAATAGCGATGACCTCCAGCGCGTTTATAAATTATCCGATAGCGTCTGGCTCTATATGACCGTGAACAATCAGGGCGGTGCAACCGTGCCCACAATCTACCGTTACTATCTCTCAGGCGAGATAGCAGGGAAAGATATCGACATTATCCATCAGTTGGCCATGAAGCATCCGGTCATTGAAGGTACAGGTACGATTACCGCGGCCAGCCTTGATACAAACGGAGAAGTCAAAATCACCTATAGCGGGAAAGTTATTTCGATTGAGAGCAATATCTCCGATCTCCGGTTCTCAGTTAAGCCGTGAGCCAGAGGAAAGAAGGCGGGGCTGACCCCGCCTGTTGTGGCGCTCAGTGCCAAATCATCAATGCAATCATACTGACCACGACCAGCCCGCACAGGGCGCTGGTCAAAATGAACTGACGACGCAGGCGCTCGCAGCGACGAATAAACTCTTCATCGTGATGATCGCGGTAGCGCTGGTAGTAGATGTATCCCACCAGACGCATCTGCTTGCTGGGCTGTCCATGCGAGGTGAAGAACCCTCCACCGTCCACATACTGATAAAGCAACGGATCGCAACCACGAAGTACCACTAACAGCGCACGTAACGATGAGAAGTAGCGCGCCATATTCACTATGCAAACCACGCATAACGCCCAAAACAATGCGACGGTGCTAATCATACATCCTCCCCGGCGTCCGCCCACGAAGCAAGGCTCCTGAGCTACCGCACCCCAATGCCCTGACAGACAGTTCAGTGAAAGAATGACCAAAATCGATCCGGTTCGCGTTTTAATATCCGAACGGCTCATTTAACAGTGTAGGAGATCCGTTAATTTTTTTGCCACAAGGTTAATCGTTATCAACACCAAAGCTTGAAAAATATGTTTAACTGGGCCGTAATGAAAGTATCAGACGACGGCATTCTCACTTAGTCATCGATAACTTAAGGAAGGAGTAACACTATGGCTTACAAACACATTCTCATCGCGGTTGACCTCTCTCCGGAGAGCAAAGTGCTGGTTGATAAAGCGGTATCCATGGCACGTCCCTACAACGCGAAAGTTTCGCTGATTCACGTTGACGTGAATTACTCCGACCTCTACACCGGTCTGATCGACGTGAATCTTGGCGATATGCAGAAACGCATCTCCGAAGAGACTCACCATGCCCTGAGCGAACTCTCCACCAACGCGGGCTATCCGATTACCGAAACCCTGAGCGGCAGCGGCGACCTGGGCCAGGTGCTGGTTGATGCGATTAAGAAATACGATATGGAC
The DNA here is from genome assembly GCF_007035645.1 of Enterobacter asburiae. Lineage (NCBI taxonomy): Bacteria > Pseudomonadati > Pseudomonadota > Gammaproteobacteria > Enterobacterales > Enterobacteriaceae > Enterobacter > Enterobacter asburiae. The sequence continues at coordinate 4,354,561 of NZ_AP019632.1, forward strand.
CTGGTGGTTTGCGGTCATCATCAGGACTTCTGGAGCAAACTGATGTCTTCAGCGCGCCAGCTGATTAACACCGTTCACGTGGATATGCTGATTGTTCCACTGCGTGACGAAGAAGACGAGTAAGTGCGTTAAACTCCCCTCACCCTAACCCTCTCCCAAAGGGAGAGGGAATAGATCGAGGACACAGGCCGGGTAAGGCGAAGCCGCCACCCGGCTTTTTTATTCCGGCGTACCCGGATAAATATCAAACCGGTGCCCTTTGGTGGTCACCGCGTTAGTGGTCGCAACGTCCGCCAGCGGCGGCGCATAGTCCGGGCGCTTTACCACCACCCGCTTCGTGGCAAGCTGACGAGCCGGCTCCAGCAGGCCATCGGCATCCAAATCCGGTCCCACCAGCGACTGAAACACCCGCATCTCTTTCTTCACCAGCGCGCTTTTCTGCTTATGCGGGAACATAGGGTCGAGATAGACCACCTGCGGGCGCGGGGTGATATCCGTCAATGCCGTCAGGCTGGAGGCGTGGATCAGCTGTAGTCGTTCCTGCAGCCACGGGCCGACTTCCGGGTCCGCATAGCCCCGCGCTAGTCCATCATCGAGCAGCGCAGCGACGACCGGATTACGCTCCAGCATCCGCACGCGACAGCCGACTGACGCCAGCACAAACGCATCGCGCCCCAGCCCCGCCGTGGCATCGACCACGTCCGGGAGGTAGCTCCCTTTGATGCCGACCGCTTTGGCCACCGCTTCGCCGCGACCGCCGCCAAACTTGCGCCGGTGCGCCATCGCGCCGCCGACAAAGTCGACGAAAATCCCGCCGAGCTTCGGTTCGTCGCGCTTGCGTAATTCGAGATGTTCCGGCGTCATCACCAGCGCCATCAGGTTTTCTTCATCGTGCTCCAGCCCCCAGCGGGCCGCCAGAACAGATAAGGCGCCGTCTCCGGCGCCTGTTTCATCTACTAAGCAGATCTTCACGTAACAATCAGCCTTTGATCCCGTAATGCTCAAGCATCGCATCCAGCTGCGGCTCGCGGCCGCGGAAGCGTTTGAACAGCACCATTGGCTCTTCAGACCCGCCGCGGGTCAGGATGTTATCGAGGAACGACTGGCCGGTTTCGCGGTTGAAGATCCCCTCTTCTTCGAAGCGGGAGAAGGCATCTGCCGCTAGCACGTCGGCCCACAGGTAGCTGTAGTAGCCCGCCGCGTAGCCGCCTGCGAAGATATGGCTGAAGGCATGCGGGAAGCGGCCCCAGGTTGGCCCTGGAATAACGGCAACCTGCTTTTTAATCTCGGCCAGGGTCTCAAGGATTTTCGCACCCTGCTCCGGGCTAAACTCGGCGTGCAGGCGGAAATCGAACAGGCCGAACTCCAGCTGGCGCAGAATGAACATCGCCGCCTGGTAGTTTTTCGCCGCCAGCATTTTGTCCAGCAGCGCTTTCGGCAGCGGCTCGCCGGTCTCGTAGTGGCCGGAGATAAACGCCAGCGCGTCCGGCTCCCAGCACCAGTTTTCCATAAACTGGCTTGGCAGCTCGACCGCATCCCACGGCACGCCGCTGATACCGGCTACGCCTGCGGTTTCGATACGGGTCAGCATGTGGTGCAGACCGTGACCGAACTCGTGGAAAAGGGTGATCACTTCGTCGTGGGTGAACAGCGCCGGTTTGCCGCTTACCGGACGGTTGAAGTTACAGGTCAGATAGGCGACCGGTTTTTGCAGGGAACCGTCGGCTTTACGCATCTGGCCCACGCAGTCGTCCATCCACGCCCCGCCGCGCTTGTTCTCACGCGCGTAGAGATCGAGGTAGAAGCTGCCGCGCAGCTCGTTTTTCTCATCATACAACTCGAAGAAGCGCACGTCCGGGTGCCAGACGTCGATATCGGTACGCTCTTTGGCGGTGATGCCATAGATGCGCTTTACCACTTCGAACAGGCCGTTAACGGCTTTGTTTTCCGGGAAGTACGGGCGCAGCTGCTCGTCGCTGATGCTGTAGAGGTGCTGCTTCTGTTTTTCGCTGTAGTACGCGATATCCCACGGCTGCAGCTCGTCCACGCCGAACTCGGCTTTCGCGAAGGCGCGCAGCTGGGCCAGCTCTTTCTCACCCTGCGGACGGGCGCGTTTCGCCAGATCGGTCAGGAAGTCGAGCACCTGCTGCGGGTTCTCCGCCATTTTGGTGGCGAGGGATTTATCAGCGTAGTTTTCGAAGCCCAGCAGCTGCGCCAGCTCGTGACGCAGGGCGAGGATTTCCGCCATTACCGGGCTGTTGTCCCACTTACCGGCATTCGGCCCCTGATCGGAGGCGCGGGTGCTGTACGCGCGGTACATCTCTTCGCGCAGGGCCTGGTTGTCGCAGTAGGTCATCACCGGCAGATAGCTCGGGATATCAAGCGTTAACAGGAAACCTTCCTGCTCTTTCGCTTCGGCCTGGGCTTTTGCCGCCGCCAGCGCGCTTTCCGGCATACCGGCCAGCTCAGCTTCGTCGGTAATCAGCTTCGTCCAGCCCATGGTTGCGTCGAGCACGTTGTTGCTGTACTGGTTGCCCAGCTCGGACAGACGCGCGGCAATTTCGCCGTAGCGGGTCTGCTTCTCTTTTGGCAGGCCAATCCCGGACAGCTCAAAATCACGCAGGGCGTTATCGACCGATTTTTTCTGCGCCGTGTTCAGTTCGGCATAGTGGTCGCCGTCGCGCAGGTCGCGGTAGGCTTTGTAGAGCCCTTCGTGTTGCCCAACCCAGGTGCTGTACTCAGAGAGCAGCGGCAGGGTCTGCTCGTAGGCTTCGCGCAGTTCCGGGCTATTTTTTACCGAGTTCAGGTGGCTCACCGGGGAGAAGATACGCCCCAGCACGTCGTCCACTTCGGCCAGCGGCTGACACAGATTTTCCCAGGTGTACGGCGCGCCCTGCGCTACCACGCTTTCTACCGCCGCGCGGCAGTTGTCCAGCGATTGCGTAACGGCTGGAACCACATGCTCAGGGAGGATTTTAGAAAACGGCGGCAACGAAAAAGGCGTCAGTAATGGATTGGTCATAAACGCTGTCCTGTTGAAATAGGTGAATGAAGCGCGCATCCGGCGCTGTGCATATAGGATCTAGAATGGGGTTAAGTGTAGAGGATTTCAATGCCGGGCGTTGCGCTTTCGCGGCGGTGGAAACTTTTCTGTATACTGTGGCGATACGCTCTATTTTTGCCCGATGGCGTTACGCTTATCGGGCCTACGTTTACTACCTGGAACACATTCATCCATGCTCAGTTATCGCCACAGCTTCCACGCAGGCAACCACGCCGACGTCCTTAAACACACCGTTCAGAGCCTGATCATCGAATCGCTCAAAGAGAAAGAGAAGCCGTTTCTCTATCTGGACACGCACGCGGGCGCGGGCCGTTATCAGCTGAGCGGCGAGCATGCCGAGCGTACCGGTGAATATCTGGAAGGGATTGCCCGCATCTGGCAGCAGGACGACCTGCCTGCCGAGCTGGAGCCTTACATCGGTGTGGTGAATCACTTCAACCGCAACGGCCAGCTGCGCTACTACCCTGGCTCACCGCTGATTGCACGCCAGCTGCTGCGCGAGCAGGACAGCCTCCAGTTGACCGAACTGCATCCGAGCGACTTCCCGCTGCTGCGTTCCGAATTCCAGAAAGACAGCCGCGCCCGCGTGGAAAAAGCCGACGGTTACCAGCAGCTGAAGGCCAAGCTGCCGCCGGTTTCCCGTCGTGGCCTGGTGCTGATCGACCCGCCGTACGAAATCAAAACCGACTATCAGGCGGTGGTAACCGGCATCCACGAAGGCTACAAACGCTTTGCTACCGGCACCTATGCCCTGTGGTACCCGGTGGTGCTGCGCGCGCAAATCAAACGCATGATCAAAGACCTGGAAGCGACCGGCATCCGCAAGATCCTGCAGATCGAGCTGGCGGTACGCCCTGACAGCGATCAGCGCGGCATGACCGCCTCCGGCATGATTGTGATCAACCCGCCGTGGAAGCTCGAAGCGCAGATGAACAACGTGCTGCCGTGGCTGCATAAAACGCTGGTGCCCGCCGGTACAGGCCACGCCACCGTCAGTTGGCTCGTGCCGGAGTAATCGCAGTCATCGGTGGAAACTATTGATTTCAGGTATACAATCGCGGCAATTCACGATTAAGGACAAAAGCAATGACTAAGCATTATGACTACATCGCAATCGGCGGCGGCAGCGGCGGCATCGCCTCCATCAACCGTGCGGCCATGTACGGCCAGAAGTGCGCGCTGATTGAAGCCAAAGCGCTGGGCGGCACCTGCGTGAACGTGGGTTGTGTACCGAAGAAAGTAATGTGGCATGCGGCGCAGATCCGTGAAGCTATCCATATGTATGGCCCGGACTACGGCTTTGACACCACCATCAACCGCTTCGACTGGGACAAACTGATCGCCAGCCGTACCGCCTACATCGACCGCATTCACACCTCGTACGACAACGTGCTGGGTAAAAATAACGTCGATGTTATCCGCGGTTTCGCCCGCTTTGTGGACGCGAAAACGATCGAAGTGAACGGCGAGACGATCACCGCCGATCGCATCCTGATCGCCACCGGCGGTCGTCCGAGCCACCCGAACATCCCGGGCGTGGAATACGGCATCGACTCCGACGGTTTCTTCGAGCTGCCTGCCCTGCCAAAACGCGTTGCCGTTGTTGGCGCGGGCTATATCGCGGTGGAACTGGCTGGCGTGATTAACGGCCTGGGCGCGGAAGCGCACCTGTTCGTACGTAAACACGCGCCGCTGCGCAGCTTTGACCCGCTGATTGTCGATACGCTGGTTGAAGTGATGAACACCGAAGGCCCGACCCTGCACACCAACGCCGTGCCAAAAGCGGTGGTGAAAAACGCGGATGGTAGCCTGACGCTTGAGCTGGAAGATGGCCGCAGCCAGACCGTCGATTGCCTGATCTGGGCGATTGGCCGTGAACCTGCGAACGATAACTTCAACCTGGGCGTGACGGGCGTGAAAACCGACGAAAAAGGCTATATCGTCGTCGATAAATTCCAGAACACCAGCGTACCGGGCATTTATGCGGTCGGCGACAACACCGGCGCGGTTGAGCTGACGCCGGTCGCCGTTGCGGCGGGTCGTCGTCTCTCCGAGCGCCTGTTCAACAACAAGCCGGACGAGCATCTGGACTACAGCAACATCCCGACCGTGGTCTTCAGCCACCCGCCAATCGGCACCGTCGGCTTAACCGAGCCGCAGGCGCGCGAGCAGTATGGCGACGACCAGGTGAAAGTGTATAAATCGGCCTTCACCGCCATGTATACCGCCGTCACCTCACACCGTCAGCCGTGCCGCATGAAGCTGGTCTGCGTGGGCCCGGAAGAGAAGATTGTCGGCATCCACGGCATCGGCTTCGGTATGGACGAGATCCTGCAGGGCTTCGCCGTGGCGCTGAAGATGGGCGCAACCAAGAAAGACTTCGACAACACCGTGGCCATCCACCCGACGGCCGCGGAAGAGTTTGTGACCATGCGTTAATCCTGATGCCCCTCTCCGGAGGGGCATTTTTTTAACATTCATAAATCGTTGCAAAACGAATGCTCCGAAAATAGTGATCTACCGCACATATCCCTCCCCATCTACCGAAGCGAATGTCTACGCTTATAAGACGCCCGGATAAACCTGTCTTTTGAACACACAACCGGAGGTCCCTATCACCATGTTCAACCAGAAACTACAGGCTACCGAGAACATCGAGTTCGAGATTGCAGAAGAGCTGCGCTACGAGACCGATCCCTGCGAGTTGAAACTGGATGAAATGATTGAGGCGGAGCCGGAACCCGAAATGATCGAGGGGCTACCCGCCTCCGATGCGTTGACGCCCGCAGACCGCTATCTTGAACTGTTCGAGCATGTGCAGTCGACGCGGCTGTTTGCGGACAGTAAAACCTTTCCCGACTGCGCGCCGAAGATGGATCCGCTGGATATCCTGATCCGCTACCGCAAGGTCAGACGCCACCGGGATTTCGACCTGCGCCAGTTTGTGGAGAACCACTTCTGGATGCCGGAAACGTACGGCACAGAATATGTCTCCGACCCGGGACTCTCCCTGAAAGAGCATATTGATAACCTGTGGCCGGTGCTGACGCGCGAGCCGCAGGATCATATTCCCTGGTCTTCCCTGCTGGCCCTGCCGCAGGCCTATATCGTCCCCGGCGGGCGATTCAGCGAGACCTACTACTGGGATTCCTATTTCTCCATGCTGGGGCTGGCGGAGAGCGGCCGTAACGATCTGCTCAAATGTATGGCGGACAATTTCGCCTGGCTGATTGAACGCTACGGGCATATCCCCAACGGCAACCGCACCTATTACCTCAGCCGCTCGCAGCCGCCGGTCTTTGCCCTGATGGTGGAGCTGTTCGAGGAGGACGGCGTGCGCGGTGCGAAACGCTATCTGGACCACCTCAAAATGGAGTACGCCTTCTGGATGGACGGCGCGGAGTCTCTGCTGCTTAACCAGGCTTACCGCAGCGCCGTGCGTATGCCGGACGGTTCACTGCTCAACCGCTACTGGGACGACCGTGATACCCCGCGCGACGAATCGTGGATCGAGGACGTGGAAACCGCGCGCCACTCGGGTCGTCCGCCCAATGAGGTGTATCGCGACCTGCGCGCGGGGGCGGCGTCCGGCTGGGATTACTCGTCCCGCTGGCTGCGCGATCCGTCGCGGCTCGCCAGCATCCGCACGACGCAGTTTATCCCCATCGATCTGAACGCCTTCCTGTTCAAGCTGGAAAGCGCTATCGCCAACATCTCGGCGTCGAAAGGGGATAAAGAGACGGCAGAGGCGTTCCGCCAGAAAGCCAACGATCGCCGCGCGGCGGTGAACCGCTATCTGTGGGATGAGGAGAGCGGCTGCTACCGCGATTACGACTGGCGACGCGAAGAGCTGGCGCTGTTTTCTGCCGCCAGCATTGTGCCGCTGTATGTTGGAATGGCGACGCACGAGCAGGCAGAACGTTTGTCGGATGCGGTCAAGGCGCGTCTGCTGACGCCGGGCGGAATTCTGGCGACCGAGTACGAAACCGGCGAGCAGTGGGATAAACCCAACGGCTGGGCGCCGCTGCAGTGGATGGCGATTCAGGGGTTCAAGCAGTACGGCAACGACTCGCTGGGCGATGAGATCGCCTGGAGCTGGCTGCATACGGTGAACCATTTTTATAAGACGCATCACAAGCTGATTGAGAAGTACCACATCGCCAGCAGTACGCCGCGCGAAGGCGGCGGGGGTGAGTATCCGCTGCAGGACGGTTTCGGCTGGACGAACGGCGTGGTGCGGCGGCTGATTGGGTTGTATGGGGAGCCTTAAGCGGGGTGCGGTCTGGTGCCCTCACCCCTCACCCTAACCCTCTCCCCAGAGGGGAGAGGGGACTGCACGGTGCGCTCTTCATCTCCCTCGCCCCTATGGGGAGAGGGCTGGGGTGAGGGGAAAAATTTTAGCGAATCACCTCATAAATGGCAGTCTGAATGGACTGCCATTTTTTCGTGGTGGCATCCGGCTGCGACTGCGCGCGGCGAGTGGCCATGTCGAGATCGTGCTGCTGGCGTTTCACCACGGCAGGCACGGTGCAGAACGCTTTGAGATACTCTTTACGAACCGAGGTCAGAGACTCGCCGTTCGACATGGCGTGGCTGAGCGTGTTGATGAAGCGACGGCACGGCTTCTCTTCCACCATGTTCTGGCGGTAGCGTAGCATCAGCTCCAGCACATCGTCATAGCCTGCCGACATCGCCTCTTCGGTCCAGGACAGCTTCCAGTCCATACCGCCCTGCAAAAATAGCAGGGTCACGCGGGTATCGTTGCGGTTAATGGCCGAGCGGAAATTATTCTCGTCCCAGGTGACCCCCATGCGCGTGAGCGTTTCGCGCGAGGAAGGCGTCTCGCGCATTTCCTGCGGAGGAGCCGCTTCAGCCGCGCTGGCGGTTGCAGGCTGCGGTTTGCTGCTGGTCACCAGCCAGAAGCCTCCCGCCACGATAGCAATCACCATGACGCCAACCGCCCCCCATAGCGCACCGGAAATGAGCTGCTCGCGTTGTTCAGGGGTACGCGGCGCGCGCTGGGTCGGCTTTTCAATGGTGTCACGGACTTCAAACAGATCCCCACCGGTGACCCGATCCATTTTCTGCGCCTTTTCCCAGAAGGTATGCAATTCGCTGGCATCTACCGCCATGAATCCGGCCGGATTGACGCGCGTTCTCCCCTCTTCAAACGCGCGCTGAACGGGCCGCGCGATCTGCGCGTAGTAGCTATCCAGCAGCTGAATTTGCGCCGAGCTTAACGTTTTCTGAACGGTGATGCTGTTGCGGATTTGCCGGATGTCATCGAGGAAGGTTTGCAGCGTTTTGCGCGGCTCAACCAGCAGCGTCAGCATGGACGGGTCGCTGAACAGCGAAGCGTAATAGCGGCTGAACTCTTTTTTATCCACCAGCATCTGCGCCAGTTCACTGAACATCATGCCGCTCAGGACATCATTGATCTCGCCAAGCTTCAGCCAGCGCCGTACGCGGTCAGCGTTAAACAGGGTCTTTAGATGGTTGTTCAGCCGCACCTGATCGGGCCAGGCCTGCTGGATGAGTCCTTTAATCATCAGCTCAATCGCGCGTACCTGCTTGTGCGCCTGCTGCTGCTGGAGTTCGCTTCCCGGTGCCAGGTCGGTGCTGTAGGTCAACAGCGGCTGCTGCAGGCGAAGATGTTCCAGCGCGGTCACAAACCGCATCGCCGCAATAAGCTGGTTTTCACTCACATCCTGTCCGCTTTCATACTGCGGAACGCGCTGCTGCAGCAGGCGAAGCTGGAGCGTAAATTCCGACATCTCGGCATCATTGAGGTTGAGTTTTTTCGCAACGGCTCCCCAGCCGCCCAGAGCTAATCGCGCGCTGTCGAGTTGTTCCAGAAACCAGCGTGGATCTTTTCCCTCAGAAGCATGTACATTCAGAAGGAGTAAAATTTCCACCGACGCATGGCGAATGACCGCCAGACAGTGTTCAAACTGTTCGCGAATATGATGTGATGTGCTGAGAGTCATTGTTTTCCTTAAGCGACAACGAAGACATCCGGAATGGGCACGAAACGCCCTTTATTCTTTTTATTTATACGCGGTTAACCATACCTGACTTTCTGTTGAAATAAAGTGACAACCCTAAAATGATTTAAAATGTTTCAGGAGAATCTGAATGCCGGTTTTAATTACCTCTCGACTGACCTGTTCGCCCCTGCAGGAGCAAGACTGGCCCTTTTTTCTGGCGCTACAGCAGCACCCGGACGTGATGCGCTTTGTGGCGGAAGACCGCCCCGCCGCGGCGATCCGCGAGGCGTTTGATTCGCGCCTGGCCCCATGGGCACCGGGCAGCGCGCACTGGCTTTGTCTCGTCGTGCGTGACACCGCCTCACAGGCCCCGCTGGGCGTTACCGGGTATATTCATCGGGAGGAGGACTGCGCCGAAGTGGGCTTCCTTTTCGCACCCGAGGCGCAGGGGAAAGGTTACGGCTTTGAATCCCTGAAAGCGCTTTGCGATTACGCTTTTCATCAGGGCGGTATACGGCGGCTCACCGCCACCGTCACCGCGGGAAATGTCGCGTCAAGACGCCTGCTGGAAAAAGCCCGCTTTCGTCTGGAAGGTGAATTACGCGAGAGCTATTACCTTGCGGGGCGCTGGCAAAATGACTGGCTATTTGGTTTATTACAGCAGGAATACCTGAATAATAATTCCTGACCAACCGCTTTTTAGCAGATATTTCCCGGACGTCGTTTCCTCTTCAGTGTCGCTATTAAGAGGAAACGAATATCAAACGTCATTCGCTGAAAATATTTTCTGCCGCCATTGCGTTAATAAATAAACATCAGGGTCTTTCTCTGGAGAAATATCGTGATGAAAAGGGGTTATCGGCTATGGCTGCCTGCGTTCTTTATCACTGTCAGTATGCAGACACATCCATATTAAGGGTTTCCTTAAGAGGTTCCTTCCCCTTAAGCCCGTGCATCACAGGAACATACCACCTGATACTTCAATACGTTGCGCATTCATCCAGCCCAATTTATCGCTGAGCAGTGCCGCAATGGCATCGCCAATATCGTCCGGCAGCCCCACCCGTCCCAGCGCCGTCTGCGACGCCAGCAGCTGATTCAGCTCTGCGTTGTCGCGCACGCGTCCGCCGCCAAAGTCGGTTTCAATCGCGCCCGGCGCAATGATATTGACGGAAATTCCGCGCGCGCCCAGCTCTTTCGCCTGATAACGCGTCAGCACTTCCATCGCTCCCTTCATGGCCGCGTAGGTCCCAGAGCCCGGCTGGGTAAAACGGGCCAGCCCGCTGGAGACGTTGAGGATACGCCCCCGTCGTTAAGCAGCGGCAGCAGGCGCTGGGTCAGGAAGAAAGGTCCTTTGAAATGAATGTTCAGCGCTTCATCAAACTGGGCTTCCGTCGTGTCGGCATAGGGCGCATATAAACCCGTTCCGGCATTGTTCAATAAATAGTCAAAGGTTTCGCGCTGCCAGACGGTCTTAAGGGTTTCCTGAAGCTGTCGGGCAAAATGCTCAAAACCCGTGATATCCCCGACGTTGAGCTGTAATGCCGCTGCGTTGACGCCTTTTTCCTGAATTTCATGCACAACATCCAGCGCTTCCTGCTGGCTACGGTTGTATGTCAGGACAATTCCCGTTCCGTCTGCCGCCAGCTTTAACGCAGCGTTTTTACCCAGACCACGGCTACCACCCGTCACTAATGCGATACGTTCACTCATCATAAACCTCGTTTTGGCTGTTAAGGAGATTGAGAAAGAGCTTATTAGGTGATAGAAAATCAATAAAGATGGGTTAAAACGCTTCACTGTTTCACCAGAAACAACAATGAGCTTCCTCTATGGATAAAATTCACGCAATGCAGTTGTTCGTCCGCGTCGCGGAACTGGAGAGTTTTTCCCGCGCGGCCGAAACATTAACCCTGCCGAAAGGCAGCGTCTCGCGGCAAATTCAGGCCCTGGAAAACCGGCTTGGCACTCAGCTATTGCACCGCACCACGCGCCGCGTCAGCCTGACGCAGGATGGCATGGTCTATTACGAACGGGCAAAAGATCTGCTGGCAAACCTTGATGAACTCGACGGTATGTTTCAGCACGATCCTTCCAGCATCAGCGGTCGGCTCCGCGTGGATATGCCCGTCGGCGTTGCTCGAAATTTAGTCATCCCCAAACTGCCTGCTTTTCTGCAGCACTATCCGGGCATTGAACTGGAGCTCAGCAGCAGCGATCGTCTGGTGGATGTGATCCGCGAAGGGTTTGATTGCGTGGTGCGCGTCGGCACATTGAAGGATTCAGGGCTGATTGCCCGTCCGCTGGGCAAGCTGTCGGTGATTAACTGCGCCAGCCCGGATTATCTGGCGCGATTTGGCTACCCGGAAATCCTGGACGATTTAGGCTCGCACGCCGTCATCCACTACGCCGCGATGCTGGGAACCCGCCCGCAGGGCTTTGAGTTTTATAACGGCAGTGCGACGCAGTGGATAAAAACGGGCGGGGTGTTAACCGTCAACAGCACGGAAACTTACCAGGCTGCCTGTCTCGCCGGGCTGGGCATTATTCAGGTTCCGCGGGTTGGGGTGCGTGATTTACTGCGCGCGAAGAAACTGATTGAGATCCTCCCGCAATACCGGGCTGAACCGATGCCTGTCTCCCTGATTTACCCCCACCGCCGCAACCTCTCCCGCCGGGTCCATCTGTTCATGGAGTGGCTTACCGAACTCACAAAAGCTTACGTGGACTAGCCGCAAGCTATAATTCAAAAACACATCCAGCTCAACGAAAAGGAAAATGCGCGTGACGCCGGAAAACAATCCGCAACGACCGACTCAACATTTAGAGTATGACCCCATCAAAAAGATGGAAACCGAGCCTGAAGCGCCCGCAACGCCGGGAACAGCCAGCAAAGCGCTGGGTACGGTTACCAGCATGGCAGAAAAGATCCAGCAGCTTCCCATGATTGCGCACCTGATACGCGCCACAGAACGGTTTAATGACCGTATGGGAAACCAGTTTGGTGCCGCCATCACCTATTTTTCCTTCCTGTCGATGATACCCATCCTGATGGTGTCGTTTGCGGCAGCCGGTTTTGTGCTCGCGTCGCACCCGACGCTGCTGCAGGATATCTTCACTAAGATCCTGAATAACGTCAGTGACCCGACCCTTGCCAGCACGCTCAAAAGCACCATCAATACCGCCGTTCAGCAGCGTACCACCGTCGGCATCGTCGGTTTGCTGATTGCCCTTTACTCCGGCGTTAACTGGATGGGCAACCTGCGCGAGGCCATCCGCGCCCAGTCGCGCGACGTCTGGGAGCGTAAGCCGCAGGACCAGGAGAAAATCTGGGTGAAGTATCTCCGCGATTTTGTTTCGCTGATTGGCCTGCTCGTCGCGCTGATCGTGACGCTTTCCATTACCTCCGTGGCGGGCTCGGCGCAGCAGATGATCATCTCCGCGCTGTATCTTGATTACATCGAATGGCTCAAGCCCGCCTGGCGCGGCATTGGGCTGGCCATTTCCATCTTCGCCAACTACCTGCTGTTCTTCTGGATATTCTGGCGCTTGCCCCGCCATCGTCCGCGCAAGAAGGCGCTGATCCGCGGCACGTTGATTGCGGCGATCGGCTTTGAGGTGATCAAAATCGTGATGACCTACACGCTGCCGTCGCTGGTGAAATCCCCTTCTGGCGCGGCGTTTGGCTCGGTGCTGGGACTGATGGCCTTCTTCTATTTCTTCGCCCGTCTGACCCTGTTCTGCGCGGCATGGATTGCCACCGCCGAGTACAAAGGCGACACGCGAATGCCCGGTAAAACACACCGCTAGCCCCGCTCTCGGGCTGAAATTTCAGCCCGATTCATCATTTCAGCATATAAATCCAGTCCGTAACTTTTATTTAACTGAAAACCAGTTTAATTGACTGATATTTAAAATCTGTGAAGCATTTCATAGACGTGTTTTCGCTGGCCTGAAAATTATCCGCTTTTTGTTGCTTTTATCACCAGCGCGCGGCTTTGTTACAGATTGAAATGTCGCTTTTGCTGTGCGTAATATGGCCTTTCGTTCGACAAAAATAAGAAAATATTATGCAAGCAACAGCCACCACACTCGACTCAGGAACGGAAAACGTTCCGGTAAACTCGCGCAATAAAGTTGTCGTCGCCTCGCTGATTGGCACCGCCATTGAGTTCTTCGACTTTTATATTTATGCCACCGCCGCGGTCATCGTCTTCCCGCATATTTTCTTCCCGCAGGGCGATCCGACGGCGGCCACGCTGCAGTCTCTGGCCACCTTTGCCATCGCGTTTGTTGCGCGTCCGATTGGCTCTGCGCTGTTTGGACACTTTGGCGATCGCATTGGCCGAAAAGTCACCCTGGTGGCCTCGCTGCTGACGATGGGCATCTCCACCGTAGCCATCGGTCTGCTGCCGACCTATGAAACCATCGGCATTCTGGCGCCGGTCCTGCTGGCGCTGGCGCGTTTCGGTCAGGGTCTGGGGCTGGGCGGTGAATGGGGCGGCGCGGCGCTGCTGGCCACCGAGAACGCCCCGGCGCGCAAGCGCGCGCTGTACGGTTCATTCCCGCAGCTGGGCGCGCCGATTGGCTTCTTCTTTGCCAACGGGACGTTCCTGCTGCTCTCCTGGCTGCTGACGGATGAACAGTTCATGAGCTGGGGGTGGCGTCTCCCGTTTATCTTCTCAGCCGTGCTGGTGCTGATTGGCCTGTATGTGCGTGTTTCGCTGCATGAGACTCCTGTTTTTGCGAAAGTGGCCGCGGCGAACAAGCAGGTGAAAGTGCCGCTGGGTACGCTGCTGACCAAACACGTCCGCGTGACCGTACTGGGCACGTTCATCATGCTGGCAACCTATACGCTGTTCTACATCATGACCGTCTACTCCATGACGTTCAGTACCGCCGCCGCGCCGGTTGGCCTGGGGCTGCCGCGTAACGAAGTGCTGTGGATGCTGATGATGGCGGTGATCGGGTTTGGCGTGATGGTACCGATTGCGGGCCTGCTGGCGGATAAATTCGGTCGTCGTGCGAGCATGATTACGATCACCACGCTGATTATTCTGTTCGCGCTGTTCGTCTTCCCACCGCTGCTGGGTTCAGGTAGCCCGGCGCTGGTGATGGCCTATCTGCTGATTGGCCTGAGCCTGATGGGGCTGACCTTCGGCCCGATGGGCGCGCTGCTGCCTGAGCTGTTCCCGACGGAAGTGCGTTATACCGGCGCGTCGTTCTCCTATAACGTTGCCTCTATTCTGGGCGCGTCCGTTGCGCCGTATATCGCCACCTGGCTGCAGGCGAACTATGGTCTGTTCTATGTGGGCGTCTATCTGGCGGCCATGGCGGCGCTGACGCTGATTGCGCTGCTGCTGACGCACGAGACGAAGCACCAGGCTCTGTAATTCACTGCGGCCTGATGCCCTCACCCCGGCCCTCTCCCACAGGGAGAGGGAGAAAGGGAGCTACTTCTTCATCTGCGACAAAATAGTCCGGCACTGATTGGCCTCGCCTTCTGACGGCGAAATCAACGCCAGCAGCGCTGCGGCCGGGGTGACCAGCGTAGCCAGGGCCGCAGCCACCGCACCGCGCGCAATCAGCGGTCCGGGCTTCACGCCCGCCTGAGGGTTTTTGAAGGTCCCGCGCACGTAAAGCGGCGAGCGCAGAGTGATGATGCGGATCCCCTTACTTTCCGGGTCAATCGTCAAATCAAGCTGCTCCGAGGCCATGCTGGCGGTCCCGGTCACGTTAATCACCGCGTTTTCCGTGTCGAAGGCAAATATCTGCGGACGCGCCACGCCGTTAACCAGATCCAGATTGGCCGCCGCGCAGTTCACCCGCACCTCATCATCACCGAAGATCTGCCCGATAACGAAATTACCCACGTTCAGCCCCAGGATCTCCATCAGGTTGCGGCTGACCAGCCCGTCGTTCATCAGCAGCTTCAGGTTACCATTGCCGCTGCCCAGCAGCGCCGCCACCGAGTTCCCCACGCCGCGAATGTCGGCATCACCGTTCATTTCACCGAGGGTTTTCTGCATCAGCTCTACGTTCGGCATCAGCTCTTTCAGCTTCAATCGACGCGCCTGGATCTCCGCCCGTCCCTGCATCGGCTTCTTATCGCCTTCCAGATGAATGTTCGAGGAAATTGTCCCGCCCGCCATGCCGAACTTCAGCGGCTGCAGGCGCAGATCGGCATTTTTGAGGAGGATATGGGTCGAAAGATTGCTGATTGGAAGCGTACTGCCATGTTCAATTTTTCCGCCTTTGAAGCGCACATCCGCATCCATCACGTTCCATTTGTCGGTTTCGAAGCGATCGTATGGCAGCACTTTGCCGGCAGGCTGAACATCCTTTTTGACCTCTTTCGACCTGGTACCTTTACCCGAATCCACGCCAATCAGCGGACCAAGATCGGCCAGACGCAGCTGACGGGACTCAACATCCCCTTCCAGTTTCGGGCGCGGTTTTCCGGTGGTGTAGGTCAGCGTGCCGTGAATATCACTGTCGCCGATGCGGCCGTTGAAATCCCGGTAGTCAAAAACGGACGCTTTTTCGGTGTCGATTTTGGCAACCAGATGCCCGTCCGTTTCGAACGGCGGGGTATCCGGCAGCAGCACGCCGGTCAGTTCATACAGCTCGCCCAGCGAATCGCCGGCAAATTTAAGCTGAAGGTCGACGCCGCCCATATTCATCGGGTCGTTGACCGTGCCAACGAACGCCACGCGGGTGTTACCGGAACGGAAGTCCGCCTGCACCGGGAACGGCGTGCCTTCGCTCCGCAGCGCCAGCATGCCGCCTATTTTCCCTTTACCGCTGAGAGGCCGATCGTTGTAGCGTCCTTTTGCCGTCAGGCCGAAGACATAGTCACCCACGCTTGCCGCGTCGCCTTTTGCTTTCGTGCCCGTGACTTCGCTAAACGGCAGCGGTTTGCCCAGCGGATCGACGAGGATCTCCACGTCCGCCTTGCTGACCTTATCGTCGATGGCGATCCGCCCGCGATCGAAGAGAATATTGTCGAGACGGAACGACCAGGAAGAAGGCCGGGCATTCGGATCTTTTTCGCTGTCGCTGGCAAGGTTAAACGTCCAGTTGTTGTTTTTTTCTGAAAGTCGGATCAGGCGCGCATCGGGCTGCTGAAGTTTGATCCACGGCAGATAGACCGTTTTGGTGAGGAGCGCCAGCGGAGCCAGCGTGGCTTCAACGCGCGGCAGGTGGATCATGGTGACGTCCGGGATATCCGGCGGGTTGCCGAGAATGATGTCGTCGGCATGGACGTGAGGCCAGGGGATCCAGCTGCGCCAGCCGGGCTCCTCTTTCTGACGCTCCCACACCACCCCTAAATCACCGCGTATGGCGAAGGGGCGGTTCAGTTCGGTTGAGACTTTCTGGTTGATGGTCGGCTTGAGACGGTTCCAGTCAAACGTCGCAATAATGATGGCGACGACCACGATCAACAACAAGAAAATCCCTGCTGTCCAGGAGATTACCCTGGTTGTTCTCGTCATTTTTATCCCCTTTCCTGATGACCTGTTCTGTAAAACTATAGTCCAGACAAAGGGAAGCGGGCTTATCAGAGGGTCGTTATAACGCTATCGAGGCGATCCATGGGTACCGGGCGGGAGAGATAATAGCCTTGCGCCGCCGCTGCGGGAGAGTTTTGCACATCACGCCACTCTTCCAGTGTTTCCACACCTTCAACAATCACGCCCTGGCAATAGCGGTTCATCAGCTGTAATAACAGCGTAAACAGATTCCGCCCTTCCGGGGTCTGACGCAGCATAATGAACAGGTCGCGGGCCACTTTGATGTAGTCGTAGCGCACCTCACTCAGGGCGGAGAAGTTCGCCATGCCGGTGCCAAAGTCATCCAGCCACAGCGGGCCGTATTCGCATATCGACGCAAACGAGGAGTCCTGCGGCAGGCGGACATGCTCCACCAGCTCAAAGCGCATCCACGGCAGGGTGGCGATCAGCTCCTGCAATTTTGCGTTCTGACGCAGCGCCAGCAGGGTTGGACCATCGACGTTCACCGAGGCGAGGATATCGTGCTGTTCGAAAAAGGGCTGCTTCGTCGCCAGCATACGAAGCTGTTCTTCCAGCACGTCCAGACGCTGGCGAACGGCAACTTCGGCAAAATAGCGATCCGGCGCGATGCGCTGAGTAGGGTTTGAGGGATGCGTAACGACGGTCAAAATTTCAATTGCCATCAGTCGACCATCTGTTCGGTAGATCGGCTGATAGGTGTACGCACGCTCACATTGCAGCCAGTAGCGATGCTCCTGCAAGTTCTCAATACTTGCCTCAGGCGTAGTGCTCAGCCGCTGGATAACCTGCTCTGACTTCATTTCAGATGTCCTGTTGTTGGGATAGCCTTTCTGGACTCGTCACAGGATTATCGGCGCGACAATTGAGAACTTTATGTTCAATTCACCGGGAAAATGAAATTAAGATGACAGAAATGCGCGGGAACACGCGCTGGCTCAAATAAATAATGGAACGTTGTTTTAATATAGTTGACCGGTTAATTCACTCAGCGCACACTGCTGATAATTCTTCTGTTCAGGTTCACGACTATGTCCAAAAAAATTGCCGTGATTGGCGAATGCATGATTGAGCTGTCACAAAAAGGCGCGGAAGTCAGCCGCGGATTTGGTGGCGATACGTTAAACACGTCCGTTTATATTGCCCGTCAGGTCGCGCCTGAGGCGCTCACCGTGAACTACGTGACCGCCCTGGGTACGGACAGCTTCAGCCAGCAAATGCTGGAGGCCTGGCAGAGTGAACATGTCGAAACGTCGCTGATTCAACGTATGGAGAACCGCCTCCCGGGGCTTTATTACATCGAAACCGACAGCACCGGCGAACGCACGTTTTATTACTGGCGTAACGAAGCCGCGGCCAAATTCTGGCTGGAGAGCGACGCGGCCGCGGCCATCTGCGAAGAGCTGGCGACCTTTGACTACCTCTATCTGAGCGGGATTAGCCTGGCGATCCTGAGCCCTACCAGCCGTGAAAAACTGCTCTCGCTGCTGCGCGAATGCCGTGCAAACGGCGGCAAGGTTATTTTCGATAACAACTACCGCCCGCGCCTGTGGGCCAGCCGCGAAGAGACGCAGCAGATCTATCAGCAGATGCTGCAGTGCACCGACATCGCCTTCCTGACGCTCGACGATGAAGACGCCCTGTGGGGTGAGAAACCGGTAGAGGACGTGATTGCACGCACGCAGGCGGCTGGCGTGAGCGAAGTGGTGATTAAGCGCGGGGCGGATTCGTGCCTGGTCGCGGTGGCGGGCGAAGCGCTGGTTGACGTTCCGGCGGTGAAGCTTGCCAGAGAGAAAGTGATTGATACCACGGCGGCCGGTGATTCATTCAGCGCGGGCTATCTGGCGGTACGTCTGACGGGTGGAACGCCGGAAGCGGCGGCACAGCGTGGTCACCTGACGGCCAGCACGGTGATTCAGTATCGCGGGGCGATTATTCCGCGTGAGGCGATGCCTGTTTAAGGAGGGTACGGGCTAATGCCCTCCCCCTCTCCCACAGGGAGAGGGAATGTTGAAGCATTACTGCCCCTGCGGAATATCAGTCGCGTCCGGATGTAAATCATCAGCCGTGGCGGCCTGCGCGGGCTGCGGCGCGGTAGCCATAATGGAATCCCAGGTCTTCTGAAGTTCCTTCATGTCATATTCCGGCTCGCCCTTCGGTTGCAGGAGAATCAACGCCATCTCCTGCGACAGCTGCTGACGGAGGTCCTGATTGAGCATCTCGACGGTCAGACCGTTCAGGAAGTCCTGACGCAGTTTCTGATACTGTTCCGGCGCAATGTCCACCACCTGATTCTGCAGGGAGCGAATACGCTGGCTGATCAGAATGTCGGTATCGGCGCGAGCGTAGGTCGCAAACAGCTTCTGCAGCTCAAGTTTTTTCTGCGCCACGAGAGCGTTGAATTCCTCTTCGGAAAGCCCCTCTTTACGCACTTTTGCCAGCTCTTTTGCGACCACGCCCAGATTAGCATTCAGCTTATCGCCCGGCGATTCAACGTTGATGGCACACTGCGCACGCTGGAACAGCACGCGGCAGTCAAAACCAAGACCGATATTCTTCACGTTGTTCTTGCTCAGCGTCTGCTGAACGTGCCAGAACAGCGCTTCACGCGCCAGATCGGCACGCCAGTAGCGCAACATCGCCGCGGACTCGCGGATGGGCTGCCAGGCGTTATCCCACATGACGGAGAGGCGATCCTGACGCACGGCGTCCGTCATAATGCTGACAGGCTCTGCACGCAGTGGAGAGAGCGTCGGGACAGGGGCTGGCGTTTCACGCTTGCCTTTCAAATCACCAAACGCTTTGTTGATCTGCTCCACCACCGCGCGGCTGTCCACGTTACCCACCACGATCAGCGTCATCGCATCCGGGGTGTACCACTTCTGGTAGAACGATTTTACCTGTTCGGCGTCCACCGGCTGTTTCAGCGGTTCGGCCGGGTCATGTCCCAGCAGCGTCGAGCCCTTCAGGCGGTAACGCCACCAGCCCTCTTTGGTATCCCCGGGCCAGGTCGCCACCATGTCGCTGTTGCTCAGCGCATAGTTGACGGTGTCCGGCGTAATCGCCAGATTGCCAGAGGCATCGGAGAGATACGTAAGCGCTTCTTTAAGGAGGTCGTTACGGTTATTAGGCAGGCTCAGGTTAAACATGGTGTAGTCATACGAGACCACAGCCGGAGGGAGCGGGCGTTTCGGATCGATGGCCTGCTGCCAAAGCGAACGCACCTGAACCGCTTGCAGGCTGCCGCTCTGCGTGAGCGCCAGCCGGGGAATAAAATGGCTAAAACCGGTTTGCTGAGTGCTTTCCGCGAGGGAACCGGTATTAATGGACAGACGGATTTCTACACGGTCACTGGGACGTTGCGGAGTGGCTAAAACCTGCCACTGAAAACCGTTCGCTAATGTCCCTTGTTGCCAGGCCGGGTCTGGCTGGAGCGCATCTGCCTGCACATAACTGGCTGCTGCCATCATCAGCAAACCGCCGGTTAAGAGTCGAATTTTTGTGCCCTGCATGTGAACCCCTGATCAACATTCCTGGTTAAAAAAGAGTGTTTCGCGACGCGCTTCACTCTTAAAGATGACGATGAAAACACGTCGATTAGACCGCGCGTTCGGCAAAACGTCACGGTCAGAAGTGAAATATACCCAAAAAAAATCTTGTCGAATTATGACAGGTACGAACAGTTATTATGCGCAGGAGCCCGCATCCCGACAAGGGAATACGGGCATTTGTGACAAGATTAAGAGGTTAAGCCAGGATTTTTGCTGTCAGTTGAACGGTTATTCAGAGTATCGTCGAGCTTTTTGTGATCCAGCTCTTTCACCCATTTCGCCACCACCACCGTCGCCACGCCGTTACCCACCAGGTTGGTTAACGCACGCGCCTCTGACATGAAGCGGTCGATACCGAGAATCAACGCCAGACCCGCCACCGGCAGGTGACCCACAGCGGAAATAGTAGCAGCCAGCACGATAAAGCCACTGCCCGTCACGCCTGCCGCGCCTTTAGAGGAGAGCAGGAGCACCACCAGCAGGGTAATCTGATGGAAAATATCCATATGGCTGTTGGTCGCCTGAGCGATAAACACGGCCGCCATCGTCAGGTATATCGAGGTGCCGTCCAGGTTGAAGGAGTAGCCCGTCGGGATCACCAGCCCGACCACCGATTTACGGCACCCCAGCTTTTCCATCTTGTCGAGCATACGCGGCAGCGCCGATTCTGAAGAGGAAGTCCCCAGAACGATCAGCAGCTCTTCGCGGATGTAACGGATAAATTTGAAGATGTTGAAACCCGTCGCGCGGGCGATGGAGCCCAGCACCACGACCACGAAAAGGATACAGGTGATATAGAAGCAGATAATCAGCTGACCCAGCTGCACCAGCGTACCGACGCCATATTTACCGATGGTGAAGGCCATCGCGCCGAAAGCACCGATCGGCGCCAGGCGCATGATCATATTGATGATGCCGAAAATCACCTGGGAGAAGCTTTCGATCACATTAAAGATAAGCTGGCCTTTGCTGCCCAGACGGTGCAGAGCAAAGCCAAACATCACGGCAAACAGCAGAACCTGCAGGATGTTTCCGCTGGCGAACGCGCCAATGACGCTGCCCGGTATCACGTCCAGCAGGAAGGCCACCACGCCCTGATCCTTCGCCTGCTCGGCATACACCGCGACCGCTTTGGCATCCAGCGTTGACGGGTCTACGTTCATCCCCGCGCCCGGCTGCACCACGTTGACGATGATCAGACCGATAATCAGCGCAAGGGTACTGACCACTTCAAAATAGAGAAGCGCCACTGCACCGGTACGACCGACCGCCTTCATGCTTTCCATGCCAGCGATGCCCGTTACTACGGTACAGAAGATCACCGGAGCGATGACCATTTTGATGAGCTTAACGAACGCGTCGCCAAGCGGTTTCATTTGCGCGCCCAGCTCAGGGTAATAGTGACCCAGCAGAATACCGATGGCGATGGCTGTCAGGACCTGGAAATAAAGACTTTTGAAGAGTGAGGTTTTCATAAGGTGTCCTTGGGAAGAAAAACCACAGGCTTTGTAAGGTTATGGTTAACCTGCGGCTTTAAAATAACACCCACATAACAGGACAGAAATAAACTCAGTTCAAATTTGAAACACAAATGTTAAGAACTTTGAGCTGGCTCGCACAAGCCAGCAACAAAATTACACTTTTGCGTTATTGTCAGCACCAGAAAGGTATCGTTCTTCAAAGACATCCGAAGGAACAGCAGGGGCAAAAAGGAAGCCTTGTCCGCTCTCCACGCCCGCCTCTGCCAGCCAGGCACGTTGCGCTTCGGTTTCAATCCCCTCGGCAATAAGATGCAGGTTGAGGCTGCGCGCCATCTGGATAATCGCCTGCACCATGCTGCTGTCGCCCGGCAGACCGTCGACAAACGCTTTATCAATTTTGAGCACATCCACCGGAAGGGTTTTCATGTGCTGAAGCTGACGCAGCCCGGCGTATCCCATACCAAAATCGTCCAGCGCAATGCGAATGCCGGCATTACGCAGCGGTTTCAGAATTGCGACTGCCTGATTAGGATCGTCGATGCGTCGGCTCTCCGTCACTTCCAGAGTTAACGTATCAGGCTTGATTCGGTAACGATGGATCAGCTCCAGCATCTCTGAAACCATGGTCGGGTGCATAAGCTGCAGGGCAGACAAATTGACCGACAGCGGCAGCGTCACGCCGCGCTCCTGCCAGGCGGCAAGCTGACGGCAGGACTCCTCCAGCACCCAGTAGCCGACGGTAACCATCAGGCCGCAGGACTCAATGCGCTCAATCAGCCCTTCCGGCAGCTCCCATGAACCATCCGGCTGCTGCACGCGCAGCAGTGCCTCGGCGCTTTTCACTTCTCCCGTCAGCAAATTCACCTGCGGCTGTAGCCAGAGGGCAAACTGGCGGTTATCCAGCGCGGTCAGGATGTCGCTCTCTTCCGTCAGTCGCTGCTGCGCCTTTTCCATCTCTTCCGGCGCGAAGAACTGGATCTGATTTTTGCCTTTGCGCCGGGCGGTGAACGCCGCCGAGAACGCGCGATGATAAAGCTGCTCTGCCGTTAAATCGCCATAGTACATCGCAATACCGATACTGGCGCTTGGACGAAGCTGGATACCCTGAATGGGCAACCGCTCATTAATGACAGTGAGTACTTGCTGACCTAAAGTGATCGCATGCCAGGGTTCTTTTACGCCGTTGGCAATCACCACCAGGTCGTAACCGCTGACCTGGGTCAGCACCATGCGCGGGGCAAGGACAGACTTCACTTTTTCCACCAGGGTCAGCAGCAGCATTTCGCGCTGGCTCTCCCTGAGCACGCCAGCCGTGTCCTGCAGGGTTTCACAGGCGATAACCATCAGCGCCGTGGTTTGCTGACGGGCAACGGTCTGCTCCAGCATCGCCATCAGGAAGGCTTTATTGGGAAGCTCCGACACCGGGAAGCGCGTGGCGCTGCTGTTTAACTCATCCTGCTGGCGCTGAATGCGCTGCTGGTTGAGGTTGTAGCTGCGCACCAGCATGCCTATCTCATCGTCATGATGCAGACGCGGCAGCTCAAGCTGATGCCCCATCTGATCCTGCGGCGCAAGCGTATTCAGCTCGCGGGCGATACGGCGCAGCGGATGAACAATCAGCCGGTTAATGCACCAGGTGAGCGCCACGCTGAGAATAAGCGTCATAAGTAAGCAAGTGGTCACTAACGTAACCACCCAGCTCATGACGAATTTATACATGCGGTAGGAATCCGCCTGTAATACCAGGTAGGCCAGCGGCTGCGGATTGGCAGGGCGTTCAAGCGAATAAACGGGCAGCGAAATCTGCACCGGCAGTTCAAACAGGCGCATCACCATCATCGGGACGGGACGCTCCGGGATAAAGCTCATCCGCAGCGCCTGAAACTGATTGGGCAAGACCACATCGGCGCGGCTAACGACGCCGGCAGGCTGAATGCGTTTTAAAATGGTTTCCGCTTCGGGAATATCCCCTTTCAGGATAGCGGCAGAGAGCGGGCCGCGCACCGATCGCGCGATACTTTCTAACTGCGAAGCCGTGTTATAGCGATTCTGCTGTACGGAATGAAACAGCAAAATTACGCAGAAGAGCAGTACAAACAGCACGGTGACGGCAGAAACCATCGCCATCTGTTTGATTGTTAAGGAACGGCTGACACGCAAAATGACTCTCCACAAAACTCGAAGCGCAGGGCGCGCCAGGGTGTAAACCTGGCGCGCCTGAGTATACCCGATTGCCGCGCTATTAAGAGAGACTTACAAATGGATTAAGGATAATCCGATTACCAGTCCGCGTAAGGGATGAGCGGCTGCGGCGGTAAGTCCATATCGCCCTGCCAGCCTGCAGCAGAGTAACGCACATAGATCAGCGCATGGCTTGGGGTATAGTCTTTCGCTTCCTGAATATCCACGCCCATGCCCACAAACCAGTTGGACGTTACGCGGCGTTCGATAATGGCCCGCGCGGTATAACCCGTGCCTGAGGAGCTGCTGCCCGTTTCCATCACGCCCCGGTCGGTATAGCGGTCTGGCTCATCGGTCGGGATCAGATTCTGGATCGGGTAGCGCAGTTCGTCTTTGGTTTTCGAGTGAGACCAGGACACCGAGCCGCCCAGCTCCCAGGACCAGTTCTCCGTGCGTTTACGCCAGGTCACCGGCAGCGCGAAGGAGACATACTCCTGCGGGCTGTAGTAGCCGCCCTGACCCAGGGTATAACCGCTCAGGTCTTTGTCGTAGTGCCAGAGCATATTGGAGACGCCGACCGTCAGGCGCTCGTTGTTTTTATTAATGAGCTTGTAGTAGTAACCCGTCATCCAGCGGACGCGCCAGTTATCTTCCACATTTTTACCCGTCAGCGTTTCCGCGTTCAGGCTTGACCAGACGCCGTTCGCTTCCCCTTTGTCATAGCTCATGCTTACGCCGCCACCGGTGGCACGTACGCCGCCCCAGGTGGTGCCGGTGTTGGTATCTTTTTGCCCGGCGAACGCCAGCAGGGAGCTGGAGATTGGACGGCGATGGGCGTTAACGGTATAGCCGATGGGGCCCAGATCGCTGCTGTAGCTGATACCGCCCACCACGTCGACGACGTCAAAGCCCATTGGCGTGGTGCCAATATCCATCGCCCAGGTTTTATTCTGCCAGCCGACGGCGACGCTTGCGCCATTGTCGGACTGATGGGTGTTGCCGCTACACGGCGTTTCGTAGCAGGTCCCCCATTTTGGATCGTAGGTCCCGTTATTGTTATCAAATGAACCGGCGTCCATGTTGACCAGATCGCTTCTGAAGAACATGCGTCCGTCAGACAGCGGGGCATCCACCTGCAGCATGGTAGTGTGCGCTTTCAGGTCGGAATAGCCGCCCGTGCCGCTGGAGCCCCAGTAGTCGTGCTGCAGCGTGACGTTAACATCCTGCTGACGGTACAAGTCACCGGCATCACTGCGCACGCCGCGCTTCAGCCAGTCGTCCTTTTCATCGTTACGCGTCAGGCGGGTGAAACTGTCGTTGTCGGCCGGACGCGTCGTGGTGATACCCGTCGACACCATCGCGTCTTTATAGGTTTCCAGCGCCTGCTGAGGCTGACCGTTTTGCGCCTGGAAACGCGCGGCATCACGTAACACCAGCGCGTTTTCCATGGAGCCGGGCTGCGATTTAGCCTGCGGAATGATTTTGTTGAAGGTCTGTTCTGCGGCAGCGGAATCGCCCAGGCCTGCCTGCGCCATCGCGATCCTGCGCTGCATGTTGAGCGACAGCGGCTGGCCGTTTTGCGCGGTGGGCAGTTTCGCCAGCTCTGCGCGCGCGGCATCTTTGTCGCCCTGCACGCTGTAAATCTCGGTCAGGCCGAGGATCGCGTCTTCGTTCTGCGGTTCACGCTGCAGAACGGCGCTGTACGTCGTTTTCGCCGACGCCAGATCGCCACGCTGCTGCGCCCAGTCCGCCAGCGTCAGGTCGATGCGGGTGGAGGTCGGCTGCTGACGCAGAAGGTTTTCCGCCTCCTGCTCTTTGCCGCTGTCGCGCAGACGGTTGGCGGTTTCCAGCACCTGATTGCTTTGCAGGCGGTCGGCAAGCTCCTGAATATTGCCGTTCCACTGGCTGCGCGGCAGCGTGTCCAGATGCGCCAGCGCGGCGCGGTCCTGATCGTTGCCGGAAAGATAGAGCCCGCTGGCGTACACCTGATCCGGGTCGGACGGTTTCTGGCTGGCAAGCTGACGCATCAGGGTATCCGCCTGGCTGCGCTGACCCGCGCTGTAGAGATCGCGCGAGAGACGATAGGTTATCCAAACGTCGCCGGGAGAGAGCGCCAGACGACGGCGCTGAATCTCTGCCGCCTGGGCGTATTTTCCCTGATTTTCCAGCTGTTCTGCCTGAGCGGAGAGCTGCTCGTTGGTCAGACTGCGTTCAATATCATCAATGCTCCGGCGCTGGCTGGCGGAGAGAGACTGGATAAACTGCGAGGCCTTCTCCGGGGACTGCGCGCGGTAAATATTAGCCAGGCCGCGGACCGCATTGCTGTTGCCGCTGTCCATACGCAGCGCCTGGCGATAGTAACGTTCCGCCGCGTCATTATCTTTACGCGCCGCTGCGGCATCGCCCAGCCCCAGCACGGCATAACTGTCGGTATTGTCGATACCGCGCGCCTGCTGATAGTAACGTTCCGCCTGCGCAGGGTTATTCGCCTTCAGGGCCGCATCGCCCTGCTGGATCAGCAGCCAGTAGCGGTTGACCTTCAGCAGACTGTCCCATTTACCCCGGTTATCGCTCTGGGGATCGAGGGCAATCGCCTTTTCAAACTGCGCCACCGCGCGGGCGCGGTCGCCTTTCTGGGAATAAGCCTGGCCAAGGGCACCTACTGCTTCACTGTCGGCATGGTTGGCGCTGACGGCTTTTTGCAGTTCCGCGACCGCCTTACTTCCCTGCCCGGCATCCACCGCCGCCAGCCCTTCCGCTTTCGCGCGGAACGCCGGGTCAGCGAGCTGTTTTTGCTGTTCTTCGAGCTGGGCACGCGCCGCCGCGACGCTATCGCCGTCACTGAATACGCTCAGGTATTTTTGCAGCGCGCTGACGCTGGCGCTGCTGGCAGGCTGGCCTTTGATTTGGTCATACCACATATCAGACGCCTGGCTGCGCCCGTTGGTCGATTTAGCCATATCCTGCAATACCGCAAAGCCTTCGTCACGGCGTCCGCTCTGGAACAAAAGCTGGGACAGCGTCGCCTGCAGCTGTGTATTTCCGGGGCTGCTGGTGTTGATTTTCTTGAGCTGGTTAATGGCCGCATTCCGGCGAGCAGGATCTTTGGCGACCACATTCCAGTATTCCGTCGCCACGTCGCCGCCCGGCGGGTTGCCGTCAAACAGCTTGTCATAGGCTGCAATCGCCTCCTGCGTGTGTCCCGTGGTGGCGAGCAAACGCGCCTGCTGGAGCTGCTGGCGGCCATCCGGCGTGGACAGCAGCATCGTGTTGCGTGATGACTGGTATGCACTCGAGCCCGGCGCGATCCCTTTCAGACGATCCAGCTCTTTTTGCGCACCGGCGTTATCGCCCTGGCGCAGCAGGTAGCGAAAGCGTGCGGCAATGACGTCAGGGTTGTTCGGGTCAATCAGCTCAAGACGGTAAAGCGACTGACGAACCAAATCCTCACGCTGTGTCGATTCGCCCAGCCGAACCTGTTCCAGCAGCTGTTTCTGCTGCGGAGAGTTGGCGGCCTCAGCCATCGGCATCAGTGCCAGGCCAAGCGATAAAGTGAGTAGATTTACTGTGAACTTGCGCATTCCTGGCCCCAATCCGGTATTAATTCACCTTTTGCGGTGAAGCGAAAACGATGCTGATCCCATCCTTGCCCAAAGAGAGTCAGCACGTAGCTGTAATAGGCATTGTTATCGGGAAAATGGTCCGCAACGCGCTGGCGCTGAACCGCCTGGGCATCACGTTGTTGTAAAAACGGCAGCATGGCGGCAGAGAACCCGACCGGGCCATTCCCGGTGCGTTTACCCGTCGCCACATCCACTTTCTCCGGCGGCACACCCCGTTTCATTGTCTTTGCCGCCATCGGCTGGAAGCGCGTCAGCAGCCGGGCTTTCTGAGGATCTTTATCACTCATCATTCCCACCCAGAGATAAACGCGGATGGCGTCGTAGCCGCCCACCAGCGATTTATCCTGCTGTAACCGCCAGCCTTTGTTTTTCTGATACTGAACCCAGTCCGGCGAAAACCCTTTCGGCGCGCTCTCCAGCAGCAGACGCTGATTGGTTTCACGAAGCTGGGTCCACGGGGGACCAAAGCGCGTGAAATAACTCGCTAACTGCGGAGGAAGATAGCTGGGGTTAAAACGCCAGACGTTTTCATCGGCAAAACCGACTTTACCTGGAAGCAGCATTGCGCCGAGCCCCGGCACTTTCACCACTTCCTCACTGACAATGCGTTTTAGCAGCGCCTTACCCGTGCGGGTATAGTCCGGATGTTTCCACAACCGGCCCGCTTCGAGCAGAGACCAGGCGATCCAGACATCGGCGTCAGAGGCGGAGTTGGTATCAATCACCGCCCACGTCTCTTTATCTTTCTGGCCCCATAGCCAGGCGGGCAGATGGTCGTTGAGATTGCCGCTGGCAAGATTATCGCGCGTCCAGGTCAGCAGCTGGTCAAACGCGCTGCGATCGTTCGCCGCAAGGGCAAAGAACAAGGCGTAGCTTTGCCCTTCCGAGGTCGTAATTTTGCGCGTGTCGCTGGGATCAACGACACGCCCGCCCTCACTGATGTAATCCTTTTTAAACTGCTCCCAGGCAGGCCAGGTACAGGCGGCGCGAAGAGGAAGCGCCGCCAGCATCAACGCTGCTAATGCACACCAGCGAAAGGCTTTCATCACATCTTACTCATCCGGGTTCAGGCGACGACGGCTGATGATACGCAGCAGACGCCACAGCACCCATGCCAGCAAGACCACGCTGACCGCCGCCAGGATGGCGAGCAGAACCGGATGGTTAGCCAGCGCATACCACAGGCGTTCGAACCACGGCAGATGGCCCACGTAGTACACGTCGCCCACGCGCAGGCTATTGACGCCGGACTCACGGATCACCGACACGGATCCAAACATCGCGGCACGTTTACCGCTGTCGTTCATGGCCGTATTGAGCAGTTCATACCCGCGCGGGCTGTCCGCCAGGAGAGCCACCACGCTACGCTGTTCGTTGTAAGGTGACTGGAAGCCCACCACCGCGGCCATTGCCCCCGGAGACGTTACGGTCGTCTGCGCGCTGGCCTGACGGTCGTTCATATCCGGCATAATGCTCGGGAACTCGGTCTGACGCAGCGGCGTGTTAACCCAGGACTGGGCCGCTTTCACCAGCAGATCGATACGTTTGTCATCCTTCAGCTTATCCGGAATAGTGCCGATCACCATGATGTCAGCATCTTTGTTCTGGATCTGGCTGCCATCGTCCGTCAACGTGACGTTAATCGCCGGTAATCCCGTCTGTCCCCCAACGGTCGCCATGGTATCCAGCAGGGTCGTGACCTGCCCTTCGCTTGGCGCTTTTGGCATCACAACGATGGACTCAGAAAGATCGGCCATGCGGCTGAACGGGAAGCCCGCGTTAGCAAAGGCGCGCAGATCCGGCATCGCCAGGAAGTGATAGTACTTCGAGAAGTCGATGGTCGACTCATCGCCAATCACGACGTGGTTCTGTACGGGCTGGAAGGTGATGCAGTTTTCCGCCGAGCCGCCAGGCATCGGGTTCATGTACTGGAAGTCAAAGCGCAGCTGGTTTATCGCACCCAGCTTCAGTGCCGGGATGGAGACATCCGTTTTACCGTCCAGCAGCCCCTGCAACACCGGCAGGCGAAGCATCAGGCGGTTAGTATCCTGCGTGCTTTGCAGGCTGAACGATTGCAGGAACTGGTTGTTCAGGCTGATATCCATGCGCGAGCTGTCTTTGGTCGCTGGCGCGGTATAACGGTAGTTCAGATTGATATCAATGCCGTTGGTACGCAGCAGATACAGATCCGGCGGCAGATTCAGTGACAGGCTAATCGGCGCTGGCTCAAGCCCCGTCGCCTGCAGCTGTTCTTCATAGGTTTTCAGTTCGCCAAATGTCACCGCACGGTCGGTACGCACCCAGTTTGGCGCATCATAAGGTTTACGCGCCAGCAGCGGTTTGACCTCATCCACTACAACGCTGTTGCCACGGAAAAGGACGTTGCCCTGGGCAATCGCTTTTGCGGCCTGCACCAGATCTTTATCATCACGGCCAAACACCACCAGCAGCTTCACGTACGGGTTTTCCGGGTGGCTTATCATCTCAACGGTCGGCGCTTTGACGTCCGGATGATCGCGCAGGAAGGCCGGGCGTTTCGCGTTGGTCGCAAACACAATGGCATTTCTGTCCGGCAGTTTGTCATACATCGCCGGGAAGCTCTGTCCACGCCAGCCAGCACGTGAACCAAACCAGGACGCCACAATGGTGGCCGCCAGCTGCTCGGTCACGTCCGGGGATGATGCAAACACCATCGGCAGCGTGAGCGGACGGTTATCACGCGGATCGAAGAACGGAACCGGGAATGCCGAGAGATCGTTTTTCAGCGCCAGCGACTGGTAGGTCATCTGCAGCGAGGAGTTACGCCCGACGTCCATCCACAGCGTGTTGCTGGCAGGGTTTTCGCAGACATCGCGGTAGTGGCCGACAAATTCCAGACGGATACGGTTAAAGTCGGTGATGAACAGCGGGTTGATCGGCACCTGCGCCTGGGTTTTCTTGCCCAGCTGCTCTTTGGTGACCGGCAGTACGTCCATCAGCTCATCATTCAGGTAGACCTTCAGCTGAGACTGCGTCGGCAGCAGAGACGGAGATGGCGTGTATTCCAGGTTCAGCACCGCATTAGAAACGACCTCATCGCTGCGCATGCCAAACTCAATGCCGCCGTTAGGGTTGATGCCGCGCAGCACCATACTGCCCGGAGGCGGTGCAATTTGCGCGAAGGTCAGCTTCACGTCCCGCGACGGCGCATTGTCCGCAACGACGGGCGCATTCGCCCCCCGGACGCCCGGCATCACCTGCCCGATGACCTGGCCGTCTGCCGGCAGGGTGTTCCCCTCCGTTGGCTGGTTCGGCATGATATTTTCTGTTTGACCAGGTGCCGCGGTGACAACCGGATCGGTTGCTTGCGCGACGACAGGTACCGTTGGCGCAGGCGTTGCCGCTGCGTTACCAGGAGCTGCGTTAGCCATTGTTGCGGGGAGGACATTCATCCCCATTGCCACTGCACATAACCAGGAAAGTTTTGTTTTCATCGCGTTATCATCATTGTTGAGCCATAACCGGGTCCGCCTGCTTCGCCTCATCCCGCTCAGGACGACGAGGAATGAACGACACGACCCAGGAAACCAGCGAAGTAAGTGACCGGAAAATTAATTTCACCGACGACGGGGCGAATTCTGCAAGGTGACGATAGCCACGGAACCCCAGCTTCAGAATATCCAGCAGGCTTTCCAGAGGTTTATCTTCCGGGAAGCTGTCCTGCCAGAGAGCCCACGTATCCGCGCGGGCAAACGTACACTGCACAAAATCGATATGTTGCTTTTTGGTCAACGGCATCAGCTGCAAACCGACTTCATTGCCCGCCACGCGCACAACCTGCGTCGGGAAGACATACTCCTGCTGGCCGCGCTTAAGCAGCAGGTTAACTTTCTGGCCTTCCAGCACCTTCGCCTGGCCGTTGATTTTGATCCCCAGACCACCGTCAGAGAAGTCGTGCACGGTACAGGAGAAGAGGTGGCCATCTTCACGGGCGATCGCCGCAGGCATGCAGATTTCAACGCGATGCGCACGACGAACCTGCTTGCTCTCCACCGACACCGCCACCGCGCCGCCGAGGATAATCAGGTTGTAGAAGACCCAGGCCATACTCACAAAGACGGTCAGGATTTCGTTTTCCGGGCCGTAGAAGTAACGCCAGATACCGGCGATGACGCCAACGATATTCAGCAATACCAGGAAGATATACGGACGGGAGATCACCCAGTCGACGTACTCTTCTTCCACCAGGCCGCCCTTGGCGGTGACGTTAAATTTCCCTTTGTGCGGGTTAATCAGCGCCACCATCGTCGGCGGTGCGATATACCAGGCCAGCACCGTTTCGTAGATTTCACTCCAGAAGGAATGGCGGTATTTACCCTGTATCTTCGAGTTCGTCAGGCTCGCGTGGATCATGTGCGGCAGAACAAACAGCGCAATCATCAGCGCCGGGGCGTAAATGATATAAGCGTGAAGGAGCAGGAACGCCAGCGGCGCGGTCAGGAAGATCAGCCGCGGGATACCGGATAAGAAGTGGAACATGGCGTTGACGTAGCAGAGACGTTGCGCCAGCTTGAGCCCTTTACCAATCAGTGGGTTATCGAGACGGAAAATCTGCACCATGCCGCGCGCCCAGCGAATACGCTGACCAATGTGCGCCGACAGTGACTCCGTTGCCAGACCGGCAGCCTGCGGAATACGCATATACGCAGAGGTATAGCCACGACGGTGCAGGCGCAGAGAGGTGTGCGCATCTTCAGTGACCGTTTCGACGGCGATACCGCCAATTTCATCCAGCGGCTTACGGCGGATAACCGCACAGGAGCCGCAGAAGAAGGTGGCATCCCACATGTCGTTTCCGTCCTGCACCAGGCCATAAAACAGGGTGCCTTCGTTCGGGGTTTTGCGGAAGCGGCCAAGGTTACGTTCAAACGGATCCGGCGAGAAGAAGTGGTGCGGCGTCTGCATCATGGCCAGCTCTTTCTCCTTCAGGAACCAGCCCATGGTCATCTGCAGGAACGAGCGCGTCGGCACGTGGTCGCAGTCAAAGATCGAGACAAACTCCCCTGTGGCATACTTCAACGCGTTGTTGATGTTCCCGGCTTTCGCATGTTCGTGAGTCGGTCGGGCGATGTACTCGACGCCAACCTCCTCTGCGAACTGGCGGAACGCCGGACGGTTGCCGTCATCCAGGATCCAGACCTTGAGCTTGTCTTTCGGCCAGTCGATGCCCAGCGCGGCATAAATGGTGTTTTTCACCACGCTCAGATCTTCGTTGTAGGTCGGTACAAAGAGATCAACAGACGGCCACTGCGCGGTGTCTTTTGGCAGCGGAACCGGCTGGCGGTTGAGCGGCCAAATGACCTGGAAATAGCCCAGTACCAGCACGATCCAGGCGTAGGTTTCGGCAAACAACAGCACCAGGCCGCACACCAGGCTGACCGGATCGTCCCAGTTCAGGGTTGAGGTATAACGCCACCAGATGTAGCGACAGGAGACGGTCAACGACAGCACAATCAGCATCAGCGCCGAGAAGCGGCCCGGAATACGGCGGACCAGCAGCGCCACACCCCACAGCAGGATCAGGAAGGTGAACTGCGCCAGAGGGTTGAAAGGCTGCGTAATACAGACCAGCGCCAGAATGAGCGAGAACACGACGATCACGCCGAGGATAAAACGCCGCAGGCCCGGATGCAGATGCCCGAGCTCTTTATGGTTATCCAGATGGCTGGTCTTATCGCTTACGCTGTTGGGCAGTCTGTCCAGCCACTGGTGGTAGCGCTCACGTAACTGCTGGACGCGGGAGAAGCTGCGCCAGTGCGGCGTTATTTTCTCTGAGCGGGATGACGTGACCACCAGCCAGATGGCCTGAATGAGATATCGCGCCGGATCCAAAGGACGCGGCCGGTTGGGATTAATGTGCGGATATAGCTCACTGTGCCGGGCACGTATGCGCTGCCAGCGCGGGTGTTCGAGTGGAATAAACATCCAGGCCAGAATCATCCAGAAGCAGCCGAGCGCGGCGCTAAATGCCGAAGCACCGTGCCGGCGGAAATGCCGGTAATGTTCGCTCAAACGCGAACTGACCGGTGGGATGAGTAACCAGCTGGCGAGACGACTCATACAGAACTCCCTGCATGCTCCGCCCTGTTGGCGAAGTTCAGCAGACACCAGTTAGCCAGCGTCAGGATCTCTTCTGCCGCCAGTGAATCGCTGCGGTATTCGCCGAGCGGTTGCTTAGACGCAAGGCATTCCGCCATCCCCTCATCACGATGGATGACAATGGGAAGCAGACGGCGCTGGCTTTGCAGCCAGACCTGATACAGGTCGTCCTGGATCTGGCTGCCAATGCGCAAATCGTTAATCAGAAGGTGAGCGTTCTGAGGCAGCCCCTGCTGATGCAGGCGGATATGGCAGTTCGCATCGACGTTGACGATGGAAAGTATATGATCGCATTGGGCGATTAGCTGTCGGGTGAGCGTGCCGGCGCCGTGCGGCAGATCCAGCAGGATCCACTTGTAGTGCCCCTTTTCTTTCAGGGTTTGCAGCGCCAGCGTGAACTGCGAAAACAGGCGCTGATACGCGGCTTCATTCTCGCGCTCCGTGGTGGTCAGTTGCCCAAACGGCAGCAGATCGAGCTGGGAGGTATAGCGCATCCCTGCATCCTGCCAGTCTTTATCATCAAGCAGCGCGCGGGCCCAGCCCTCTTCACGAGAAAAGTCGACGTTAAACGACATACGCAACAAATTATCGGAGCAGGCGTCAATAACCAGCACCGATTCACCTAAAAGCTGTAATGACCACGCCAGCGCCGCGGTAACTGATGTGGTACCCACACCGCCACGGACACCCTGTAATCCGAGTATGGCCATCAATGGCTCCCTTATTGTTGATGGGCGAATTCAGCTAATAACGGCCAGCGTTTAATAGCCGCGGCCAACTGTTCCCGCTGGGAAATATCGGTGTAATCTATTTCAGGTAAAGAAAAGGCCTGCGTCAGCGCCAGAAAATCGTTTTGGAATGTGTAACCCAGAGTCGAGTCGACTGGGGTTCCAGGTTCGTTATTATCCATTCTTTTTCCATCCCTTTAAGGAAAATCGCACGCTAAAGAAGTTGCGGGGCTTCCTGCCCTGACAAATTTCATTTACATGCTAAATCTGATGTTCTTTAATTTCAATGTTAGGTTTATTTCTACGCTTTCGCTAGTAAACTGAGATACAGATAAATTAGACGAAAAGAGGGACACCGTGGACTCCATATTTTCTATTGGCATCCAGTCATTATGGGACGAATTGAGCCACATGCCAGTCGGAGGAGTCTGGTGGATTAATACGGACCGTAATGAAGATGCTATCAGTCTGGTAAACCAGACAATTGCTGCTCAGGATAAGGATTCCCGCGTGGCCGTCATTAGCATGGGCGAAGAGCCGAAGAAAATTATTACGCTTGAAAGTGGTCGCGGCCCCCAGACGGTGCGATTATTTTCCATGACATCGGAAGCCGATAGTCTATACTTTTTGTCCCGCGACGTTCAGTGCTCTATTGATCCGGATCACTATTTAGTGATTCTGAAATGCGCAAATAACGTCCTGCAAAATATGCCTGCTGAAAAACTGCTGCCCTGGCTGGAAAAAATCAATAAATGGGCAAAATTTCAAAATTGCACGCTATTGATAGTCAATCCCGGCAGTAATAATGACAAGCTGTTCTCACTTTTAATGGGCGAATATCGCTCCCTGTTCGGTCTGGCAAGCGTTCGTGACCAGGCAGGCAGCTATCTCTACGATATTGCATTCTGGTGTAATGAAAAAGGCGTGAGCGCCAGGCAACAGCTTACGCTGAAACAT
Organism: Enterobacter asburiae; assembly: GCF_007035645.1. Taxonomy (NCBI): domain Bacteria; kingdom Pseudomonadati; phylum Pseudomonadota; class Gammaproteobacteria; order Enterobacterales; family Enterobacteriaceae; genus Enterobacter; species Enterobacter asburiae. Next base: position 4,389,803 of record NZ_AP019632.1, read on the forward strand.
ATTGAGGGCGAGTGGCACCTGGCGCAGCAGGAAGAAACCGTGGTGCAGCCGCGCAGTGATGAAAAACGCATCCTGAGCCATATCGCGGTTTTAGAGGGGGCACCCGCCCTGTCGGAAAACTGGACATTGTTTGATTCTAACGAAGCCCTTTTCCATGAAGCCCGCACAACCCAGGCGGCAACCCTTATTTTCTCGCTGATGCAGAATAACCAGATTGAGACGCTGGCACGACAAATCCACACCTTACGCCGCCAGCGCGGCAGTGCGTTGAAAATCATCGTGCGCGAAAATAATACCAGCCTGCGCGCCACCGATGAGCGCCTGCTTCTCGGCTGCGGCGCCAATATGGTTATTCCATGGAATGCGCCGTTGTCACGCTGCCTGACGCTTATCGAAAGCGTTCAGGGCCAGCAGTTTAGCCGCCATGTGCCGGAAGATATTTCCACGCTGCTCTCCATGACGCAGCCGATGAAGCTGCGTGGATACCAAAAATGGGATACCTTCTGCGACGCCGTCGGCAACATGATGAACAACACGCTTCTTCCTGCTGACGGAAAAGGGGTCATGGTTGCTCTGCGTCCTGTACCGGGTATTCGCGTTGAACAGGCTCTCACCTTATGTCGCCCGAACCGTACAGGGGACATCATGACCATTGGCGACAATCGCCTGGTGCTGTTTTTGTCCTTCTGCCGGGTAAACGATCTCGATACGGCGCTTAACCACATCTTCCCTCTGCCTACAGGGGATATTTTCTCGAACCGTATGATTTGGTTCGAAGATAATACGATTAGCGCGGAGCTGGTGCAGATGCGTGCGCTCCAGCCTGAACAATGGGTTAAGCCGCTCGCTATCAAGAGCGATGCCAAACCGATCCTCAATGCCAGACATGATGGACACGTCTGGCGTCGGGTTCCGGAGCCCCTTCGCTTATTAACAGACAACGCGGAGAACGCATCATCATGAACATCAGCGATATCATTCAACTGGTTATATTCTGTGCGCTGATCTTTTTCCCGCTTGGCTACTATGCGCGCCATTCCATCCGCCGTATCCGTGATACGGCCAGAGTGCTGTTTATTAAACCTCGCTATGTAAAACCAGCCGGAACACTGACACGGGCATCACACGTCAAGGCAGACCGAAAACATGACTAATTCTACCTATACCGCTTCGTCACCCTCGCCGCTCTGGCAATACTGGCGCGGCCTTTCCGGCTGGAACTTCTACTTTCTGGTGAAGTTTGGCCTGCTGTGGGCAGGCTATCTGAATTTCCATCCCCTTCTCAACCTCGTGTTTATGGCCTTCCTGCTGATGCCGCTGCCGAATATCAGGTTACATCGCTTGCGCCACTGGGTCGCTATACCTGTCGGCTTTGCGCTGTTCTGGCATGATACCTGGCTACCGGGGCCGGACAGCATTATGAGCCAGGGGTCGCAGGTGGCGGGCTTTAGCGCCAGCTATGTCCTCGATCTGACCGAGCGCTTTATTAACTGGCAGATGATTGGCGCGGTATTTGTGCTGCTGGTTGCCTGGCTGTTCCTGTCACAGTGGATCCGCGTCACGGTATTTGTCGTCGCGATTATGATCTGGCTTAACGTGCTGACGCTGGCTGGGCCGAACTTTTCGCTGTGGCCTGCCGGTCAACCGACCACCACGGTGACCACCACAGGGGGAAGCGCGGCGGCAACCGTCACAACGGCAGGCGATACGCCTGTGGTGGGTGATATCCCAACCCAGACCGCACCGCCGACCTCTACCAACCTGAACGCCTGGCTCTCCAGTTTCTATACCGCGGAAGACAAGCGACAGACTAAATTCCCGGATGCGCTGCCGGCGGATGCTCAGCCGTTTGAACTGCTGGTGATCAACATCTGTTCTCTCTCCTGGGCCGACGTGGACGCCGCCGGTTTGATGTCTCATCCGCTGTGGTCACACTTCGATATTCAGTTTAAAGATTTCAACTCTGCCACCTCGTACAGCGGCCCGGCGGCGATCCGCCTGCTGCGTGCAAGCTGCGGTCAGACATCGCATAAAAACCTGTATCAACCCGCCGGCAACCAGTGTTATCTGTTCGATAACCTCGCAAAGCTGGGCTTTACGCAGCACCTGATGCTGGGGCATAACGGCCAGTTCGGTAACTTCCTGAAAGAGGTGCGCGAACAGGGCGGCATGCAGGCACCGCTGATGGATCAAACCGGTCTTCCCGTCTCTCTGCTGGGCTTCGACGGCTCGCCAGTTTATGACGATACTGCCGTCCTGCAGCGCTGGCTGCAGACCATCGAAAAAGACAGTAATCCGCGCAGCGCGACGTTCTTTAACACCCTGCCGCTCCACGACGGTAACCATTTCCCGGGCGTGAGCAAAACGGCTGATTATAAAGTGCGTGCACAGAAGTTCTTTGACGAGCTGGACGCGTTCTTCACGGAGCTGGAAAAATCGGGCCGTAAAGTGATGGTGGTTGTGGTACCTGAGCACGGTGGTGCGCTGAAAGGTGACAGAATGCAGGTGTCGGGTCTGCGTGATATCCCAAGCCCGTCCATCACTAACGTGCCTGCAGGCATTAAATTCTTTGGGATGAAGGCACCGCATCAGGGCGCACCGATTGAGATTACACAGCCAACCAGCTATCTGGCGATCTCAGAGCTGGTTGCCCGCGCCGTTGACGGGAAGCTGTTTGTGGAGGATAGCGTGAACTGGGATCAGCTCACCAGTAACCTGCCGCAAACGGCAGAAGTCTCAGAAAACGCTAACGCGGTCGTCATTCAATATCAAAACAAACCTTACGTTCGCCTGAACGGCGGGGATTGGGTACCGTATCCGCAGTAACACGGTATGACGTCCCTCTCCCCATCGGGGAGAGGGATAATGTCGACATTATTGCTGGGCGATCCACACCAGCATTTTCAGACTTGCCGAATAGTAGTCGTCTTTAGAGGTGATTTCGGGTTCACCGGAAGACTGCCCCATCGTGAAATCACGTACGGCCAGCAGGCCGCCTTCCATCATGTAGGGCGCATATTCGTTGGTCGCGACGTTAACCCAGGCGGGCGTTTGTTCCCGGGGGAACTGACCGAACCAGGCCTTCCACGGCGTCAGCAGCGGGCTTTGCTTATCAGACCAGGCAACGTACAGCGGAACACGAATCGCGTCATAGCTCATTCGCGGCGGCCAGCCTTTAGCAGGAGCCAGCTTGCCACCTGATGCCAGTGAAACCCAGTCAGTGGGTAGATTCGCTTTACCCGAACCCATTTTACCCAGCAGGCGTTTCCCGTCCTTAATCAAATCGCGCCAGACCGGCAAATGACTGCGTCTGGAGAAGGCCTGCCAGGCCGGAAACACGAAATAGGAAGGATTAAGGACCACTTCACCCTCAAGCTTAAACCCCTGGACGCCGGGCAGCATCACGCGGTAACCGGCATAGCGGATCACGCTGTGGTCAATCAGTGCTTTGGTAATTGCATCCGATGCAGCGCTGTAGCGCTTGTCATGCCAGCGGGCGTCGGCTTTCAGCAACGCCCAGGAAATCAGCACGTCGCCATCTGCAGCGTTGTTTTTGTCGGCGACCGGGTTGGACTCTGCGGGGTTATAGCGCCAGTAAAACAGACCATTTTCTTTGTTCTTTAGCCGACTGTCTGTCCATTGCCAGAGCTTATCGAACGTGGCTTTATCGTCGTTGGCCACCGCCATCAGCATGGCAAAACCCTGACCTTCCGTATGCGACACGCCGCCATTACCGGTATCAACAATACGGCCTTCCGGTTTGAAAAAGCGGGCCTTGTAACTCTCCCAGGCCCGATCCGCATGAGAGAGAGGCGAAAACAGCACACTCATCATGACGGCCAGCGTTGCGCAGACGGGTTTTCGCATAATTAACTCGATCCGGTTATTCGGCACTTCGCAGTGAAATCTCACCGCCCATCCAGGGTTTGATCACGCCATCCTGCTCAAGAAGCAGCGCGCCCTGTGCGTCAATACCGCGCGAAGTTCCGTAGATCTCTTTATCACCAATCAGCAATTTCACCGGGCGGTTGATGAAGTTATCCAGCTTTTCCCAACGAGACAGGAACGATGCCAGCCCTTCCTGCTCAAAAAGCGTGAGTGAACTGCGCAACTCTTTAATCATACGCACGGCAAGGGTGTTGCGATCGATGACGATCCCCGCCTCCTGAAGGTTAGTCCAGGCCTGATTCACCACATCATTTTGTACATTGCGCATTACCATGTTGAGGCCTGCGCCGATGACGATTTGCGCCGCATCGCCCGTTTTTCCCGTCAGTTCGACCAGAATACCGGCAAGTTTACGATCGTTGAGGTAGAGGTCATTAGGCCATTTAACGCGTACTTTATCCGCCCCCAGATCGTGCAGAACTTCCGCCATGACGATGCCGATGACCAGACTCAGACCAATGGCAGCGGCCGGGCCCTGCTCGAGTCGCCAGTACATGGACAGATAGAGGTTAGCGCCAAATGGCGAAAACCATTTGCGACCGCGACGGCCGCGACCGGCCTGTTGATATTCAGCAACGCAGGCATCGCCGGATTTCAGCTCAGGCAGACGATCCAGAAGATACTGGTTCGTCGAATCAATCACCGGCAGCACCGCAACATTGCCGTGTCCGATCTGGCTGCGGATCGCTTCTTCATTCAGCAATTGAATCGGCTCCGGCAGGCTGTAGCCCTTTCCGGGAACCGTGAACACATCAACACCCCAGTCGCGAAGCGTCTGGATATGTTTATTGATAGCAGCACGGCTCATGCCAAGCTGTTCACCCAGCTGCTCGCCAGAATGAAACTCGCCGTCAGCAAGGATGCTAATCAGGGTTAAGGGAACGGTATTGTCCTTCACGCGATAGCCTCCACGGCATTAACTTCACCTGTGCAGCCAATGAAGCGAACTTCTGGCTCCAGCCAGACGTTAAATTTTTCGCCCACACGCTGACGAACATAATGAGCCAGCTGTACAACATCATCGCTGGTCGCATCGCGCTGATTAATCAGCACAAGAGCCTGCTGCTGGTGAACGGCAGCACCGCCTACTGAAGTGCCTTTTAGCTGGCATTGATCGATAAGCCATCCCGCGGCAAGCTTCACGCTGCCATCCGCCTGAGGGTAATGTGGTGCGGCTGGCCATCCTTCAAGAAAGACTTTTGCATTTTCGCTGCTGATAACCGGGTTTTTGAAGAAGCTTCCTGCGTTTCCGTTTACTTTTGGATCGGGAAGTTTGGTCACCCGCATATGGCAAACGGAATCAAAAACGTCGCGGGCGGTTACGGTAGCCGGATCGAGACGCGTTAAATCCCCGTAGGTCAACACGGGCTGCCAGTCCTTCGACAGACGCAGGCCCACGGCAACAATCACGTAGCGATCCTGATATTCATGTTTGAAGATACTGTCACGATAGCCAAACCGGCACTGTTCCGCCGTTAAACGCTTTGCCGTTCCGGTCGCCAGTTCGATGCAGTCGACATATTCACAGACATGTTTCAGTTCGATGCCGTAGGCACCGATGTTTTGAATAGGTGACGATCCGGCGCAGCCTGGAATAAGCGCAAGGTTTTCCAGGCCCGGCATCCCTTTTTCGAGGGTGAATTGCACCAGATGATGCCAGTTTTCTCCGGCCCCCACGTGCAGGTGCCAGCTGTCGGCACGCTCTTCCACATCAATTCCCATGATGCGGTTAACGATCACCGTTCCCGCAAAATCATCGAGAAACAGGACATTACTTCCTTCGCCCAGAATCAGTACGGGTTCGTTATTTTCAGTTGCGCTTTGCCATGCATCCAGCATTTGCTGTGCAGTATCGGCACGTACAATTTGTTTAGCATTGCGTTGAATGCCAAAGGTATTCCAGGGCTTAAGGGAGTGGTTCATAGACGCTATCCTGATGCAAAAACGCAGGTAGTTTACCGTATAATCAGGGCGTTGGGGGATTAGTTTGTGCAGCCTATAAAAACGCAAAAAGGCCATCCTTTCGGATGGCCTCTCTACTTATTTGATGCCTGGCAGTTCCCTACTCTCACATGGGGAGACCCCACACTACCATCGGCGCTACGGCGTTTCACTTCTGAGTTCGGCATGGGGTCAGGTGGGACCACCGCGCTAAAGCCGCCAGGCAAATTCTGTTAATCTGTATCAGGCTGAAAATCGTCTCTGTCTCATCCGCCGAAACAGCTTCGGCGTTGTAAGGTTAAGCCTCACGGTTCATTAGTATCGGTTAGCTCAACGCATCGCTGCGCTTACACACCCGACCTATCAACGTCGTAGTCTTCAACGTTCCTTCAGGACCCTTAAAGGGTCAGGGAGAACTCATCTCGGGGCAAGTTTCGTGCTTAGATGCTTTCAGCACTTATCTTTTCCGCATTTAGCTACCGGGCAGTGCCATTGGCATGACAACCCGAACACCAGTGATGCGTCCACTCCGGTCCTCTCGTACTAGGAGCAGCCCCCCTCAATTCTCCAGCGCCCACGGCAGATAGGGACCGAACTGTCTCACGACGTTCTAAACCCAGCTCGCGTACCACTTTAAATGGCGAACAGCCATACCCTTGGGACCTACTTCAGCCCCAGGATGTGATGAGCCGACATCGAGGTGCCAAACACCGCCGTCGATATGAACTCTTGGGCGGTATCAGCCTGTTATCCCCGGAGTACCTTTTATCCGTTGAGCGATGGCCCTTCCATTCAGAACCACCGGATCACTATGACCTGCTTTCGCACCTGCTCGAGCCGTCACTCTCGCAGTCAAGCTAGCTTATGCCATTGCACTAACCTCCTGATGTCCGACCAGGATTAGCTAACCTTCGTGCTCCTCCGTTACTCTTTGGGAGGAGACCGCCCCAGTCAAACTACCCACCAGACACTGTCCGCAACCCGGATCACGGGTCTACGTTAGAACACCAGCCATTAAAGGGTGGTATTTCAAGGTTGGCTCCACGCAGACTGGCGTCCACGCTTCAAAGCCTCCCACCTATCCTACACATCAAGGACCAGTGTTCAGTGTCAAGCTATAGTAAAGGTTCACGGGGTCTTTCCGTCTTGCCGCGGGTACACTGCATCTTCACAGCGAGTTCAATTTCACTGAGTCTCGGGTGGAGACAGCCTGGCCATCATTACGCCATTCGTGCAGGTCGGAACTTACCCGACAAGGAATTTCGCTACCTTAGGACCGTTATAGTTACGGCCGCCGTTTACCGGGGCTTCGATCAAGAGCTTCGCGTTGCCGCTAACCCCATCAATTAACCTTCCGGCACCGGGCAGGCGTCACACCGTATACGTCCACTTTCGTGTTTGCACAGTGCTGTGTTTTTAATAAACAGTTGCAGCCAGCTGGTATCTTCGACTGATTTCAGCTCCACCCGCAGGGGCTTCACCTACATATCAGCGTGCCTTCTCCCGAAGTTACGGCACCATTTTGCCTAGTTCCTTCACCCGAGTTCTCTCAAGCGCCTTGGTATTCTCTACCTGACCACCTGTGTCGGTTTGGGGTACGATTTCGTGTTACCTGATGCTTAGAGGCTTTTCCTGGAAGCAGGGCATTTGTTACTTCAGCACCGTAGTGCCTCGTCATCACACCTCAGCGTTAATAAGGTACCGGATTTACCTGGAACCTCCGCCTACATGCTTAAACCGGGACAACCGTCGCCCGGCTAACATAGCCTTCTCCGTCCCCCCTTCGCAGTAACACCAAGTACAGGAATATTAACCTGTTTCCCATCGACTACGCCTTTCGGCCTCGCCTTAGGGGTCGACTCACCCTGCCCCGATTAACGTTGGACAGGAACCCTTGGTCTTCCGGCGAGCGGGCTTTTCACCCGCTTTATCGTTACTTATGTCAGCATTCGCACTTCTGATACCTCCAGCATGCCTCACAGCACACCTTCAACGGCTTACAGAACGCTCCCCTACCCAACAACGCCTAAGCGTCGCTGCCGCAGCTTCGGTGCATGGTTTAGCCCCGTTACATCTTCCGCGCAGGCCGACTCGACCAGTGAGCTATTACGCTTTCTTTAAATGATGGCTGCTTCTAAGCCAACATCCTGGCTGTCTGTGCCTTCCCACATCGTTTCCCACTTAACCATGACTTTGGGACCTTAGCTGGCGGTCTGGGTTGTTTCCCTCTTCACGACGGACGTTAGCACCCGCCGTGTGTCTCCCGTGATAACATTCTTCGGTATTCGTAGTTTGCATCGGGTTGGTAAGCCGGGATGGCCCCCTAGCCGAAACAGTGCTCTACCCCCGAAGATGAGTTCACGAGGCGCTACCTAAATAGCTTTCGGGGAGAACCAGCTATCTCCCGGTTTGATTGGCCTTTCACCCCCAGCCACAAGTCATCCGCTAATTTTTCAACATTAGTCGGTTCGGTCCTCCAGTTAGTGTTACCCAACCTTCAACCTGCCCATGGCTAGATCACCGGGTTTCGGGTCTATACCCTGCAACTTAACGCCCAGTTAAGACTCGGTTTCCCTTCGGCTCCCCTATACGGTTAACCTTGCTACAGAATATAAGTCGCTGACCCATTATACAAAAGGTACGCAGTCACACCACAAGGGTGCTCCCACTGCTTGTACGTACACGGTTTCAGGTTCTTTTTCACTCCCCTCGCCGGGGTTCTTTTCGCCTTTCCCTCACGGTACTGGTTCACTATCGGTCAGTCAGGAGTATTTAGCCTTGGAGGATGGTCCCCCCATATTCAGACAGGATACCACGTGTCCCGCCCTACTCTTCGAGTTCACAACCTGTGTGCTTTCGTGTACGGGACTGTCACCCTGTACCGTGCGACTTTCCAGACGCTTCCACTAACACACAAGCTGATTCAGACTCTGGGCTGCTCCCCGTTCGCTCGCCGCTACTGGGGGAATCTCGGTTGATTTCTTTTCCTCGGGGTACTTAGATGTTTCAGTTCCCCCGGTTCGCCTCGTTAACCTATGTATTCAGTTAACGATAGTGTGTCGGAACACACTGGGTTTCCCCATTCGGACATCGCCGGGTCAAAGGTTCATATCACCTCGCCGGCGCTTTTCGCAGATTAGCACGTCCTTCATCGCCTCTGACTGCCAGGGCATCCACCGTGTACGCTTAGTCGCTTAACCTCACAACCCGAAGATGTTTCACTTCTGATTGCGAAAATTTGAGAGACTCGAACACACATAACATGTGTGTCGTTTCAATTTTCAGCTTGATCCAGATTTTTAAAGAGCAAAACTTCGCAGTGCACCTTTTCAGGTTCACTCTGAAGTTTTCTTGTGTTCGCAGTAAAAGATGGTGGAGCTATGCGGGATCGAACCGCAGACCTCCTGCGTGCAAAGCAGGCGCTCTCCCAGCTGAGCTATAGCCCCATCGTTTATCGTCTCTGTACCGCTCATCCTTTAAAAGGAGTTTGGTAGGCCTGAGTGGACTTGAACCACCGACCTCACCCTTATCAGGGGTGCGCTCTAACCACCTGAGCTACAAGCCTGCAGAGATTTTTACTGCTGTTTTTTCATCAGACAATCTGTGTGAGCACTGCAAAGGCAGGTTCTTTAAGGTAAGGAGGTGATCCAACCGCAGGTTCCCCTACGGTTACCTTGTTACGACTTCACCCCAGTCATGAATCACAAAGTGGTAAGCGCCCTCCCGAAGGTTAAGCTACCTACTTCTTTTGCAACCCACTCCCATGGTGTGACGGGCGGTGTGTACAAGGCCCGGGAACGTATTCACCGTAGCATTCTGATCTACGATTACTAGCGATTCCGACTTCATGGAGTCGAGTTGCAGACTCCAATCCGGACTACGACGCACTTTATGAGGTCCGCTTGCTCTCGCGAGGTCGCTTCTCTTTGTATGCGCCATTGTAGCACGTGTGTAGCCCTACTCGTAAGGGCCATGATGACTTGACGTCATCCCCACCTTCCTCCAGTTTATCACTGGCAGTCTCCTTTGAGTTCCCGGCCGAACCGCTGGCAACAAAGGATAAGGGTTGCGCTCGTTGCGGGACTTAACCCAACATTTCACAACACGAGCTGACGACAGCCATGCAGCACCTGTCTCAGAGTTCCCGAAGGCACCAATCCATCTCTGGAAAGTTCTCTGGATGTCAAGAGTAGGTAAGGTTCTTCGCGTTGCATCGAATTAAACCACATGCTCCACCGCTTGTGCGGGCCCCCGTCAATTCATTTGAGTTTTAACCTTGCGGCCGTACTCCCCAGGCGGTCGACTTAACGCGTTAGCTCCGGAAGCCACGCCTCAAGGGCACAACCTCCAAGTCGACATCGTTTACGGCGTGGACTACCAGGGTATCTAATCCTGTTTGCTCCCCACGCTTTCGCACCTGAGCGTCAGTCTTTGTCCAGGGGGCCGCCTTCGCCACCGGTATTCCTCCAGATCTCTACGCATTTCACCGCTACACCTGGAATTCTACCCCCCTCTACAAGACTCTAGCCTGCCAGTTTCGAATGCAGTTCCCAGGTTGAGCCCGGGGATTTCACATCCGACTTGACAGACCGCCTGCGTGCGCTTTACGCCCAGTAATTCCGATTAACGCTTGCACCCTCCGTATTACCGCGGCTGCTGGCACGGAGTTAGCCGGTGCTTCTTCTGCGGGTAACGTCAATTGCTGTGGTTATTAACCACAACACCTTCCTCCCCGCTGAAAGTACTTTACAACCCGAAGGCCTTCTTCATACACGCGGCATGGCTGCATCAGGCTTGCGCCCATTGTGCAATATTCCCCACTGCTGCCTCCCGTAGGAGTCTGGACCGTGTCTCAGTTCCAGTGTGGCTGGTCATCCTCTCAGACCAGCTAGGGATCGTCGCCTAGGTGAGCCGTTACCCCACCTACTAGCTAATCCCATCTGGGCACATCTGATGGCAAGAGGCCCGAAGGTCCCCCTCTTTGGTCTTGCGACGTTATGCGGTATTAGCTACCGTTTCCAGTAGTTATCCCCCTCCATCAGGCAGTTTCCCAGACATTACTCACCCGTCCGCCGCTCGTCACCCAGGAGCAAGCTCCCCGTGTTACCGCTCGACTTGCATGTGTTAGGCCTGCCGCCAGCGTTCAATCTGAGCCATGATCAAACTCTTCAATTTAAGTTTGATGCTCGTGAATTAAACTTCGTAATGAATTACGTATGTTCACTCAGAGACTTGGTATTCATTTTTCGTCTTGCGACGTTAAGAATCCATGTCACTTTGAGTGCCCACACAGATTGTCTGATAAATTGTTAAAGAGCAGTGCCGCTTCGCTTTTCGCAGCGGCGCGGGGTGTGCATATTACGCTTTCCCGCTTCAGAGTCAAGTGATTAATTTCGCTTTTCTCTGCTGACCCGGCGGCGTGTGTGCCGTTGTTCCGTGTCAGTGGAGGCGCATTATAGGGAGTTATTCCGACGTGACAAGCATAAAATACAAAAAACTTTTCGTTCGCTCACTTTTCAAACTTAACGCTTATTTATGTCGCGAATCGCCCGTTAAATGTGCGATTTCCCGCGCAAAACTGGCCACCTGCGACCAGTCGGTATAAACCACTTCTTTACGCGTATCGGTTTCACCCCTGGTCATCTTCATAATCAGGCGGATCATAAAGCGGTCATACCAGCGGTAGCGAGGGTAGCGCAGCGCGCCGGCAAAGACGGCGCACAGGTCAGGCTGCCACGGCGAGCTGAGTAAAAACTTGCGCGTGTAGCTGTTGGTCTGCGGCGTACGCTTCTCAGCTTTACGTGCGACCAGGTTGACCGAGTAAAAGGCACCGGGCAATTTGTTGAGCACCGCCGTGTGGTTTTTCACAAAGCGATCCAGCGCCGGATGGAAATGCCCGTAACGAATTGACGCGCCAATCACCACGCGATCGTACTCCTGCCAGGCTATCTGCTCCGCACGGTTCAGGTTCACCACATCAGAGTAAATACCCAGCTCTTTTAATTCCGACGCCAGATAAGCGGCAATCTCACGCGTTTGTCCGTCTCGCGTAGAGAAAAGAATCAATGTTTTCATCAACGGCTCCTTACTCGCGCCAGAATGTAGGGGTGAACAGCACCAGCAGCGTAAAGACCTCAAGACGACCAAACAGCATATTGGCGATGAGGATCCATTTCGCGACCGGGTTCATGCTGGCAAAGTTATCCGCCACAACGCCCAGGCCGGGCCCGAGGTTATTCAATGTTGCTACGACGGACGCAAAGGCGGAGAAATCATCTACCCCCGTCGCGATAATCGCCAGCATACTGACGATAAACACCAGCGCATACGCCGAGAAGAATCCCCACACCGCTTCGAGGATACGTTCCGGCAGCGCGCGGTTCCCCAGCTTAATGCTGTAAACCGCATTCGGGTGGACCAGGCGCTTCAGCTCACGGTTCCCCTGCTTAAACAGCAGCAGAATACGAATTACCTTCAGGCCACCGCCCGTAGAACCCGCACAGCCCCCGATAAATGCCGAGCATAACAGCAGCACCGGCAGGAACAGCGGCCAGCGCGCGATGCTGTCGGTAGTAAACCCGGCGGTCGTCGCCATTGATACCACCTGGAAGAACGCCTGATTTAGCGTGGTCAGCGCGGAGTTGTAGACATCATGGAACCACAGCACCAGGGTACAGATGATCACCAGCGTAAGCTGGACGCCAATGAACATGCGGAACTCAGGGTCACGCCAGTACACTTTCAGGCTGCGCCCGCTCAGTAAAGAGAAGTGCAGGCCATAGTTACAGCCTGAAATCAGCAGGAAAATGGCAATAATAGTGTTAATCGTAGGGCTGTCGAAGTAGCCGACGCTGGCGTCGTGAGTGGAGAATCCACCGATCGCGATCGTCGCAAAGCTGTGTCCGATGGCGTCGAAAGCGGGCATCCCGGCAAACCATAGCGCCAGCGCACAGGCTACCGTCAGCAAGACATAGATAAGCCAGAGAGTTTTCGCCGTCTCGGCAATACGCGGGCGCATCTTGTTATCTTTCAGCGGCCCGGGCATTTCGGCGCGATAAAGCTGCATGCCGCCAACGCCCAGAATAGGAAGAATAGCCACTGCCAGGACGATGATCCCCATCCCCCCGAACCACTGCAGCATTTGACGATAAAAGAGAATGGCGTGCGGGAGGGAATCCAGCCCCACCAGCGTCGTCGCCCCGGTGGTCGTTAAACCGGAGAAGGATTCAAAAAAGGCATCCGTGATGCTCAGGTTAGGCTGTTCAGAGAAGATGAAGGGCAGCGAACCGACGCTCCCCAGCACCGTCCAGAACAGGACCACAATCAGAAATCCTTCGCGAGATTTCAGCTCACCTTTCTGACGACGGTTTGGCCACCACAGCAGCGAGCCGATCGCCAGCGCGACAAAGAAGGTCTGGGTAAATGCCCGCCCCGCGCCGTCCCGGTAGATAAGCGCCACCAGTCCTGGGAGAATCATCGTCCCGGAAAAGAGTATGACCAGCAGTCCAACGATTCGGGTTATGGCACGAAAATGCATCTCTGCCGCTTCCTTTGGTATTCAAAAAAGTGAGGTGGGGATTATTCTTCAATCGGCAGCAATTGCAACGAACCACGACTAAAATCAGCCAGTTTTGCTGAAAAAGCAGCCAGCTCCGCCTGCGGAAGCGCCACGCGTAATTGCACCAATGCCTGATATTCACTGTGCGCGATGACGCCGTTAAACTGTTTGAGCAGCGTTTCAATGCCCGATAGCTGAGCGTAATCGCACAACAAAGTATATTCGGTGAGCGGCGTTTTGCGGGTAGTTGTGAGCATATTCAGTGCCTGCTGAACTCCGCCGCCATAGGCTTTTACCAGCCCACCCGTGCCTAACAGGATGCCGCCGTAGTAGCGCACCACCACGGCGGTAATTTCACCCACGCCGCTGCCCATCAGCTGCGAAAGCATGGGTTTACCGGCCGTGCCCGCCGGTTCACCGTCGTCGGAAAACCCCAGCTGTTGCGAATCGTCTGGCGGCCCTGCCACCCACGCCACACAGTGGTGACGCGCGTCAGGATGCTCAGCCCGAACGGACTCGACAAACGCCTTTGCCGCCTCTACGCCGTCGGTATGCGCCAGCAGCGTAATAAAGCGGCTTTTCTTGATTTCCTCAACAAAGGTGACCGGTTCAGCCGGTATCAGCCAGCTTTCCATCAGGCCAGCTTCAGGTCTCGCGTCATATTCTCGATACCGTTTTCGTGAACCACAACGTTATCTTCGATGCGAATACCGCCAAACGGCTTCAGCGCGTCAATTTTTTCCCAGTTGAAGTGTTTGCTGAACTGACCTTCACGCCACGGCGCCAGCAGGGATTCGATAAAGTAGATCCCCGGTTCAATCGTCAGCACCATACGCGGCTCCAGAATACGAGTGCAGCGCAGGTAAGGATATTTAGACGGTGCCGCCAGGTGCGTGCCGGTGTCATCCTGCATAAAGCCCGCAACGTCGTGAACCTGCAGGCCCAGCGGGTGGCCGATACCGTGCGGCATGAATGGCCCGGTTAGATCGTTTTCGACCATCGCCTCTTCGCTCATGTCTTTCACAATCTGATGTTTACGCAGCAGTTTTGCGATGCGCTGATGGAACTGGATGTGGTAATCCACATAGCTGGTTCCCGCCTTCATGGTGGCAATCAGCGCCAGCTGTTCATCGTTTACGTCTTTAATCAGCTGCGCGAAATCGGTATCCGCATTCGCCGCCCAGGTACGGGTCAGGTCGGCCGCGTAACCGTTGTACTCGGCGCCTGCGTCAAGCAGGAAGCTGCGCATCTCCGACGGCACGTGGTGATCCAGCTTGGTGTAGTGAAGCACGGACGCGTGCTCATTCAGCGCGACGATATTGCTGTACGGCACGTCGGTATCACGGTGGCCTGTCGCGGTCAGATAGGCCTGATTGATGTCGAACTCGCTCATCCCCGACTGGAACGCTTCGTGCGCGGCACGGTGGCCATTCACCGCCGTTTTTTGCGCTTCACGCATGCAGTAAAGTTCGTAGTCGGTTTTATACGCGCGGTAATAGTGCAGGTAATCCAGCACGCCTTTCGGATTGAGTTTATCAGCCGGAATATCCAGACCCAGCGCGCGCTCCGGAACAGGGCCAATATAGGCGATATTGCCCCGCGCGGCAGGCAGCTGGCTGCCAATGCCGTCCGCTTTCGGCAGTGCAATCACATCAATCTCTTCCGTCCAGAAAGAGGTCGGCAGCGGTTCTACGTTGTGCCAGTAATCGACCGGCAGGTAGAACCACAGTTTCGGCTTGTTCACGCCATCCACCAGCAGCCAGCAATTTGGAACCTGAGTCACCGGCACCCAGGCTTTAAACTGCGGGTTCACCTTAAACGGATAAGCGTGGTCATCCAGAAAGGTATTCATCAGCTCGCCAGAGTGGATCAGCAGCGCATCCAGCTTAAAGCGGGCCAGTACATCGCGGGTACGTTCCTGTAGGGTAACGATATGATTTTTATAAAGCGAAGCCAGTGAGTCCATCATTCTTCCTTTCGTTTTTTTGACCTCAAGTCATCGCATCTTAGCACACCTCACTCCGGCTGCGTGATTTCCACCGACCGTGATCAATGCAGCATTTTCTTAATGAGTAATTTGCATTTTATTAACATAAATCCCACACTCCGATTCATCTGGTATGACCAGATCCAATTGCTGGATTCAGGAGACTGACATGCTCTACAAAGGCGACACCCTGTACCTCAACTGGCTGGAAGATGGCATTGCCGAACTGGTGTTCGATGCCCCCGGCTCAGTGAACAAGCTTGATACCGCGACGGTGGCCAGTCTTGGCCAGGCGCTGGATGTTCTTGAAAAACAACCTGAATTAAAAGGGCTGCTGCTGCGTTCGAACAAAGCGGCCTTTATTGTCGGTGCCGATATCACCGAGTTTCTTTCGCTGTTCCTGGTCCCGGAAGAACAGCTGAGCCAGTGGCTGCACTTTGCCAACAGCGTCTTTAATCGTCTGGAAGATCTGCCTGTCCCGACCATTTCCGCCGTTAACGGCTACGCGCTGGGCGGCGGCTGCGAGTGCGTACTGGCGACCGACTACCGTCTGGCGACGCCGGACCTGCGCATCGGCCTGCCGGAAACCAAGCTGGGCATCATGCCGGGCTTTGGCGGCTCCGTGCGTATGCCGCGCATGCTGGGTGCCGACAGCGCCCTTGAGATCATTGCCGCAGGTAAAGATGTCGGCGCAGAACAGGCTCAGAAAATCGGCCTGGTCGACGGCGTCGTGAAGCCAGAGAAACTGGTTGAAGGCGCACTCGCCATTCTGCGTCAGGCCATTAACGGCGATCTCGACTGGAAAGCCAAACGCCAGCCGAAGCTGGAGCCGTTAAAACTCAGCAAAATTGAAGCCACCATGAGCTTCACAATCGCCAAAGGCATGGTCATGCAGACGGCGGGTAAACACTACCCGGCGCCGATCACGGCGGTGAAAACCATTGAAGCGGCTGCTCGTCTCGGACGCGACGAGGCGCTGAAGCTCGAAAATCAGAGCTTTGTCCCGCTGGCGCACACCAATGAAGCTCGCGCGCTGGTCGGTATCTTCCTCAACGATCAGTTCGTGAAGGGTAAAGCCAAGCAGCTGACCAAAAACGTTGAGACGCCAAAACATGCGGCGGTACTCGGCGCCGGCATTATGGGTGGCGGTATCGCTTACCAGTCCGCCTGGAAAGGCGTGCCGGTAGTGATGAAAGACATCAGCGAGAAATCCCTGACGCTGGGCATGACCGAAGCGGCCAAGCTGCTGAATAAACAGCTGGAGCGCGGAAAAATTGACGGGCTGAAGCTTGCAGGCGTGATCTCCACCATTCAGCCCGTGCTGGAATACAGCGGTTTCGACCGTGTCGACGTAGTAGTCGAAGCCGTCGTCGAGAACCCGAAAGTCAAAAAAGCGGTGCTGGCAGAAACGGAAGATAAAGTTCGTCCTGAGACCGTGCTGGCCTCTAACACCTCCACCATTCCAATCAGCGAACTGGCGAGCGTGTTGAAGCGTCCGGAAAACTTCTGCGGGATGCACTTCTTCAACCCGGTACACCGTATGCCGCTGGTCGAAGTGATCCGCGGGGAAAAAACCTCTGACGAAACCATCGCTAAAGTGGTGGCATGGGCCAGCAAGATGGGCAAAACGCCGATCGTTGTTAACGACTGCCCGGGCTTCTTCGTTAACCGCGTGCTGTTCCCTTACTTTGCCGGCTTCAGCCAGCTGCTGCGCGACGGTGCGGACTTCCGCAAAATCGACAAAGTGATGGAGAAACAGTTCGGCTGGCCGATGGGCCCGGCGTATCTGCTGGACGTGGTCGGCATTGATACTGCTCACCACGCTCAGGCGGTGATGGCGGCAGGCTTCCCGCAGCGTATGCAGAAAGATTATCGCGACGCCATTGACGCTCTGTTCGACGCTAACCGCTTCGGCCAGAAAAACGGCCTGGGCTTCTGGCGCTATAAAGAAGACAGCAAAGGCAAACCGAAGAAAGAAGAAGATGCCGTGGTGGACGGCCTGCTGGCCGATGTAAGCCAGCCGAAACGCGACTTCACCGACGATGAGATCATCGCCCGCATGATGATCCCGATGATCAACGAAGTGGTGCGTTGCCTTGAAGAAGGCATCATCGCCAGCCCGGCAGAAGCCGATATGGCGCTGGTGTACGGCCTGGGCTTCCCTCCGTTCCACGGCGGCGCGTTCCGCTGGCTGGACACGCTCGGCAGCGCCCGCTATCTCGATATGGCTCAGCAGTATCAGCACCTCGGCCCGCTTTATGAGGTGCCGGAAGGGCTGCGTAACAAAGCGCGCCATAACGAACCCTACTATCCAGCAGTTGAGCCAGCCCGTCCGGTTGGCGAGCTGAAAACGGCTTAAGGAGTCACAATGGAAAAGGTTGTCATTGTTGATGCGATTCGCACCCCGATGGGCCGTTCAAAAGGCGGTGCATTCCGTAACGTGCGTGCGGAAGACCTCTCCGCGCATCTGATGCGTAGCCTGCTGGCGCGTAACCCGGCGCTGGATCCTGCTGCGCTGGACGATATCTACTGGGGCTGCGTGCAGCAGACCCTGGAGCAAGGTTTCAACATCGCCCGTAACGCGTCGCTGCTGGCGGAGATCCCGCACTCGGTTCCGGCTGTCACCGTCAACCGTCTGTGCGGTTCGTCAATGCAGGCGCTGCACGACGCGGCGCGGATGATCATGACCGGTGATGCGCAGGCCTGCCTGGTGGGCGGCGTCGAGCACATGGGGCACGTGCCGATGAGCCACGGGGTCGATTTTCATCCTGGCATGAGCCGTAACGTGGCGAAAGCCGCGGGGATGATGGGTCTGACTGCCGAGATGCTCTCTCGTCTGCACGGCATTAGCCGTGAAATGCAGGATGCCTTTGCCGCGCGCTCTCACGCTCGCGCATGGGCGGCGACGCAGTCCGGTGCCTTTAAGAATGAGATCATCCCGACCGGCGGCCACGACGCTGACGGCGTACTGAAGCAGTTCAGCTACGACGAAGTCATCCGCCCGGAAACCACCGTAGAAGCGCTTTCTACCCTGCGCCCTGCGTTTGATCCGGTCACCGGTACGGTAACGGCAGGTACTTCGTCGGCGCTGTCCGACGGTGCCGCCGCGATGCTGGTGATGAGCGAAAGCCGCGCCCGCGAGCTGGGCTTAACGCCTCGCGCTCGGGTACGTTCGATGGCGGTCGTGGGCTGCGATCCTTCAATCATGGGTTACGGCCCGGTTCCGGCCTCGAAGCTGGCGCTGAAAAAAGCGGGATTAACCGCCGGCGACATCGACCTGTTTGAAATGAACGAAGCGTTCGCCGCGCAGATCCTGCCGTGCATTAAAGATCTGGGGCTGATGGAGCAGATCGACGAGAAGATTAACCTCAACGGCGGCGCGATCGCCCTCGGCCACCCGCTGGGCTGCTCCGGGGCGCGTATCAGCACGACGCTTATCAACCTGATGGAACGCAAAGATGCCCAGTTTGGTCTGGCAACGATGTGTATCGGGCTGGGTCAGGGTATCGCGACGGTGTTTGAGAGAGTGTAAATCAGGAAAAGTATCTCAAAGCCAATGGCGTCAGAACAAGGCGGCAAGCGAGCGAATCCCGATGAGCTTACTCAAGTAAGTGATTCGGGTGAACGAGCGCAGCCAACGCAGTTATGGCGTCATTGGCGAAGAGAGACAGTTTAGTTGCCGTTCTTCCCGCCTGTCAGGGGCGGGTTTTTTATTTAAATGAAGGCAAACGCATCGCCAAACAGGCGGTCTTCACGCGCGTCACGTTCGTTGCAGAACAGGTCGCGGGCAATTTTCGCCATCTCAAAACGGCCAGCGATATAGATATCGTGCCCTGCCAGCGTGCCGTGATCCTGCAGCACCGCCGTCAGCACCGTCCCGCTGCGACCACGCCAGCCCTCTTCCGGCTGCTCGACCACCGGCTCAATGCGCAGGTTAGGATGGGTTACGCTCAGCGCTTCCAGCTCAGACAGGTCGTACAGATGTTTCTCTTCGCGGCCACCCCAGTAAATGGTGATGTCACGGTCCGGGTTACGCGCCAGGGCGGTCAACAGAATAGAGCGCACATAAGAGAAGCCCGTACCACCAGCGATCAGGATCAGCGGACGGTCTTCGTCATCGCGCAGCCACGCATCGCCGTGCGGAATATCCACCACGATTTCACGTTCCTTCAGGATCCGATCCATCACCGCCATCGCATACAGGTTAAGCTCTGACGCACCAATATGAAGCTCAATAAATTCCTGCTCCGCTGGCGTTGAGGCCATAGAGAAAGGACGCTTATCACGCTCATCCATCACAACCATCAGGTACTGACCCGCGCGGAAAGAGAATGGCGCTTCTGGCACTAAACGGACGCGATATACGGTGTCGGTGATGGCATCTACCGAGGTCACTTTACAGCTTAAGGTTGTCATTCGCTCTCTCTGTCGGGAAGTCTATAGGGCTTAACGGTTAGCTCAGGGTTTACCGTTATTCATTATGGCCAGCTCGTCCCAGATCGCGTCAATTCGCGCGGTCACTGCAGGATCTTTTTTGATCGGGCGACCCCATTCA
The DNA here is from genome assembly GCF_007035645.1 of Enterobacter asburiae. NCBI lineage: Bacteria > Pseudomonadati > Pseudomonadota > Gammaproteobacteria > Enterobacterales > Enterobacteriaceae > Enterobacter > Enterobacter asburiae. The sequence continues at coordinate 4,409,792 of NZ_AP019632.1, forward strand.
CGGTCGGTTTCGCCAGGCCATTTATTTGTGGCATCCAGTCCCATCTTTGAGCCAAGGCCGGAAACCGGCGAGGCAAAATCCAGGTAATCTATCGGCGTATTTTCGACTAACACCGTATCGCGCGCCGGGTCCATTCGCGTGGTAATGGCCCAGATTACGTCATTCCAGTCGCGGGCGTTAACGTCATCATCGCAGACAATAACAAATTTGGTATACATAAACTGGCGCAGGAAAGACCATACGCCCATCATCACGCGTTTAGCATGACCAGGATACTGCTTCTTCATCGTAACCACCGCCATACGGTACGAGCATCCTTCAGGCGGCAGATAAAAATCAACAATTTCCGGGAACTGCTTTTGCAGGATCGGCACAAACACTTCATTCAGCGCCACGCCCAGCACCGCCGGTTCATCCGGTGGACGCCCGGTATACGTGGAGTGATAAATCGCATCTTCACGCTGCGTAATGTGCGTCACGGTAAACACAGGGAAGTTATCCACTTCGTTGTAATAGCCGGTGTGGTCGCCGTAAGGGCCTTCTGGCGCCATTTCACCCTGCTCAAGGTAACCTTCCAGCACAATTTCCGCACTGGCCGGAACTTCGAGATCGTTAGAGATACACTTCACGACTTCGGTTTTCGTTCCGCGCAGCAGGCCTGCAAACGCATATTCAGAGAGCGTATCCGGCACCGGCGTGACGGCTCCCAGAATGGTGGCCGGATCGGCGCCTAAGGCGACAGACACCGGGAAACGCTCCCCCGGATGCGCAGCGCACCACTCCTGGAAATCCAGCGCGCCGCCGCGATGCGACAGCCAGCGCATGATGAGTTTATTCTTGCCAATCAACTGCTGGCGGTAAATACCGAGGTTTTGCCGCTCTTTGTGCGGGCCGCGCGTAACGGTCAGCCCCCAGGTGATAAGCGGAGCGGCATCTTCAGGCCAGCACTGCATGATGGGGATTTTAGTCAGATCTACCGCATCGCCTTCCAGCACTTTCTGCTGGCACGGCGCGCCGCGCAGGCGTTTGGTGGGCATGTTCAGCACCTGCTTAAACTGCGGCAGCTTGTCGAACAGATCGCGGAAGCCCTTCGGTGGCTCCGGCTCTTTCAGAAACGCCAGCAGTTTACCGACTTCACGCAGCGCAGAGACGTCTTCCTGCCCCATTCCCAGTGCAACACGACGCGGTGTACCAAACAGGTTGCACAGCACCGGCATGGAGTAACCTTTCGGATTTTCAAACAGTAATGCGGGGCCACCGGCACGCAGGGTGCGGTCAGCAATTTCTGTCATCTCCAGATAAGGATCGACAGGAAGTGTAATACGTTTGAGTTCACCCTGCTTTTCCAGCAGCGTCAGGAAGTCGCGGAGATCGTGGTATTTCATGCAGTTAATCATGGCCTCTCTGTAAGCGCTTCATTATACGGCGTAAGCCTGCTTGATGCTGTAATTTTGTTAAATAAGCGTGAACTTATGCGTTCTGTTCCATTTTCCCCCATTATAATCAACTTAGCGATCCCGCCAGGGTTTTGATATGCTTGCGCCCCGAACTAAGGGAAAGAGTGATTATGCAGGCCTGGTATTTACTGTATTGCAAACGCGGGCAACTTCAGCGCGCGCAGGAACATCTTGAACGTCAGTCTGTAAATTGCCTGACACCCGTGATCACGCTTGAAAAAATGCAGCGCGGGAAGCGCACAACCGTCAGTGAGCCGTTGTTCCCGAACTACCTCTTCGTGGAGTTCGACCCGGAAGTCATCCACACCACCACCATCAGCGCAACGCGCGGCGTCAGCCACTTCGTTCGTTTTGGTGCCCACCCGGCAACGGTTCCGTCGACGGTCATTCATCAGCTGTCGATTTATCAACAGCCCGAAGGGATCACCGACCCCGAAACTCCTTACTCGGGCGATAGCGTCGTGATAACCGAAGGCGCTTTCGAAGGCCTGCAGGCGATTTTTGCCGAGCCGGACGGGGAAGCGCGCTCTATGCTGTTGCTCAATCTGCTGAACAAGCAGGTGCTGCAGAGCGTTAAAAACACCGACTTCCGCAAGCTTTAAACGTTTATCCCGAACAGATTACGCACGTTGTCATCCGTCTGCGCCGAAAGCCAGTGCGGATCCTCTCCGCGCCACTTCGCGACGCTCTCAACAATGTGCCCCAGATACGCGGGCTCATTTCGCCGCGATGCCGGTTTGGGTTTCATGTCGCGCGGTAGCAGATAAGGCGCATCGGTTTCGAGGAGCAGCCGGTCAGCCGGGATTACCGGCAATAGCTCACGAAGTTCAAGCCCGCGACGCTCATCGCACACCCAGCCGGTAATACCCAGATAAAGCCCTCGCGCCAGGCAATCCAGCGCTTCCTGCCGTGAACCGGTGAAACAGTGCAATACCGCGCCGGGCAGTTTCTCCAGCCACGGTTCCAGAAGTGCCAGGAAACGTTCATGCGCGTCGCGGCAGTGCATAAACACGGGCATTCCAAGCTCTGCCGCCAGCGCAAGCTGGGCAGTAAACGCCTTTTCCTGCTCTTCAGGCGTGGAAAAGTTACGGTTGAAATCGAGACCGCATTCGCCGATCGCCACAACGTCTGGCGTCTTTGCCAGCCTGTACAGGGTGTCGCCACTTTCTGCGGTCCACTGGCTGCTGTCGTGAGGATGCACGCCAGCAGTAGACCAACAGCAATCGTAACGTTGCGCCAGCTGCTGCGCCTGCTCGCTCTCATGCACGTTGGTGCCCGTCAGCAGCAGTCCTTTCACCCCGGCGGCAAAAGCACGCGCAACCACCTCATCACGATCTTTCGCAAACTGCGAGCTGGTCAGGTTGAGTCCGATATCAAACATGCAAATCCCCATATAACAACCGCCCTGACGGGCGGCTGGTTTTACTCTTTAGTGGTCTTGTCGGACGTATCGTCTTCGTCATCCGCTCGACGTCCTTTACCCACGTAGAAACGCGAGAAGAAAACGCCGACCTCAAACAGACAGTACATCGGTATGGCCAGCAGCGTCTGCGAGAACACATCCGGCGGTGTCAGAAGCATGCCGACAACAAAAGCGCCCACAAGGATATACGGACGCTTCTTACGCAGGTCATCCGGGGTCGTTACTCCTACCCAGCAGAGCAGCACAATAGCCACCGGCACTTCGAATGCCACGCCAAACGCCATAAACAGCGCCATCACAAAGCTGAGGTAGCTGGCGATATCCGTCGACACCTGGACCCCTTCCGGCGCGGTATGCGTCAGGAAGCCGAAGGCCAGCGGGAAGACAACGAAATAGGCAAACGCCATGCCGATATAGAACAGCAGCGAGCTGGACACCAGCAGCGGGATCACCAGCTTGCGTTCATGCTTATACAGCGCGGGCGCCACAAACGCCCACACCTGGTAAAGAATGACCGGTGCAGAAGCAATCAACGACACCCAGAAGGTCAGCTTGATGGGGGTAAAGAACGGCGAAGCAACGTCTGTTGCAATCATCGTTGCGCCCAGCGGCATCTGCTTGATCAGCGGCGCAGAGACCACCTGATAGATATCGTTGGCAAAATAGACCAGGCACAGGAATATGAGTAAAACCGCAATAATGCAGTTTAACAGGCGCTTACGCAGCTCAATGAGGTGCGTAATCAGCGGTTGAGTATCATCTACTGCCATGTTTACGCTTTATCACTCGACGAGGGGGATGATTCGGAAACGGACGCAGCGGGCTTCACTTCCGCCGTTTTTGCTACCGGCTCTTCCGGCTGCGCCTGTTTTTTCACTTCGGTTTCCTGAGGCGTCTGTTCTGGCGCGGCAGCCTGATGTTCAGCGCTGGCAGGTGTTACGCCCTCGCGCTGCTCCTCGCTGCCCTTCACCACCGGGTTATGGATGGTGTTCGCTTCATCGCTCGCTTTTTCAGGATCGTTAACGCTATAGGAGCGCTTCATCGATTCTGCCGCTTCGCGCAGCTCATCCATTGACGCTTTCAGTTCCGGCGTCAGGTTATCCATGCTCGCCTTCTCGACCTTTTTCAGGCTTTCCTGAAATTCCTGCAGCTTAAGCTCCTGCGCCAGTTCATTCTGAACGGTCGATGCCAGAGATCTCAGCGCACGAACCCAGCCCGCAACGGTTTTCACTGCCACCGGCAGACGCTGCGGCCCCAGCACAATCAGGCCAATCACAAAGACCAGCAGGAGCTCACTAAAACCAATGTCGAACACGACTTACACCTGCTCTTTATCGTGGCGTTTAGCGTCTTCCTTTTTGGCTTCTTCTTGCTTGTCGGCGATGGATTTAGCAGTAAAGTCAGCGTCCTGGCTGGTTTTATCCTGCTTGCTCTCATCATCGCTCATCGCTTTCTTGAAGCCTTTGATAGACGCGCCCAGATCGGAACCAATAGAACCGAGCTTTTTGGTGCCAAACAGCAGCACGACGATGACGGCAATGATCAACAATTGCCAGATACTGATACCACCCATACATGTTCCTCAGGGATAGATGATTAATGAGTCAGGCCGCATTATACGTATGCGACCCGTCGATAGCGACGCACGCTCAGCGCGTTTTTCGCCAGCCTGCTAGCCAGACTACCACCCCGCCAGCCATCAGCCAGGCGGGCATCATCTGCCAGTCCGGACGGTTGATCAGCAGCAGCGTACCGCTCAGCAGCAGCGTTGCGCCAATCCCAAAGAGATAGCGTGACTGTCCCTGGCGAACACGGCTGGACTGAAGTTCGCGGGCGATTTTATCCATGCTGTGCTGAAGGTTCTTGCTCTGACGCAAACTGTCATAAACCAGTTCAGGAATTTCAGGCATTTTTTCTATCCAGAACGGGCCTTTCTCTTTCAGCGAGCGCACCAGCGCCGGAATGCCAACCTGATCCTTAATCCAGGATTCAAGGAAAGGTTTCGCGGTCTTCCACAAGTCTAACTGAGGATAGAGCTGTCGGCCTACACCCTCAACGTAAAGTAATGTTTTCTGGAGTAAAACTAGCTGTGGCTGAACTTCCATATTAAAGCGGCGAGCCGTGTTGAACAGGTTTAACAGCACATGCCCGAAGGAAATTTCCGCCAGCGGTTTTTCAAAAATCGGTTCACAAACGGTCCGGATCGCGAACTCGAACTCTTCGACGTTGGTGTCCGGCGGCACCCAGCCGGAATCGACGTGCAGCTCGGCCACCTTACGGTAGTCGCGGTTGAAAAACGCGATGAAGTTCTCAGCCAGATACCGTTTATCTTCTTTGTTCAGCGACCCCACAATCCCGCAGTCGATACCGATATACTTCGGATCCTCAGGATGTTCGTAGCTCACGAAGATATTGCCCGGATGCATGTCCGCATGGAAAAAGCTGTCGCGGAACACCTGGGTAAAGAAGACCTGTACGCCTCGTTCAGCCAGGAGCTTCATGTTCGTTCCCTGTTTCTCCAGGGCGACCACATCCGAAACCGGAATACCGTAGATACGTTCCATCACCATCATGTTCTGGCTGCAGTAGTCAGAATAGACTTCAGGTACATAGAGCATCGGGCTGTTTTCAAAGTTGCGACGCAGCTGAATGGCATTCGCCGATTCACGCAGCAGGTTAAGCTCATCAATCAGCGTTTTTTCATATTCCCGCACCACTTCCAGTGGACGAAGGCGACGCCCGTCCGGCAGCAAGCGTGGCACCCAGCGCGCCAGCCGATAAATCAGCTTCATGTCCGCTTTGATGACTGGCAGGATGTCCGGACGAATGACTTTAATAACGACTTCTTTGCCGTTTTCTTTCAGACGCGCGGTGTGCACCTGCGCGATAGAGGCCGATGCCAGTGGCTTAATGTCGAAATCGTCAAACCAGGTCTCGACGGGGACATTTCCCATCGCCTCTTCAATTTGCTTTTTCGCGCGCGCGCCGTCAAACGGTGCGACGCGATCCTGCAGCATCGCGAGCTCATCGGCAATCAGAGGCGGGAAGAGATCGCGGCGGGTCGACAGCATCTGTCCGAATTTAATCCAAACCGGGCCGAGCTCCTGCAGCGCCAGGCGCAGACGCTCACCCAGCGGTTGACCTTTATGGCGATTGGGCATCCAGAAGAGCATCCGCCGCCAGATACGAAGCGGCAGCGTGATACGCATTTTGGGGATAAGCTCGTCGAGCCCGTAGCTCAAAAAGGTGCGAATAATAAAATAGAGGCGCCGAATTTCACCAGGCGTCATTTGCCCTCCAGTTTTTCCAGCCGTTTGGTTAACGCATCAACCGCACGTTCAACAGCAGCGGTCTCTTCCGCAAACCATGCAACTTCCAGTGGCCCGGGCGCCATTCGCCACTCCTCAGTCAGCACTTCCGCCGCATAGCGTTGCTGGCGCTGAAGATTTTTACGCGCAAAGGAGGCGCCGCCATGAAGGACTTTCCCGATGCCTTCGGCGGCAATGTCGCCGATAAAAGGCGCGAGCAGCTCTTCCGGGTCGAACTCCGCCAGATCGGTGAGCGCAACGAAGTTCTGCACGACCTGAATGTCGCCTTCCACTTCCAGCTCACCGCTGCGGATAAGCGCCGTTAACTGCTGGCGATCGCGCAGTTTTGGCAGCACGCTCATGTGCGTGATGACCGAGCAGTCGGCTTCACCTTCCCACGCCCCCAGAACGTCAAGCTGGCGTTCGCTGAATACCAGCACAAGCGGCGTCGAGAACTCTTTTAAAACAATACGTAATACCTTCCCGTTAAGCCGCTGACGTGCAGCTTTCAGCGCAGGGGCGCGATACAGAAAAGCGTTCAGTACATTCTCGATGCCTGCGGAGACTAAGGGTTTAAAGGGCACGGGACACCTCCACTCAGAATTTGTAACCGCGATGCAGCGCGACGACGCCCGCCGTCAGGTTGAAATATTCAACATTTTCAAATTCTGCATCCTGCATCATGGCTTTTAATGTGTCCTGATCCGGGTGCATACGGATAGATTCCGCCAAATAGCGGTAGCTTTCAGCGTCGTTAGCCACCAGCTCACCAATACGCGGCAGCACGTGGAAGGAATAGGCGTCGTAGGCTTTGCTCAGCGGCTCAATGATCGGTTTAGAGAACTCGAGCACCAGCAGACGTCCACCCGGCTTCAGCACGCGGTACATGGAGCGCAGCGCTTTTTCTTTATCGGTCACGTTACGCAGACCGAAAGAGATCGTGATGCAGTCAAAGGTATTGTCCGGGAATGGCAGCGCTTCGGCGTTTGCCTGCACATACTCCACATTCCCCACCACGCCGATGTTACGCAGCTTTTCGCGTCCCATTTTCAGCATGGAGTCATTAATATCGGCGAGAACTACGCGACCGGTTTCGCCCACCAGACGGGAGAATTTGGCGGTTAAATCGCCCGTGCCGCCGGCTAAATCCAGCACCGTTTGTCCACGACGTACGCCGCTGCAGTCAATGGTGAAGCGCTTCCACAAGCGATGAATGCCGAACGACATCAGGTCATTCATCACATCGTACTTCGCCGCCACGGAATGAAATACGTGGGCCACCATGTCAGCTTTCTGCGCTTTGGCGACAGTCTGAAAGCCAAAGTGCGTTGTGTCTTGTGAATCGTCAGCCATCTTAGAGCCTGCTTATCAGTAAAATGTTCGTGAAGTGTAACAGATTGGGCGCGTTTGCCCTACGTTTCAACCACCGCGAAAGAAACGCGCTGAAGTCTCGTCTGGTGATAAATCCGCCGCTAACGTGTTGTCTTCACTGTTTGTATTTTGTTCGTCCGCACCTTCTCGCAGTCGAAACTCGTCGTCCTGGGCGGTGGCCTGTTCGACCAATTCCGGATTAATCTCTCGTTTAACCTCAACCCCCAGGCTGCGGAATGATTCGGCCTGTGCCAGCAGATTGCCGCGTCCGGAGGCGAGTTTTTTCATCGCCTGGCGGTAGTTATCCTGCGCACGATCCAGGCTCTGCCCAACTGAAGACATGTCGTCCACGAAGAGGCGCATTTTGTCATACAGCTTGCTGGCACGATCGGCAATCTGCTGCGCGTTGCGGCTCTGGTGCTCGTAGCGCCACAGGTTCGCAATGGTGCGTAACGCCACCAGCAGCGTGGTGGGGCTGACCAGCATAATGTTATTTTTGAGCGCTTCGGTGATAAGTTCAGGCTGTCTGTCGAGTGCCAGCAGGAATGCGGGTTCTACCGGGATGAACATCAGGACATAGTCCAGCGAGCGCAGACCCGGCAGCTGCTGGTAGTCTTTTCTGCCAAGCAGGCGAATATGATTACGCACGGAGGCAATGTGCTCCTGCAGCGCAGACTCGCGGGTGTAGTCATCGTCCGCATTAAAGTAACGTTCATACGCCACCAGCGTCATTTTGGCGTCAATCACCACATCTTTACCCTGCGGCAGCCGAACAATCACATCCGGCTGCATACGCGAGCGGGCATCGTTTTCAATACTCACCTGCGTTTCGTATTCATACCCCTCCCGCAGACCAGAGGCCTCCAGCACGCGGGTCAGCACCACTTCTCCCCAGTTGCCCTGGGTTTTGTTATCCCCTTTCAGCGCGCGGGTCAGGTTGACTGCTTCCTGCGCCATTTGCGCATTCAGCTGCTGGAGATTGCGAATCTCATGCGCCAGCGTGTGCCGCTCGCGGGCCTCCTGACCAAAGCTGTCCTGCACCTGACGGCGAAAACCGTCCAGCTGTTCGCGCAGCGGCGTCAGCAGGCTGTTCAGGCTCTGGCGGTTCTGTTCGTCAACGCGGCGGTTGCTGTGCTCAAAAATTCGGTTGGCGAGGTTCTCAAACTGTTCGCTGAGGCGCTGCTCGCTGTTGATCATCTGGCGGATTTTGTCTTCCGCATGCAGCTGGGTGGATTCAAGGCGGGTAGTGACTTCGCGGAGATCGGCCTCCAGCGAGGTGTTAATGTCTCGCAAGTTACGCAGCTCGTTGTTGAGCAGTTCGCACTCGTCGCGCCAGTGTTCGCTCAAAGCAAGCTGCTGTTTTGTCGCGCTTAAATCGGCGACCATCTCTTCTCGCTCGGCCAACTGGTCGGCCTTCTGCTGCGCATGCTGGTAGCTGGAAATCAGCCAGCCAATCCCTAAGCCCACCAGCGCAATCACCGCGTAAATCAGGATCGAGATATCCACAATGCCCCCTGCATCAACGTATTACCCGCACAAAATAGAATTGTGCTGTATAAACGTCCAGTTTGAAAGGGTTTTCCTGCGAGGCGCTACGCAAAAAATAAAGGCCGAACGCGTCGGCCTTTGATTACAGAAGAGAGGATCAGATCAGGCGACGCGCTGCTTCCACCACGATTTTCACTGCATGACTTTCGGTCTGCTTCATGGTTTCAGCGTTCGGGATCTCCTGCTGGGTGCGGTTGACGATAACGCCCGCCACCATACCGGCACGCAGACCCTGGCTTGCGCACATGGTCAGCAGCGTTGCGGATTCCATTTCGTAGTTCATCACGCCCATGGACTGCCACTCTTCCATTGAGCCTTTGAAACGGCTTACCACGCGGCCTGAGAAGGTGTCGTAACGCTCCTGGCCCGGGTAGAAGGTGTCGGAAGAGGCGGTGACGCCCACGTGGGTGGTTGCGCCCACGGATTTCGCGGCTTCAACCAGCGCGGTGGTGCATTCGAAATCAGCCACTGCCGGGAACTCCATCGGAGCAAAATGCAGGCTTGCGCCGTCCAGACGAACGGACGCGGTCGTGACCAGCACGTCTCCGACGTTGATGTGCGGCTGGATAGCGCCGGTGGTACCGATACGCAGGAAAGTACGAATGCCCAGCTGCGCCAGCTCTTCAACAGCAATAGAGGTAGACGGACCACCGATACCGGTAGAGCACACGATCACCGCTTTGCCATCCAGCTCTGCGCGCCAGGTGGTGAACTCACGATGGGCAGCCAGCTTGACCGGCTTATCCATCAGCGCGGCGATCTTTTCCACACGCTCAGGATCGCCAGGGACGATAGCGAGCGTAGCCCCTTGTAAATCGTTTTTGGTGAGGCCGAGATGAAAAACATCAGACTTAGACATAGGTGACTCCTCTGTGGGTCGGTTAGTCAGAAGAAGTAAAACGGTACTTTACAGAAGCAGTAAGCATATTTTCGTGACACACCTCACCATGAATGAAAATGATTACATTGAATTTCCATAAAAAAGTGATTCACATCACATTAACAAGTTATAACGCCAGGTGCTGCACAAAAGATAGACCGTTTAAGGCACTGTGAGTTGTTAACCTGGTGTCTATATTTACCTTTGCGCTAACTCATTGGTACGGAGAATGCCATGACTGAAAAAACCGGTTTTGCACCTGCTGCGGCCCCACATGCTTCAACCATCGTGTCGACGCCAGAAGCGGCAATTACCGCGGGCGAGACCTCCATTCCCTCGCAGGGGGAGAATATGCCTGCTTATCACGCACGGCCAAAATCGGCAGACGGTCCGCTGCCCATCGTGATTGTGATTCAGGAGATATTTGGTGTTCACGAACACATTCGCGACCTCTGCCGCCGGCTGGCGCTGGAAGGGTATCTGGCCGTTGCGCCAGAGCTCTACTTCCGTCAGGGCGATCCGAACGACTACAGCGATATTCCAACATTGCTCAGCAACCTGGTGAGCAAAGTCCCGGACGCGCAGGTGCTGGCCGATCTCGACCACGTCGCCAGCTGGGCGGCGCGCAACGGCGGCGATCCGCATCGTCTTCTGGTCACCGGTTTCTGCTGGGGTGGACGCATTAGCTGGCTGTATGCCGCGCATAACCCGCAGCTCAAAGCCGCTGTCGCCTGGTACGGCAAACTGGTGGGTGAGAAAACGCTGAATTCACCGAAACATCCCGTCGATATCGCCACGGAGCTAAACGCCCCCGTGTTAGGGCTTTACGGCGGTCAGGACACCGGTATTTCGCTGGATTCGGTAGAGACCATGCGCCATGCGCTCCGTGCGGCCAATGCGAAGGCGGAGATCGTGGTGTATCCGGATGCCGGGCACGCGTTTAACGCCGATTATCGTCCGAGCTATCACGCAGAATCAGCCAAAGATGGCTGGCAGAGAATGCTGGCGTGGTTTAGCCAATACGGCGGTAAGAAAGCGTAATAAAAAAAGCCCGGTGGCGGCTATGCCTTACCGGGCCTACGCATCATCAAGCCTGACGCAGGTTCTGCGCCGCCTTCACCATGTTCGCCAGCGCCGCGCGCGTCTCCGGCCAGCCGCGGGTTTTCAGTCCGCAGTCCGGGTTCACCCACAGGCGCTCTGCCGGAATGCGCTGGGCCGCTTTTTTCAGCAGGGCTTCAATCCACTCCACGCTCGGCACGTTCGGGGAGTGAATGTCGTACACGCCCGGCCCGATTTCATTCGGGTAGTCGAACTCTTCAAACGACTCCAGCAGCTCCATGTCTGAACGCGAGGTCTCGATGGTGATCACGTCGGCATCGAGCGCGGCAATCGAATCCATGATGTCGTTGAATTCGCAGTAACACATGTGGGTGTGGATCTGGGTATCGTCCTTCGCCACCGCGGCGTTGATGCGGAACGCCTCCACGCCCCACTGCAGGTAGGCATCCCAGTCGCTGCGGCGCAGCGGCAAGCCTTCGCGCAGGGCCGGTTCGTCAATCTGAATAATGCCAATGCCTGCCGCTTCCAGATCCGCCACCTCATCACGCAGCGCCAGGGCGATCTGTTTGGCGATGGTTTCACGAGTCACGTCTTCACGCGGGAACGACCAGCAGAGAATGGTCACCGGACCGGTGAGCATCCCTTTTACGGGCTTGTCGGTCAGGGACTGGGCATACTTCGCCCACTCCACGGTGATCGCTTCCGGGCGGCTGACGTCACCAATGACCACCGGCGGCTTCACGCAGCGGGAGCCGTAGCTCTGCACCCAGCCGTTCTGGGTAAAGACAAAGCCGTCCAGGTGCTCGCCGAAGTATTCCACCATGTCGTTACGCTCGGCCTCGCCGTGCACCAGCACGTCCAGCCCCAGGCGTTCCTGCTCGATAATCGCCTGCTTGATGTGTTCGGCGATGCCGGTGCGGTAGTGATTCGCATCCAGATTGCCCTTTTTAAAGTCCAGGCGCAGGCCGCGGATCTCCGTAGTCTGCGGGAAAGAGCCAATTGTGGTGGTCGGCCACGCGGGCAGATTAAAGCGGGCGCGCTGCGCTTCAGCGCGCACCTCGTACGGGCTCTGCCGCTGGCTGTCCCGGGCGGTGATGGCCGCCAGGCGTTTTTCCACCGCCGGGTTGTGCACGCGCGCCGAGTGACGGCGCGCCTGGGTCGGCGCGCTCCATTCGGTAATCGCCGCCGTGTCGCCGCTGTTCAGCGCGTCGCGCAGCAGCGTCAGCTCTTCACATTTTTGCAGGGCGAAAGCAAACCAGCTTTTCACCTCGGCATCCAGACGGGTCTCTACGCTCAGATCGATCGGGCTGTGCAGCAGCGAACAGGACGAGGCCACCCACAGCTCACGTTTGCCGACGATGTCTTTGATTTGCGCGTATTTCTCGGTGAGATCGGCGCGCCAGACGTTACGGCCGTTGATCAGCCCGGCAGAGAGCAGCCAGTCCGCTGGCAAACGCTTGTGCAGCTCCGCCACATCATCTTTACCGTGTACGAGGTCAACGTGCAGGCCCTGGACCGGCAGCGCGGTAATGGTCTTCAGGTTCGGCGTCACGCCTTCAAAATAGGTCGTCAGCAGGAGTTTTACCTGACCGGTGAGCGCGTCATACGCCGGTTTGAAGGCATCGAGCCAATCCTGCGGCAGCTCAAGCACCAGCGCCGGTTCGTCGATTTGCACCCACTGAATGCCGCGTTTGCCCAGCTCACTCAGTACCTGTTTGTAGACCGGCAGAATATCCTTCAGCAGGCTGAGTCGGTCAAAAGGCTCGCCCTTTACTTTGCCCAGCCACAGGTACGTTACCGGCCCGAGCAGCACCGGCTTCACCTGGTGGCCCAGCGCCAGCGCTTCATCCACTTCGTCCAGAAGCTGCGTCCAGGCCAGCCTGAACTGCTGACCTTTGACGAACTCCGGCACCATATAGTGATAGTTGGTGTTAAACCACTTGGTCATTTCCGCCGCTGCCGCTGGCTCACCCGTCGGCGCGCGGCCACGGCCGATGCGGAACAGGTTATCGATATCTACCGATCCATCTTTGTTCTGATGACGAGCCGGCACGTTGCCAAGCAGCAGGCTGGTCGTCAGAACATGGTCGTACCAGGCGAAATCGCCCACCGGTAGCAGGTCAATGCCCGCCTGTTTTTGCTGATCCCAGTGGCGGGCGCGCAGCTCGCGTCCTGCCGCCAGCAGTTCTTCACGGGTGGCATTACCCGCCCAGTAGCTTTCTTGCGCTTTTTTCAGCTCGCGACGCAGGCCGACGCGAGGGAAACCGAGAGTGTGATTGCGGATTGTCATGGTGTGCCCCTTGTGAAATTCGTTATTTAGACGTCCAGATGTTTACACTTCTATAATTGGCAGGTACTGTATATTCCTCAAGCGCAATATGTTCATGGCGAAGTGAAGGACTTTCATGATCGAGATTAAACACCTGAAAACGCTACAAGCGTTGCGGAACTGCGGTTCGCTCGCGGCGGCTGCGGCCACGCTGCACCAGACCCAGTCCGCCCTTTCTCACCAGTTCAGCGATCTGGAACAACGCCTCGGCTTCCGTCTTTTTGTGCGTAAGAGCCAGCCGCTACGCTTTACGCCGCAGGGTGAAATTCTTCTTCAGCTGGCGAATCAGGTACTGCCGCAAATCGCGAGCGCGCTGCAGGCGTGTAACGAACCGCAGCAGACCAAACTGCGCATCGCCATTGAGTGCCACAGCTGTATTCAGTGGCTGACCCCCGCGCTTGAAAACTTCCGCCAGAAGTGGCCGCAGGTGGAGATGGACTTCAAATCCGGTGTGACCTTTGACCCGCAGCCGTCGCTGCAGCAGGGCGAGCTGGATCTGGTCATGACCTCTGACATCCTGCCGCGCAGCGGCCTGCACTATTCGCCGATGTTTGATTATGAAGTGCGCCTGGTGCTGGCGCCGGATCACCCGCTGGCCGCCAAAACGCGCATCACGCCGGAAGACCTGGCGACAGAGACGCTGCTGATTTATCCGGTGCAGCGCAGCCGCCTGGATATCTGGCGCCACTTCCTGCAGCCGGCAGGCATTAGCCCGCAGCTGAAAAGCGTGGATAACACCCTGCTGCTGATTCAGATGGTGGCGGCCAGAATGGGTATCGCGGCGCTGCCGCACTGGGTGGTGGAGAGTTTTGAACGCCAGGGTCTGGTGCAGACCAAAACCCTGGGTGAAGGATTGTGGAGCCGACTGTACGCCGCCGTGCGCGATGGCGAGCAGCGTCAGCCGATTACGGAGGCGTTTATTCGCTCAGCGCGGAACCACGCGTGCGACCATCTTCCGTTTGTGCGGAGCGCGGAGCGACCCATCGGCGATGGACCCACAGCGAAGCCAGGATCACCGCTCCCCCAATAAGGAAGCTCGGCCAGTGCGGCTGTTGCTGCCAGATGGCGAGGTTGACCAGCAGCCCTGCCGGGACATGCACGTTATTCATGATCCCCAGCGTACCGGCGTCTACCTGCGTAGCGCCGTAGTTCCACATGAAGTATCCCAGCCCTGACGCCACTACGCCCAGCCAGACCAGAACGCCCCACTGCACGGCGGTGGTCGGCAGTTTTTGCGGGTTGCCGAGCATAAACCACGCCGCCACCGCGACAATCGCGGCGCCCATATAGAACCAGGCAAACGCGTTATGCTGCGGCATCGGACGGGTTTCCATCAGGCGTTTGTAGCCCACCATGCCGATGGCGAAGCTGATGTTGGCGAGCTGGACGAACATCAGTCCGGTCCAGAAGTGATCGCTGACTTTGTCATAGCGAATAATCGCCGCGCCGATCACCGCCAGCGCGGCGCTCAGCAGGTATCCCCAGCGCAGACGGCGTCTGCTGAGCAGGTCGTAAATCAGCGTGATATAGAGCGGCGTCAGCACGGTAAAGAGCAGGAATTCAGAGACGGACAGGTAGACGTAGGCCCGGAAGCTGAACAAATACATGATGCCGAGCTGCATCGCCCCCACCAGCATATACAGCACAATCGTTTTCAGCGATTGCCCGCGCGCGCGCAGAAACGGCAGGAACACCAGCGCCGCCAGCCCCACGCGCATCAGCACCGAGAAGTAGCTGTCGACCGAACCGGCAAGGTATTCGCCAATCAGGCTAAAGGAGAAGGCCCACAGGATAGTGGTGATAATGAGTAGCGCCACAATGCTTGTCTCTCAGAAAGAAGGAGAGGCATTGTAGCGAACTCTTTAGTTGACAACTGAGCAATAAACAACCGAATGAAGATTATTCAAGGAACAGTTTGCGCAGATACTTCGGTACCGCGTTGTCAGCGTTAGAACCAATCACTTCCAGCTCAGGGTGCAGATCCTTCAGACGCTGGTGCGCGTTCTGCATGATGCAGCCCTTGCCCGCCATCGAAAGCATCTCGGCGTCGTTCATGCCGTCACCGAAGGCGATACAGTCTTTCAGCCCGAAGCCCAGACGTTTCGCAACCGCTTCCAGCGCGTGACCTTTGGAGACGCCACCCGCCATTACTTCCAGACAGGTCAGGGTTGAGAAGCTCACGTTGACGCGATCGCCCCAGCGGGCGTTGATCGCCTGTTCAAGCGGGAGTAGCTCGTCGTGGCTGTCACAGGTGAAGAACACCTTGCTGATCCCTTCCGGCTCCAGCAGGCCCGGTTCGTAGAGGGAGTAGTTGAATACCGCTTCCTTGAAGAAACGCATTTCATCCGGGCGGTGGCGGTTCATGAACCAGTCGTCGTCGCGGTAAACGTTAGTGACGATAGCCGGGTTGTTATGCACCACGCCGAACAGATCGGCGGCAATATCGCGATCCAGATTGTGGGTAAAGATCAGGTTGCCGTCGGTATCATGCACGCGCGCACCGTTGGAGGTGATCATGTACGATTTGATCTCAAGATTATCGCGGATCTGCCCCACGTCCACGTGGTGGCGGCCGGTGGCGAACACAAAGTTCACGCCACGGGCAGTCAGGAGTTTTAAGGTCTCTTTCGCATAAGGCGACAGGGTGTGGTCGGGGGAAAGCAGCGTGCCATCTAAATCAGATGCAACAACCTGGTACATAGGGATTTCAACCTCTGGTGGAAAACAAGAATCAATTATGCCTGTTGAAAAATTCAACAATGGCGTTGAGCGCGACTGAGCGCATAGCGTCCTTTTCAAAAAGGATCTCATGGAACGCGCCGTTAATGACCAGCGGTTTACCCCCTTCACAAGGGTGACCGGCTGCAGCGCGCAGTTCACAATAGCGGTCATGCATGCGGTTATCCACCACACGCTCTTCTTCCGCCTGGATCAGAAGCGTCGGCGTGTCATCATCGCCTACGCCCGCCAGCACCTGCTCACCGGCCAGAATCCCCTCCCGCACCCAGTGCCAGGTCGGGCCGCCGACGCGCAAGCGCGGTTCATCGGCATAAAAGCGCAGGTTGCGGCGATAACGCTGCCGGCTGTGGGTTAAGACGTTGATGGCGAACGGCAGCGCGCGCCAGCGTCCTGTGCCAATGGCATAACCTTCACGAATGCGCTGATGGCCCTCAGCCCAGTCAAGAAGATGGCGCACCATCCAGTCAGGAAAACGGATCACGATACCGTACATCGGCGCGGTGAGCGCAATGGCGTCGCACTGGTGCGCATAACGCTGCAAAAACAGCGTCGAAATGGCGCCGCCCATGGAGTGCGCAAGGATATACCGCTTGCGCCAGGGGCCGGGCTGAACGTCCTGCTGCCAGAACGCGGCAAAATCGTCGACGTAATCGCTGAAGCGATCGACGTGCCCACGGTGTGTGTCCGGCAGCATACGTCCGGACAGCCCCTGTCCACGATGGTCGAGGATCAGGACATCGAACCCCATATGGACCAGGTCATAGGCCAGCTCGGCATATTTAACGTAGCTTTCAATACGCCCAGGGCAGACCACTATCACCCGGTCATTTTTTTCATTTCGGAAACGAACGAAACGCACCGGGACGCCCCCGATGCCCGTAAACTCATCTTCCTCACGCTGCCGCCAGAAATCGGTCAGCGGCCCCATAGAGAAAGCAGCAAAAGCGTTTTCTCGTGTTTCCCAGTCCTTTTTCTGCTGAAACATTGGGTTTCCACTCACGTAATCCAGGGAATATCGTTTTTTTCGTCACCGGTCACAAAATGACTCAATAATAGCGTATTGTGGCATAAAAATAGACGGTTCGGGAGTTTCAAATGACCTTCGAATGGTGGTTCGCCTACCTGCTGACATCCATTATCCTCAGCCTTTCTCCGGGTTCGGGTGCTATTAACACCATGACCACCTCCATCAACCACGGCTACCGCGGTGCGGCAGCGTCGATTGCCGGTTTGCAGACCGGGCTGGGCATTCATATTGTGCTGGTCGGGATCGGTCTGGGGACCCTGTTCTCCCGCTCCGTGCTGGCCTTTGAGGTGCTGAAATGGGCCGGGGCAGCGTATCTGATTTGGCTCGGCATCCAGCAGTGGCGCGCGGCAGGCTCCATCAACCTGAATACGCTGGCTCAGACGCAAAACCGCGGCCATCTGTTTAAGCGTGCGGTGTTCGTCAACCTGACCAACCCGAAGAGCATCGTTTTCCTCGCCGCGCTGTTCCCGCAGTTTATCGTTCCGCATCAGCCGCAGGTGATGCAATACGTGGTGCTCGGCGCGACCACCATTATCGTCGACATCATCGTGATGATTGGTTACGCGACGCTGGCGCAGCGAATTGCGGCATGGATTAAAGGGCCTAAGCAGATGAAGGCCCTGAATAAAGTCTTTGGTTCGCTGTTTATGCTGGTTGGCGCGCTGCTTGCGTCAGCGCGTCATGCTTAGCGAGAAATGATGAGATGAATGCCGAAGCCGGCGAACAGCGCGCCGGCGAAGCCGTCAATCCACTTCGCGATACGCTGGTAGCCGCGGCGCATTGCCGGTAAGGCGAACAGGCTGGCTACGATGGTAAACCAGGCAAAGGTTTCAACGACGATCAGCAGGAAGATGCCCCAGCGTGCGCCCGCGCCGACGCTATCGCCGACAAACAGCGAGAACACCGAGCCGAAATAGATAATCGCTTTTGGGTTCGCCAGATTGGTCAGCAGCCCTTTTACAAAGCTGCGACCGCCCGTAGCCAGCTCGACCTTCGGCTCTTGCGGTTTTTTCTCTTCTTTCTTCAGCGCCCCGCGCAGCATCTGGTAGCCCATCCAGCACAGGTACAGCCCGCCGCCGACCATAATGATGTTATGCAGCCAGGCCATCTTCGCCAGGATAAGGTTCAGACCGAGCAGCGCAACGGCCGCCCAGACCATAACGCCCATGGTGATACCGAGCACGCCCATCATCGCCTCTTTGCGGGAGCGGCTGACGGCCGTTTGTGATACGAAGAAAAAGTCCGGGCCGGGGCTCATCAGCGCAACGATGTGCACTAACGCCACGGTGAGAAATAGCATTAACATAATTAGCTCGCGGGGAAATAATGTAGTGAGTCATCATCCTGGCACTTTTTCGCCCAGCTGACTACTCCTCATCATCACCGTCGGCGTGAGAGCGGATGAGCGCCATAAACTCTTTACCGAAGCGCTCCAGCTTGCGCGTTCCCACGCCGTTGACGCTGAGCATCTCGCTGGCGCTGAGCGGCATCTGCTCGGCCATCTCGATCAGCGTCGCGTCGTTGAACACCACGTAAGGCGGGATGTTTTCTTCGTCGGCGATGGCCTTACGCAGCTTGCGCAGTTTGGCAAACAGCTTGCGGTCGTAGTTGCCGCCGTAGGATTTCTGCATCACGCGTGGCTTCAGGGCGATGACGCGCGGCACGGCGAGCTTGAGTTCAACGTCACCGCGCAGGACCGGACGCGCCGCCTCGGTCAGCTGCAGGGCGGAGTGCTGGGCAATGTTCTGCGTGGCGAAGCCGAGGTGGATCAGCTGGCGAATGATACTCACCCAGTGCTCGTGGCTCTGCTCCTTGCCAATACCGTAGACCGGCAGCTTGTCGTGGCCCATATCGCGGATACGCTGGTTATTGGCGCCGCGCAGCACCTCCACCACGTAGCCCATTCCGAAGCGTTGATTCACACGGTAAATGGTCGAGAGCGCCTTACGCGCGTCCATCAGGCCATCGTACTGCTTTGGCGGATCGAGGCAGATATCGCAGTTGCCGCACGGCTCCTGGCGCCCTTCACCAAAGTAGTTGAGCAGAACCAGACGACGGCAGGTTTGCGCTTCGGCAAACGCGCCCATCGCGTTGAGCTTGTGGCGCTCGATATCCTGCAGCTGTCCCTGCGGCTTCTCTTCCAGACAGCGGCGCAGCCACGCCATATCGGCCGGATCGTAAAACAGCATCGCTTCCGCAGGCAGACCGTCACGCCCGGCGCGGCCGGTTTCCTGATAGTAGGATTCGATATTGCGCGGGATGTCGAAGTGCACCACAAAGCGCACGTTGGGCTTGTTGATCCCCATCCCAAACGCCACCGTTGCGACCACGATCTGCAGGTCATCGCGCTGGAATTTCTCCTGCACGTCGGCGCGGATGTGGTTCTCTAACCCGGCGTGATAGGCGGCGGCGCTAAAGCCGCGGTTTTGCAGACGCGCGGCGGTGTCTTCCACCTTCGCACGGCTGTTACAGTAGATGATGCCGGACTTGCCGCGCTGCTCCTGGACGTAGCGCAGGAGCTGATCCAGCGGCTTGAATTTTTCCATCAGCATATAGCGGATGTTAGGGCGGTCGAAGCTGCTGACCTGAATATAGGGGTCGTTCAGCCCGAGCAGACGAACGATGTCCAGACGGGTGGTGTCATCCGCCGTGGCGGTAAGCGCCATAAACGGCAGCTCGGGGAAGCGCTGACGCAGCTGGCCGAGGGCCGCGTATTCCGGGCGGAAATCGTGTCCCCACTGGGAAATACAGTGCGCTTCGTCCACCGCCAGCAGGACCGGGTTCCAGTGCGCCAGGTGGTCGAGGAAGTTATCCAGCATCAGGCGTTCCGGCGCGATATACAGCAGGCGGATCTGCCCGGTACGACAACCGGCCATCACCTCTTGCTGCTGCTCCCGGGTTTGGGTCGAGTTGAGACAGGCCGCCGCCACGCCGTTGGCGAGCAGCTGGTCAACCTGGTCTTTCATCAGAGAAATAAGGGGGGATACCACGACCGTCAGGCCGTTAAGCACCAGCGCGGGCACCTGATAACAGAGGGACTTGCCGCCACCGGTCGGCATCACCACCAGGCAATCACGACCTTCCAGCACCGTTTCAATGATGGTTTCCTGGCCGGGGCGGAACTGCTGGTAGCCAAAGGTTTCATGCAAAACCTGTTTAGCCAGCGACTCCTGATTCAATACTTCCGCCTGCGCCACGTTAACCCCATATGCCAGAAATGAAACAGGCGCTATTTTCAGCGCCTGAGAGAGAAACTTCAACGTTTAACGCAAAAACATTCGAACAGCCTAGAGAATATCGTTCAGCATCACGCCCACGCCGACGCGGGTCTGGTTGAAGTTGTAATCGATAAGCGACTCGCCGTAACCGCTGTACACCTGCGTATAGATACGGACATGCTTCGTCATTGGATAGCTTAAGCCCACTTCCGCACCGCCGTAGCCGGTGTTCCAGTTGTACTGGCCTTTGGCGCTGAGCACGGCATCACCCAACTGATAGCCGACTTTGAGCTGGTAGTAGCCCATATATTTGGTGATATCCGGGTTGTCATCGGTTTCGCCCACCACATACCACGGCTTCACTTCCACCATCCAGTTACCGTTCTGCGCCATCAGACGCGTATAGGCACGGTTCCAACTGCGCGAGGTAGGATCAGAGCGACCGTTGGAATCGTGGTTAAAGCCCACTTCGACGTCACGCAGCGTCCAGCCCGCAAACTCATAATCCGTTGCAAAACCGAGGAACAGCTGCGGCTCATAGTTGGTTTCACGGAACGGCGAGGACTCTCCGCTGTTAGAGAGCTGCCACCAGGATTTCTGGGTGTAAGACGCCCCGAGCACCGAGTTCGGCCCCAGAATACCGCGCCAGAACGGGAACGCCAGGCTGAGCTGGAACTTCACCTCATCTTTACGCGCATTATCAGACCAGTTATAGGAGCTTATCGCCTCTTTGTTAAGATCGCTGGTCTGGGTGTAAATCACATAGTTGGTGTCATACGGATAGAGCGTGAACGGATTGTCATGCTCCTGAAGAAGGTTCGCGATAATGCTACCGTGAACGGCAGGTTTATCATGCACCTCTTTGATCGTTGCTTCCTGCGCATATGCTGTGAGGGGCAGCGCAACCGCCGCCAGTAACCAGGCCAGATACGTCCGCATCGGTGGTGTTCTCCTGCAAAAGAGTAAAATTAGCTGAATAGTTATGTGGCGAACATTCTACAGACTTCTGCGACAACTGCTGCATCCTCGTTTCTGAAAGTGGAATTCCTTGTTGCCGAGGCATAAAATCAACATTTCGTTAACAATAAGGATGTGATGCCTCATGTCAGCCATGCTTACCGCCGAAGAAGTGTTAAAACTCGTGGGCGAGATTTTTGTTTACCATATGCCGTTTAACCGCGCGCTGGGACTGGAGCTGGAGCGTTACGAGAAAGATTTTGCCCAGCTGAGCTTTAACAACCAGCCGATGATGGTGGGTAACTGGGCGCAAAGTATTTTGCACGGCGGCGTGATTGCCTCCGCGCTGGACGTGGCGGCAGGTCTGGTCTGCGTGGGCAGCACGCTGACCCGCCATGACACCATCAACGAAGACGAACTCCGCCAGCGTCTGGCGCGCATGGGCACCATTGATTTGCGCGTCGACTATCTTCGCCCGGGGCGCGGAAATCGCTTTACCTGTACCAGCAGCCTACTGCGCGCGGGAAATAAAGTTGCCGTGGCACGCGTTGAATTACACAACGAAGAGCAGGTATATATCGCCAGCGCAACCGCCACTTATATGGTGGGTTGAGGCGGCAAAATCGGGTAAAATTAATTCACTTTTTTGTAACGGATTTTCCCGATGGATGCTAAACAGACGCGGCAGGGCGTTTTACTCGCCCTTGCCGCTTATTTTATTTGGGGTATCGCCCCGGCGTATTTCAAGCTTATCGCCTACGTTCCGGCCGATGAGATCCTGACTCACCGTGTTATCTGGTCATTCTTCTTTATGATTGCGCTGATGAGCCTCAGCCGTCAGTGGTCGGGCGTCAAAACGCTGCTGCAAACCCCGAAAAAGATTTTCCTGCTGGCGCTCTCCGCGGTGCTGATTGGCGGCAACTGGCTGCTGTTTATCTGGGCGGTGAATAACCATCACATGCTAGAAGCGAGCCTGGGGTACTTCATTAACCCGCTGGTGAATATCGTGCTGGGGATGATTTTCCTCGGTGAGCGCTTCCGCCGGATGCAGTGGGTGGCGGTGATTCTGGCCTTCTGCGGCGTACTGGTGCAGCTCTGGACCTTCGGCTCGCTGCCGATTATTGCCCTCGGTCTGGCGTTCAGCTTTGCATTCTACGGCCTGGTGCGTAAGAAGATTGCGGTGGAAGCGCAGACGGGGATGCTGTTTGAAACCCTGTGGCTGCTGCCCGTGGCGGCGATTTATCTCTTCGGCATCGCCGACAGCGCCACCAGCCATATGGGCAGCAACCCGTGGTCGCTGAACCTGATGCTGATGGCGGCGGGCGTGGTGACCACCATTCCACTGCTGTGCTTCACCGGTGCCGCGACGCGTCTGCGTCTCTCCACGCTGGGCTTCTTCCAGTACATTGGCCCGACGCTGATGTTCCTGTTGGCGGTGGTGTTCTACGGTGAGGTGCCGGGGGCGGATAAGATGGTGACGTTCGCCTTTATCTGGGTGGCGCTGGCAATCTTTGTTGCGGATGCGATTTATACCCAGCGCAGGGTGCGCAAAGGGTTGTGATGTTGCCCTCACCCTAACCCTCTCCCACTGGGAGAGGGAATTCGATCGTAGGGCGGGTTAGCGAAGCGCCACCCGCCAGATTTTTACAGCCAGTTCCGGCGCTTAAAGTACAGATACGGCGCCAGCCCCGCGAGGATCATGAAGATAATCGCCCCCGGGTAGCCAAAGCTCCACTTCAGCTCCGGCATAAACTCAAAGTTCATCCCGTAGCTGGACGCCACCAGCGTCGGCGGCAGGAACACCACGGACACCACCGAGAAGATCTTGATGATGCGGTTCTGCTCGATGTTGATAAAGCCCATCGCCGCCTGCATCAGGAAGTTCACCTTCTGGAACAGGGATTCGTTGTGCGGCAGCAGGGATTCGATATCGCGTAAGATCTCACGCGCCTGCTCCAGCTGACCGCCCGGCAGACGCGCCTTGCGCACCAGGAAGTTCAGCGCGCGCTGCGTATCCATCAGACACAAGCGCAC
The DNA here is from genome assembly GCF_007035645.1 of Enterobacter asburiae. Classification (NCBI taxonomy): domain Bacteria; kingdom Pseudomonadati; phylum Pseudomonadota; class Gammaproteobacteria; order Enterobacterales; family Enterobacteriaceae; genus Enterobacter; species Enterobacter asburiae. The sequence goes on from NZ_AP019632.1 coordinate 4,433,142, forward strand.
CTTCCAGCCGATATCTTCCAGCTCCGCCAGCGTGGAGAGCGCTTCGTCGTACTCATCGCCCTGATGGCCTTCCATGATCACGCGGCTCAGCTTTTCCAGATCGCTGTAGATGTTTTCAATTTCGTCCGCCAGCTGTTCAATTTTGGTCTCGAACAGATCGAGCAGCAGCTCGTAAGCGTTACCGTCCACCATTGCCTGGCTGCGGGCGCGCATGCGGTAGAGACGGAATGCCGGCAGCTCGCGCTCGCGCAGGGTAAACAGACGGCCGTCGCGAATGGTAAACGCCACGGTGGAGTTACCCGCGTGGTCTTCCGCATCTTCAAAGAAGAAGAAGGAGTGAATATGCAGACCGTCTTCGTCTTCAAAAAAACGCGCGGATGCTTCGATGTCTTCCAGTTCCGGGCGGGTTGCCAGGCTTTGCCCCAGTTCAGATTGTACGCGAAGGCGTTCATCGTCGTCCGGCTCGACCAGATCCACCCATACGGCATCAATGAGGGGCTGTGACTCTTCGGCTTCAAGCCGAGTCAGTCGGTTATTTTCGAGTTGAAATGCGCTCAACATGACCGGGACTCCCAATGCAAAAAATATCGGACAGTTCGGTGGGCACACAGAAACAAATTGGGTTTCAGACCATTAAACAGCCTGACTCAGCGCGACGGGAATAATGCAGGTCGCTGACAACCACTAAGGCCATCAGCAAGAGGAGATAGCCTTAGGAGTTGTTCCTGGATGACAGGGAATTGAGCCAGTATCTACTGGGTGTGTCCAAGGCGAATGTCCTCTTAGCGTAATCGTGCGCGCATGTTACGCCAGCTATAACTGTGGCGTCAACACGCAACGGAACGCTGAAGGGCATTAATTGACCTTCGCTGTATAAGGCTAGCAGATTATTACAAAATAATGATATTTTTCTGAATGTTAGACTGTTTCCAGCTTCGCATAGGCCGCCACCAGCCATTTGATCCCCTGCCCCTGGAACGCCACCTGCAGGCGGCTGTGCTCGCCGCTGCCTTCCAGATTCACAATAGTGCCTTCGCCAAACTTCGAATGGCGCACGCGCTGGCCCAGCTTGTAGCCGGTGTCGGTTTCCGCAATCGGCGAGCCCATGCGCTGATGGCTGACCGGACGGCTGATGCTCGCCCGCAGACGCACCTCTTCCACGCACTCCTCCGGCAGTTCGCCGATAAAGCGCGACGGACGGTGATAAACCTCTTTGCCGTACAGACGGCGGGTTTCGGCGTAGGTTAGCGTCAGCTTTTGCATCGCGCGCGTCACGCCCACGTAGGCCAGACGACGCTCCTCTTCCAGACGTCCGCCTTCATCCAGCGACATCTGGCTCGGGAACATCCCCTCTTCCATCCCGACAATAAACACCTGCGGGAACTCCAGACCTTTGGCGGAGTGCAGGGTCATCAGCTGAACCGCATCCTGCCAGGTGTCCGCCTGCCCTTCACCCGCTTCCAGCGCGGCGTGGGAGAGGAACGCCTGCAGCGGCATCAGATCTTCGTCTTCTTCGTTGTAGCTGAACTGGCGCGTTGCCGTGACCAGTTCCTCTAAGTTCTCAATACGGGTCTGGCCCTTCTCGCCTTTCTCCTGCTCGTACATGGTTCGCAGGCCGGAGTCTTTAATCACCCGGTCGGTCTGCACGTGCAGCGGCATGTCGGCGGTTTCCTGCGCCAGAGCGTCAATCAGCTCAAGGAAGCGCTGTAATGCGCTGGCGGCACGTCCGGCGAGCGCTTTTTCCTGCAGCAGCTCGCGGCACGCCTGCCACAGCGTCAGCTGGCGATCGCGCGAGGCCTGACGCACAACGTCCAGCGTGCGGTCGCCAATCCCGCGGGTCGGCGTATTGACCACGCGTTCAAACGCCGCGTCGTCGTTGCGGTTCGCAATGAGGCGCAGATACGACAGCGCATCTTTGATTTCCTGGCGCTCGAAGAAGCGCATGCCGCCATAAATGCGGTACGGCATGCTCACCTGCAGCAGCGCCTCTTCCAGCACGCGCGACTGGGCGTTGCTGCGGTAGAGAATGGCGCACTGCTCCAGCGCGCCGCCGTTGTCCTGCCAGGTTTTGATGCGGTTCACCACGAAGCGGGCTTCGTCGAGCTCGTTGAAGGCGCAGTAAATCGAAATCGGTTCGCCGTCGACGCCATCGGTCCACAGCTTTTTACCCAGACGCCCGTTGTTGTTCTCAATGAGGGCGTTGGCCGCGCTCAGGATGTTGCTGGTTGAACGGTAGTTCTGCTCCAGACGGATGGTTTCCGCGCCGGGGAAATCGTTGAGGAAGCGCTGGATATTCTCCACCTGCGCCCCGCGCCAGCCGTAGATCGACTGGTCATCGTCGCCCACGATCATCACCTTGCCGGTATCACCGGCCAGCAGGCGGATCCACGCGTACTGGATGTTGTTGGTATCCTGGAATTCGTCCACCAGGATATTGGTGAAGCGTTCGCGGTAGTGCTGCAGGATGTGCGGCTTGTTGAGCCACAGCTCGTGGGCGCGCAGCAGCAGCTCGGCGAAATCCACCAGGCCGGCGCGATCGCACGCTTCCTGATAGGCCTTGTAGACGTTCTGCCAGGTCTGCTCGACCGGGTTGCCGAAGCTCTGAATGTGGTGCGGGCGCAGCCCTTCGTCCTTCTGGCCGTTGATGTACCACATTGCCTGACGCGGCGGCCACTGCTTCTCGTCGAGGTTCATCGCCTTGATCAGGCGCTTCAGCAAGCGGAGCTGGTCTTCGCTGTCGAGGATCTGGAAATCCTGCGGCAGGTTGGCGTCCATATGGTGCGCGCGCAGCAGGCGGTGCGCCAGGCCGTGGAAGGTGCCAACCCACATGCCGCCCTGGCTGGTGCCCATCAGCTGAGCGATACGGTGGCGCATCTCTGCCGCCGCCTTGTTGGTAAACGTCACCGCCATGATGGAGTACGGGGAGCAGTTCTCCACGCTCTGCAGCCAGGCGATACGGTGAACCAGCACGCGCGTCTTACCACTGCCCGCCCCAGCCAGCACCAGCATGTTGGTGCGCGAGGCGGCAACCGCATCACGCTGTTTGTCATTAAGGCTGTCGAGCAGGTAAGAAACGTCCATTGGCACCGTCACATAGTATTCAGGAACACAGCAAAGCGCCCGGTGGCGCTTCGCTTACCGGGCCTACAACTGCAAACCCCTGGTAATTTATACAATATTACTGGTGATTATATCAGCGTCGTGAGGGATGCCAACCGTGAAATTTCCACGTGCGGCAGAAGACGGCTGTCGGTTGCGGTCATCAGCTCCGCATTTTCCGGCTTGATCCAGCAGGCCTGCATCCCGCAGCGAATAGCACCGGCCACGTCTGTGGTCAGGTCATCCCCCACGTGCAGAATGTTACCCAGCGGCAGGTTAAGCTTATCCGCCGCCAGATGGTACATATCATTAAACGGCTTCGCGCGCCCGTGCGGGCCCGCGCGCAGCACAAATTCAAAGTAATCGCTGAGGCCAAACAGCTCGGGCTGGGCATTGCCGTTGGTGATGGCCACCAGCGGCCACTTTTCGGCAAGCTTCGCCAGCGTGTCGTGGGTCTCCTGCGGCACGTCGATACGGCTGCGCCATTTGGCAAAGTTTTCCATGGCCGCTTCGGCACCGATGGCCGCGTCCTGCGCGCTCAGGCCAGCATTGAGCATCGCCTGCTCGACCGCACGACGACGCCATTCGGTCACGTCGTGGTAAATGTCCGGCTCGGTTTCCCGCAGGGACTGACGGAGCTTCTGAAAGTCCTTGTTCTGTATCGCTTTCAGCGCGGGGTGGTAGTTCTGCACAAACGCCAGCGACTCCTGCTCGGTACGCAGGATCACCTCGCGGTTGTCATAAAGGGTGTCATCAAGGTCAAACGTCAGAGCTGAGATCTGACCGAGTGGGCGGTAAAAACGCATTATTTCCCCCGTTTGGCGCGTGGATGCGCCGCGTCATACACCGAGGCAAGGTGTTGGAAGTCTAAGTGGGTATAAATTTGTGTGGTCGACAGGTTCGCGTGGCCAAGCAGTTCCTGCACGCCGCGCAGATCGCCGCTCGACTCAAGCATGTGTGTCGCAAAGGAGTGGCGCAGCTTGTGCGGGTGAACGTGGCTGTTCAGCCCCTGCTTAATGCCCCACTCCGCAAAGCGCTTCTGGACGTTACGCGCCGAGATCCGTTTGCCGAGCTTCGACAGGAACAGCGCATCCTCTTCGCTGCCAAACAGCCCGCGCAGGTCAAGCCAGTGCTCAATCCAGGAAACCGCATTGCGGCCAATCGGCAGGCGGCGCTCTTTGCTGCCCTTGCCCATCACCCACACTTCACCGGATTCCAGATCGAGGTGTTTGATATCAAGATTAACCAGCTCGGACAGACGCAGCCCGGCACCGTACATCACCTCCAGCATCGCGCGGTCGCGCACGGCGAGCGGATCGTTAAGGTCGATATCCAGCAGGCGGTTTACGTCGTCGACGTCGATATTTTTAGGCAGATGGCGCGGCGCTTTCGGCGTGGCGATCCCCTTTGCCGGGTTGGCTTTTAAGCCCCCCTGGCTGACCAGCCAGTCGAAGAAACTGCGCAGCGCTGAGAGCCTGAGCGCCAGGCTCGCCGGGCTGAGATTTTTTTTACGGCTACGCACGACGAACCCGCGTACCGTCGCAGCGTCACATTGTTGCCAGCTTTTCAGGCCGATGTCGTCGGCGATCTGCATGATGGCATCAAGCTGACGCTGGTAGTTGAGCAGGGTAATGGGGCTAAGCTGACGCTCCACGCCCAGATAGCGCAGAAAGCGCGAGACGTCAGTGGCGAGCAGTCCGTCCATCATACGCGCTCAATCCAGCGCTCCAGCAGCTCGGGCAGCATCAGGGCGATCTCCTGCAGCAGGTGCGTGGCTTGCCCCTGCTCATAGTGATGCGCATCGCGGCTGGTAAATAACATGACTCCCAGATCGCCATCGCGCCCCATCAGCGACATCGCCACCGAGCCAATCGCTTTGGCTTCCGGTAACACCACCAGTAGCTCAGGCCCGTTCAGCGGCCCCAGATAGTGGTGCTCATGGCCCAGACGCTGAATGCGCAGCGGTTCAAACGCCTGACGGCTGAGCGCCAGATGGGTGAACCCCGACGGTGCGCCAATGCGCCAGCGGTCAGGGAAAAGGCGAATCGTTGCGCCCGCCAGCCCCAGCTCGCGAGCCCAGCGGTGGAAGCGGCTGAGGAACTCGTCAAGACTGTGCGCCGACGCCAGACGCGCCTGCAGATGCAGCAGACGATAGAACAGGCTTTCGTTGGTGCTGGCCTGCTCCATCAGCAGCGTCATGTTCTCTTCTAGCTGATTGATGTGGTTGCGCGAGCGCGCCATGTGCCATTCGACCAGCGACACGGTCCCGCGAACCGGATGCGGCACGCGCATCTCTTCGACGACGCGTGCATTACGAATAAAAAACTCAGGATTGCGCAGCAGATAATCAACAACAGCTCTGTCGTCCAGTTCCGTCACTGTTTCCTGCAGTTCTTCCCCTGGTTGTTTCATAGATGGATAAACCCGTCATAGACATGTGCCGCCGGGCCAGTCATATAAAGTGGATGACCCGGTCCTTTCCAGGCGATATCAAGCCGACCGCCCGGTAATTCCACGCGAACCTCTTCAGCCAGTAACCCCTGGGAGATGCCCACGGCCACCGCTGCACAGGCACCGCTTCCGCAGGCCTGAGTCTCGCCCGCGCCGCGCTCGTAAACCCGCAGGCGAATGTGCTCGCGCTTCACCACCTGCATAAAGCCGATGTTCGCGCGCTCCGGGAAACGTTCATGGCTTTCCAGCACCGGGCCGAGCGTTTCGACCGCGGCGGTTTCCACATCATCAACCTGAATCACGCAGTGTGGGTTACCCATTGAGACGACGCCGCACAATACTGTCTGCTCGGCCGCACGCATAATATAGGTCTTTTCCGCTTTGTTTGCGCGAAACGGCACGACGGAGGGCTCGAAGTTAGGCTCGCCCATGTTCACGCGCACCAGCTCATCATCGGTGACGCTGAGCACCATGCGGCCATTGGCCGTGCTGACGCGAATATCACGCTTGTTGGTCAGCCCTTTCAGGCGGACAAAGCGGGCAAAACAGCGCGCGCCGTTGCCGCACTGGTTAACTTCGCTGCCGTCCGCGTTAAAAATACGGTAGTGGAAATCGAGGTCGGGATCGTACGGTGGCTCGACCACCAGCAGCTGATCGAACCCCACGCCCAGATGCCGATCCGCCAGGCGACGGATCAGTTCCGGGGAGAAAAACACATTCTGCGTTACCGCGTCGACGACCATAAAATCATTGCCAAGGCCATGCATTTTAGAGAACTGCATCATTTGCTCCATTGCGCGGGTACAGAACGTTGTCGTCAGAGATTAACCTGAGTCGGGCCACCGTTGTCGCCACGATCGTTAGTATTTGGCGTGGTGGACTCAATGCCGCTTTGCACGGGTTTCGTCGGCGGCGGCGCGGTTTTATCCGCAGGTGGGAAGTACAGTGGTCCCTTCAGTCCGCAGCCAGTCAGGCTAAACAGCGTGATGAGAACGGCAAGCGTTCGGAAAGCGTTTTTCATTATAAAGTTGCCCGTAAGTTCAAATCTGTTTCTATCATCGCAGGAGAAGACACAAAAGCAAGAGTTTGCCGCTTTCCTGCAACGGGAATTATTTAGGGTTATACTGCCGGCATCACGAAAAACAGGAACAAAACCATGAACGACAGTGAATTCCATCGCCTTGCCGACAACCTGTGGATGACCATCGAAGAGCGTCTTGACGACTGGGATGGCGACAGCGATATCGATTGTGAAATCAACGGCGGCATTCTGACCCTGAGCTTCGAAAATGGCAGCAAAATTATTATTAACCGCCAGGAGCCGCTTCACCAGGTGTGGCTGGCCGCGAAACAGGGCGGCTATCATTTCGATCTGAAGGACGGGGAATGGGTTTGCGACCGTAGCGGCGTACCGTTCTGGGATCTGCTGGAACAGGCGGCGACCGCGCAGGCGGGTGAGGCTGTGAGTTTCAGGTAGTTTTGTTGCCGGGTGGCGCTGCGCTTACCCGGCCTACGGGTTCGAGCTGTTGTAGGCCCGGTAAGGCGTAGCCGCCACCGGGCGAGCGAAAAGGCTCAGGAGAAATACTGCTGCAACAGCGGCGCGGTGTCCTGATTGGCAGGCGCGGCAGGCGTTACGGCCTGGGTACGGAACGGGATCACCTGCGTACGTCCGTCGACGTTCACAATCTGGTAGAACTGCGGCAGGTTAAAGTTGATAAAGCTTGAGCCGTAGGTGAAACGGTCATGCGAAGAGGAGTAGAAGCGGCTGACGTCGCGCACCAGCTCCTCTTTACTGCCTTCACAGTGGTGATACACCTCGGCGCGGTTGGTTTCATCCAGAATGTAGATGTTGAACCCGGCATCGTCGCCCGACTCTTCAAAGAAGAACTGAATAATCCCTTCGCTGGCGAATCCGTCCACCACCTGCGGCAGCTTAACGTGGTTGGTTTCCACCTGCACCGACAGGCCATGCAGCTTGTTGTGTGAAATCGCGCCGTAGAACTCGATGGCGTTTTCCAGCTTCTGTACCGACACGTTCAGGCGTTCGAAGAACAGGCCCCAGGTCTGACCGGAAACGCGCAGCGCTTTAAAGCGTCCGGTTTCCTGACGGGTGCTGGACAGACGCAGTTCGATACACTCAGAAACCAGCTGCTGCACGCGGGTACGAATTAAACCGCGCAGGTGCTGGCTGTAGCAGAACACCTCAACGCTGTCCGGCGGTGCGGCATCCTGGTGCATCTTGCCGAGAATCGTTTTCAGCGCTTCGATCATCGCCTGCTCGCCGTTGAAATGCAGGGTACGCACTTCGTTCCACGAGTTGCGGTACAGCAGATCCACGCTGCCCACCAGACAGTTTTGCTGCTCGCCAAAGCTGAAGACGTCCAGCTTGCGGAAGTCAAAGTGAACCACCTGATTGCGGAAGGCCGCCGTCGGGTCGTATTCCAGGTTGACGATAATCGCCAGATGGCGAATTTCGCACGGGCTGTAGAGCGCTTTCGGCGTTGGGGCAGGCAGACGCAGCGGGAAGTGGTGCGACACATCCGCGACCATCTCCTGCAGCTTAGCGAGATCTACCACCTCGTTACCTTTGATAAACAGGCGCGTGCGCGAGGTCAGCAGGCCGTTAAACCAGGCCCAGGCCACCAGCTTGTTCAGGTAGCGGTTATACTCCAGCGGCTGATGGCTGATGATTGAGTCCATGCTTGGCGCACGGTTATACAGATACCACCCGGTGCGGTTTGCGCGGCCCGGCGGCACGTAGATAAAGGTCAGGTTCGGTTCTGACAGGTCTGGCGAAATCTGCGGGTTAACCAGGGTGACTTTGCCCGGCAGCGCTTCAAACGCGGCGTACAGCTTACGGGTCAATACCCCGATGTCCTGCGGGCTGGCGGAAACGCTGAGGTTGTTACGGCGCGCAAAGCGGATCAGGTTACGGTAGCTTTGCATCATCGCATCGAGCAGTTCGTTGTGCGCTTCACGCACCTGATCGATTTTCCAGTTGGCCCGGTTGTCGAGCATGGACAGACGTGCTTCGTCCCATCCCCACTCTTTCACTAGCTGACTGACCACTTCACGACGCCAGCCCACGCAGGCGCGCTCGCGGCTCAATTTCTCACAGACTTTGAGATAGAAACATCGACGCACCAGGTCAAGACGCGTGGTGTCATCAATAGCTTTCAGGTATTCGGTCACGCGCTCCAGCATCATGCAGTAGGCGTCCAGCCCGAAGGAGACGATCTCCCCGTCGTGCAGACGCTGCTTGATATCTTTCGCCAGCAGGCGCGGCGTAGGGTATTCCCAGGAATAGGCTTCCAGCAGCAGCGTTTTCAGCACCGCTTTGTACGGTGAGTCGATACTCTTATAGAGCTGCCAGAGGCTTGCGCCAAAGTACTCTTCGGCTGACAGAGAGCTGAGGCCGCCAAGATCCAGCCATTCGTTTGGCGTCAGTACGCCCTGCGCGTAAAGCGACATGACGTAGTCATCGTAATGCTCTTCTTCTTCGCACGGGACCATATTCCACAGAATACGCTTCCCGGCCAGACGCACGGCAGTACGGTAAAATTCATCCAGCAGTAAGATGTGCTGAGTCGAGCCGCAGTCCTCACCACCCAGACTGCCGCTTTCGTTATGGCGGAAACGGTTTTCATCAATCAGGAAGAAGCTTACTTCCACGCCGAGCGAGGCCGCCCAGCTCTCCAGCAGGCTGCACTTGCGCTGCAGCAGCTGACGCTCGTCGTTATCGAGCCAGGACTGATGGCAGACCCAGATGTCCAGGTCCGAAGAACAGCTTTGCCCTACCGATGAGGTGCTCCCCATAGAGTAAACGCCGGTAATCGGCAGTTCACCTTTTGGAGACTCCTGTGGCGGCATGCCGCGGTAGAGTTCCAGCTCGTTCAGGTAATGCTGTTGGGTTTCATCAGGCGTGAAAAGGCAAATGCCCTGGGGAACGTTACCGTCAAGGTAGCCAGGCATCAGCGGATGGTGATAGTGCAATAATGTCGGCAGCAGACTGTATACCTGCTGGAAAGCAGGGCCCATGGCAGCAAGCGCGCGATCCACACGCAGTTGATTAATGGCATCCAGTCTCTGTTTCAGAGTCTCAATATAGAGGTACAAGACGTATCGCCTGATGTTTCCGGGTGTCGCAAGCTATTCAAAACACGAATAACAGCGGACCCGCAGTATTTCAAAAAGATAACCGTTACCCTTTTTCGCCCTTATCATTTTTGGCGGTAGCGACGAAAAAATGGTCTAAAACGTGATCAATTTAACACCTTGCCGGTTGACCGTAAAGAAAGATGCGCTACATACAAGTGTAGCACCGTTCTGTACGTGTAAATTCCTGAATACGGCTATGGCTGACGAATACGCCGCCTTGTCCCTCTCACGCTTCATCAACCGTAAAACTGCCATCCCAGAGTCAACAATGTTAGGATGGTTAGCGATTGATAATGACGGTAACAAGCATGTTAGACAATGTTTTGAGAATTGCCACACGCCAAAGCCCCCTCGCGCTCTGGCAGGCACATTATGTGAAGCAGCGCCTTGAAGCCTGCCACAGTGGATTGCGCGTCGAGCTGGTGCCGATGGTCACGCGCGGTGACGTGATCCTCGATACGCCCCTGGCGAAAGTGGGCGGCAAAGGCCTGTTTGTCAAAGAACTGGAACTGGCATTGCTTGAGAACCGCGCCGATATCGCCGTACATTCAATGAAAGACGTGCCCGTCGAGTTCCCGGAAGGGCTGGGGCTGGTGACCATCTGCGAGCGCGAAGATCCGCGCGATGCGTTTGTCTCTAACCACTATGACTCCCTCGACGCGCTGCCGGAGGGTAGCGTGGTTGGCACGTCCAGTTTACGCCGTCAGTGTCAGCTGGCAGAGCGCCGTCCTGACCTGATCATTCGCTCGCTGCGCGGTAACGTCGGCACGCGTCTGGGCAAGCTGGATAACGGCGATTACGATGCCATTATCCTCGCCGTTGCCGGCCTCAAGCGTCTGGGGCTGGAGTCGCGCATTCGCGTGGCGTTGCCGCCAGAGCTGTCGCTTCCGGCCGTGGGCCAGGGTGCCGTCGGCATCGAGTGCCGTCTGGACGATGCGCGTACCCGCGAACTGCTCGCACCGCTGAACCATGACGAGACCGCTATCCGCGTAAAAGCCGAGCGTGCGATGAATACCCGCCTCGAAGGAGGATGTCAGGTACCGATTGGCAGCTATGCTGAATTAACAGAAGGTGAGCTGTGGCTGCGCGCGCTGGTAGGCGCTCCGGACGGTTCCCAGATGGTACGCGGCGAACGTCGCGGTAAAGCGCAAGATGCCGAGGAGCTTGGCGTGTCGCTGGCGGAAGAGCTGCTGGATAACGGCGCCCGCGAGATTCTGGCTGACGTTTATAATGGAGAGCCCCCTGCATGAGTATTCTTGTCACCCGCCCTTCTCCCGCAGGAGAGCAGTTAGTGAGCCGTCTGCGCACACTGGGGCAGGTGGCCTGGAGTTTTCCGCTCATTGAATTCTCCCCCGGTCGGGAGCTCTCCGCGCTCGCCGACCAGATGAATACCCTTCAGGAAGGCGACCTGCTGTTTGCGCTGTCGCAACATGCCGTGGAATTTGCCCACGCGCAGCTGCAACAGCAGGGGTTGGCCTGGCCACTTGCCCCCCGCTATTTCGCGATTGGCCGCACAACGGCACTGGCGCTGCATACCGTAAGCAGCGCGGACGTTCGTTACCCGTTAGATCGGAAAATCAGCGAAGTCTTGCTACAATTACCTGAATTACAAACTATTGCCGGAAAGCGTGCGCTCATTTTGCGCGGCAACGGTGGCCGCGAACTGCTGGGCGAAACGCTGCGTGAACGTGGTGCAGACGTGACGTTCATTGAGTGCTATCAGCGCTGTGCAAAACACTACGATGGCGCGGAAGAGGCGATGCGCTGGCACGCGCGCGGCATTAATACGCTGGTGGTCACCAGCGGTGAAATGTTACAACAGCTTTGGTCGCTGATACCGCTTTGGTATCGCGAAAACTGGTTACTCCGCTGTCGGCTTCTGGTCGTCAGTGAGCGTCTGGCGAACCAGGCCCGGGAACTGGGCTGGCAGGATATTCGGATCGCTGATAACGCCGACAACGATGCGCTGCTGCGCGCATTACAATAACTCTCAAATGGGAAGCCATAATGACGGAACACGACAAATCCTCCGCCGTGGTTGAAGAGACCAGGGAGACTGTGGAGACGACGCCACAGCCAGAGACGACTGAGAAAACCGCTGAGAAGAAAAACGGCAGCAACAAAACGAGCCTCGCGCTGAGCGCGATTGCCATTGCCATTGCGCTGGCAGCAGGGGTTGGCCTGTACGGCCTGGTGAAGCAACAGGGTGCGAATCAGACGTCCACCAGCGATGCGCTGGTGAATCAGCTCACTGCCCTGCAAAAAGCGCAGGAGACGCAGAAAACCGAGCTGGAAACGGTGATTAAGCAGCAGGCCGCCGCGCTTGCCGAGGCGAACAGCAAACAGGAAGAGCTGGCTAAACAGCTGGGCGACGTGCAGCAGAAAGTCGCCACGATTTCCGGTACCGATGCCAAAACCTGGCTGCTCTCGCAGGCTGACTTCCTGGTGAAGCTCGCCGGACGTAAGCTCTGGAGCGATCAGGACGTCACCACTGCCGCCGCGCTGCTGAAAAGCGCCGATGCGAGCCTGGCAGACATGAACGACCCGAGCCTTATCACCGCGCGTCGCGCGATCACCGAGGACATCGCCAGCCTCTCCGCCGTCTCGCAGGTGGATTACGACGGCATTATCCTCAAGGTGAACCAGCTGTCGAATCAGATTGATAACCTGCAGCTGGCGGATAATAACGACGACGACTCCCCGATGGATTCCGACGGTACCGAGCTTTCCAGCTCCCTGAGCGAATGGCGCATAAACCTGCAGAAAAGCTGGCAGAACTTTATGGACAGCTTCATCACTATCCGCCGTCGCGACGAAACCGCCGTGCCGCTGCTGGCGCCGAACCAGGATATCTATCTGCGCGAAAACATTCGTTCCCGCCTGCTGGTAGCGGCTCAGGCCGTGCCGCGTCATCAGGAAGAGACGTACAAACAGGCGCTGGATAACGTCTCTACGTGGGTACGCGCCTACTACAACACCGATGATGCGACGACCACCGCCTTCCTCGAAGACATTGATAAGCTGAGCCAGCAGAACATCACCATGAACGTGCCGGATAAGCTGGCCAGCCAGCCGATTCTGGAGAAACTGATGCAGACGCGCGTACGTAACCTGCTGGCGCAGCCGGGCGTACCGGCAGAGCCGTCGGGCGGAGCGGCACCTGCTCCGGCTCCGGCGCCTGAAAGCGCACCGCAAGGAGAGTAATGATGCTTAAAGTCCTCTTACTCTTCATCCTGCTGATCGCCGGGATCGTGCTGGGACCTATGCTTGCGGGCCATCAGGGTTACGTCCTGATCCAGACGGATAACTACAACATTGAAACCAGCGTAACCGGCCTGACGATCATTCTGATCCTCGGCGTGGTAGTGCTGTTTGCGATCGAGTGGATCCTGCGCCGCATTTTCCGCACCGGTGCCCACACGCGCGGCTGGTTCGTTGGCCGCAAACGCCGCCGCGCCCGTAAGCAGACCGAACAGGCGCTGCTTAAGCTTGCCGAGGGTGACTATCAGCAGGTTGAAAAGCTGATGTCGAAAAACGCCGACCATGCCGAACAGCCGGTGGTGAATTATCTGCTCGCTGCCGAAGCGGCGCAGCAGCGCGGTGACGAAGCCCGCGCCAATCAGCATCTGGAGCGGGCGGCTGAGCTGGCTCATGGCGACCCGATTCCTGTAGAAATCACGCGCGTTCGTCTGCAGCTGGCGCGCAATGAAAATCACGCGGCTCGCCACGGTATCGATCGCCTGCTGGAAGTTGCGCCACGTCATCCGGAAGTGCTGCGTCTTGCCGAGCAGGCGTATATTCGTACCGGCGCCTGGGGTTCGCTGCTGGACATCATTCCGTCGATGGCGAAGGCCGAGGTGGGCGACGATGAACATCGTGATGAGCTTCAGCGTCTGGCATGGATTGGCCTGATGGATCAGGCGCGCGCCGACCTGGGCAGCGACGGTCTGAAAACGTGGTGGAAGAATCAGAGCCGTAAGACGCGCCAGCAGGTTCCTCTGCAGGTCGCCATGGCGGAACATCTTATTGAATGTGACGATCATGACACGGCTCAGGAGATCCTCCTCGACGGCCTGAAGCGCCAGTATGACGATCGTCTGGTGATGGTGATCCCGCGCCTGAAAACCAATAATCCTGAGCAAATCGAAAAAGTGCTGCGTCAGCAGATTAAAACCGTCGGTGACCGCCCGCTGCTGTGGAGCACGCTCGGTCAGTCGCTGATGAAGCACGGAGAATGGCAGGAGGCGAGCCTCGCCTTCCGCGCGGCGCTGAAGCAGCGTCCGGACGCGTTTGACTACGCGTGGCTTGCCGATACGCTGGACAAGCAGCACAAGCCGGAAGAGGCAGCCGCCATGCGGCGTGACGGATTGCTGCTAACGCTGCAAAATAACGGTACGCAGCAGTAAATAAAAAGGAGGCCTGATGGCCTCCTTTTTTTATCGCCTTTCTCCTGCTACATTCTTTACACCCACATCCGCAAACGAACCCGCCAATGTAACGATGTCTTTTCATTAACCTTTTTTCACACACGCGCACATTTTGCAGCGTGGACTAAATCGTTTTTGAAAGGAAATCTCCATGAACTCGCTTTTGTATGCGCTTATTCAAGCGCTGCGTTGCCACCTCTGGCTGCGCCTGCTTGCCTGTGCTTTTATCTTTTCTTCGCTGGGGAATGGCTTAACCCAGGTCGTGGTCTTCGGTTTGCTGCTGGCGTGGTCAGCCCCGCCCGCTCTGCTCACTCTCGCTTTTCTTTTCGCTACGGTACCAGGGTTCATCGGCAGTATCTTCGGCGAAAAGCTATGCTCACGCTTTTCGCCGATATCCCTGCTGATACTGACCGAGGGGCTGGGCCTGCTCGCCCTGCTCTTTCCCCTGCTTGGTGTGGGTTACCACAGCGTTGCCGCATTGCTCGCCGTGCAATCCACCGAAGCCCTGCTCAGCGGGATGAGCTGGCCCGCGCTGACATTGCTCTTTAAGCGCGGTCTCAGCGAAGCGGAGCTGCCCGCTGCAACCTGTCTGGAAAATGTGATTTTTGCTTCTCAGGTGTTGTTAGGGACCGGCCTGGGCATGGTGCTGTTTCAGAAGACATCCGTGTTTACCCTGCTGGCTATTGATGCCGCCAGCTTTCTGGGCTCATTAGTACTACTATGGCTGGCTGGGCGCCGGTTTTATCCGGCACCACATCCCACCGCTATGGAAAGGGGAGTTTCTGCAACATTACGCTGGCAGGCGTTGACCGTTCGGCAAAAACGCAGCCTGCTCATCCTGCCGGCGCTGGCTGCCGTCGGCTCACCGGCGATGGCGCTTCTTCCGGCACTGGCCCAGCAGCTTAGTCCTCAGGATGCGGCGGGCCTTGCTTTGCCTCTGCTTTTCGCGAGGAGTCTGGGGCAGCTTTGTGGCCCCCTGCTGCTAAAAAAAGAGAGCCTGATGCGCATTGCGGCCCACACGCCGCGAATAATCGTTTGCCTGAGCATCTTTCTGACCGCTTATGGCATGCTGCCGTTTTTGTCCGGGTGGACGGTATGCGCGCTGGGGATGATCTTTATCGCGCATCTGGCCTCGAATGTTCTCTTCGCAGCGGGCACGTTTGGGGTACTTAGTAGTTTTCCTCTCACGCAAACCGCTTCGGCCAGCGGTAAAGCCTGGCGCTGGCAAACGCTCAGCGCCTCTCTTTTCACCGGCATTGCAGCGGCGGTAGCTTCAGGGTTTGGCTCCGTACAGGCGCTCTATGCTGTCTCTGTATCGGCCCTGCTGATGGTTGCCCTGATCATGCGCCTGTATCGGGAATAAGGCATAAAAAAACGCCTGCTATAAAAGCAGGCGTTAAAACAGGTCTGTAAGACAACATATTTGGTGCTTCACTCAACGTTGTGTCCATGGTGTCTGATGAGGCCGAAGCGACATCTGTCAGTGGACGATAAGCACCGTAAATGGCTCTGCGTCATTCCTGAGTTTATGAGGCACTAAGGCGAACATAAGAGATGGAATGAGCATCTACACGCATATTATTGCACGTAACGTGCCAACATGACACCCAGAACTTTTACATGACGCAACATTTTAAGATAAAAGGAAATTATGCTGCCTGGCGCCGTCTTAGGCTCTACAACGTATCGGGAAAAGGCGGGAATATGTCGCCAGGAGGAGACAGCAAAACCCATAAATAATTATTTGTTTAATTTTCAATGATTTGCATGTCGCTGGATTGCGACAAAGAAAAAGGGCGCTGTCGGGGCATGACTACAGGAATGAGAGCTCGCAGAAAACAAAAAACCCCGCCGAAGCGGGGTTCAAAATTGGTCGGCGAGAGAGGATTCGAACCTCCGACCCACTGGTCCCAAACCAGTTGCGCTACCAAGCTGCGCTACTCGCCGATGTACTGCTTTTTGAATTTTTAGTTCAATTCATTTAAAAAGTCGTGGTGCGAGGGGGGGGACTCGAACCCCCACATCCAAAGGACACTAACACCTGAAGCTAGCGCGTCTACCAATTCCGCCACCTTCGCAATTCACAACTCTTTCAAAAATGGGGTGGCTAATGGGATTCGAACCCACGACAACTGGAATCACAATCCAGGGCTCTACCAACTGAGCTATAGCCACCACTGTATTCTTTCACGCGGTACTGACTACTTCTCAGACCACCGCAGCTCTAGCGCCGGGACTAAAATGGCGCGCCCGACAGGATTCGAACCTGAGACCTCTGCCTCCGGAGGGCAGCGCTCTATCCAGCTGAGCTACGGGCGCTTAGCGCCGTTGCGGGGCTGGATATTACGTACCTCCGTCCCCGCTGTCTAGTGCTTTTTTGAAAAAAATGCGCGTTTGGTTATGGTTTGCACATTTTGCCGCTTATTCCTCCACTTTCTGCGTGGTGCCGCGGCGACCCAGGCGAAAAAGCTTATATGCAGCCGTTACAGCCGCCAGGAAGATCATCCCGACAAACAGCGACATGCGGGTATCTTCATTAAAGTACATGCCGATTAATACGCAAATCAGGAACGCCATCGTCAAATAGTTCGCATAGGGGAACAGAATTGAGCGGAACGGATGGCTTTCAATCGCTTTTTTATGCGCATGACGGAAACGCAGCTGGCTGATGAGGATAACAAACCACGGCACCATGCCCGGCAGTACGCTGGCGCTGTAGACGTAAACGAACACGCGCTGCGGGTTAGGAATGATGTAATTCAGGCAAGAGCCAATCAGCAGGATTACAATGGAGACCGCCACACCCGCCACCGGTACGCCGGCACGTGAGACTTTACTCATCGCCGCAGGCAGCTGGTTATTCTTCGAAAGCGCATAGAGCATACGCCCGCAGCTGTACATCCCGCTGTTACAGCCTGACAGCGCTGCCGTCAGGACCACAAAATTGATGATACCCGCCGCCGCCGTGATACCAATTTTGGCGAAGGTTAATACAAACGGGCTACCCGTCGTGCCAATTTCGTTCCACGGGAAGATGGTCACGATGACGAAGATCGCGCCCACATAGAAAATCAGGATACGCCACAGCACTTTGCCCACCGCGCTACGCAGCGTGACCTGCGGGTTTTTCGCTTCACCGGCGGTAATACCAATCAGCTCCACGCCCTGATACGAGGCCACAACGATACACAGCGCCGTCAGGAAGCCCTTCCAGCCGCCGGCGAAGAAGCCGCCGTTTTCGGTCAGGTTGCCGAAGCCGATAGCGTGTCCACCGTTGCCAAAGCCGAAGAAAATCACGCCCAGGCCGACGACAATCATCACGATAATCGTGGTGACTTTGATCATTGCGAACCAGAACTCAATTTCACCGTAAAGGCGCACGGCGGCCAGGTTTGCCAGCGCCACCAGCCCCACGGCAATGAGCGCGGGTATCCACTGGACCATGTCCGGGAACCAGAACTGGACGTAGACCCCTATCGCGGTGATCTCTGAGATGCCCACCGCCATCCACATAAACCAGTATGACCAGGCCGTCAGGTAGCCGAAGAACGGGCTCATATAGCGATGCGCGTAAACGGCGAAAGAGCCGGTTACCGGCTCCAGGAAGAGCATTTCGCCCATGGAACGCATAATGAAGAAAACAAACAGCCCGGCGATAATATACGCCAGTAATACGGAAGGGCCTGCCCATTTGAGCGTGCTTGCGGAGCCCATAAACAGGCCTACGCCGATAGTGCCGCCCAGCGCTATCAGTTCAATATGACGAGCTTCCAGCCCACGCTGTAGCTCCGGTTGTTTCTCTGCCATAGATCCTCGATTGTGTTTGCTGTTTCCCGGCTTAATACCGGGTATTGTTTTTTAGGGGTACTAAAATACGGAGCGAATGGTTTCCTAAAATCTGCCAAATGGCAAACGATGCATTAAAAAAATGAATGCATTGCACAGATTATCAGCAGTTTTGCAGGCGAGTTGCAGCGCGAATAGCATATCGCGCTACATTTTGATTACATTTTCCCGGTGTAATGCCAGGCGAGGTAGCGAAGCAGACGGATCTGTCGTTTAATGCGCGTCGGTTGCGATAGCAGGCGGTACAGCCACTCCAGCCCCAGATTTTGCCAGACCTTTGGCGCACGCTTAACGTGGCCGGTAAAGACGTCGTACGTGCCGCCGACGCCCATGTAGAGGGCATCCGGACAGACCAGACGGCAGTCGCGCATCAGGATCTCCTGGCGCGGGGAGCCCATCGCCACGGTGACAATTTTCGCCCCCCTGTCACGAACGCGCTCAAACAGAGCCTGTCGATCTTCCGGTTTGAAGTAACCATCCTGGCTGCCGACAATATTAACATTCCATTGACGACGCAGTTTCTCCTCCGTCTGGGCCAGTATCTCCGGCTTTCCGCCAATCAGGAACACGGGCGTACCCTGCGCACCTGCCCGGGCCATAAGCTGCTCCCAGAGATCGGCCCCCGCCACGCGGGATACATTAGCGTCAGGATACTTTTTACGGATAGAGCGGACCACGCTGATCCCGTCCGCGTATTTAAATTCAGCCGCTTCAATCAGGCTTTTGACTTCCGCATTATCCTCAACCGCCAGCATTTTTTCCGCGTTGATGGCCACCAGCGTACCGGATTTCATCTGGCCGTCGGCGAACAGAAAGTCCAGCGCGTGCTGCATGTCGCGCCAGCCAATAAGCTGCAGGCCACGTAGCGCGTAGCGCGGTGCAGAAATTTTATCAGTCATTACTATCCTTACTCAGACTTGCGACAGCGTTGTGCTGCCCTGCCGTTCGCGCTTGTGCACAAGACCTGCGCTGTCAAACAGCCAGTACAACAGTTTGGCCAGCAACAGGCAGAGGCCGAAAACAACCATGAAGAACACCACGCGCGACACGAACGAATCCAGCCCTTCGCGCGCCAGAACGATCATATTGAAAATGGCACCAAAGCAGAAACTGTGCAAAATGGCGGCTTTATAGCGGTTGGTCTCTTCGTTGCCGCGCAGGTAAAGCCAGTCGAACCACTTGATAATCAGCCCCACGGCAACCGCCCCGGGCAGAATGAACCACGCCCCCCCCATCACCACCAGGGAACCAATCAGCGTTGGCGAGATTGCCAGACCGGAATGGTTGTTCAGCACTTCCCAGGTAAAGTAATTCGCCGTGTTAAGCACCACGCCGGGCCGGTCCGGCCATAGCCAGGAAGGGATAAAGACGTAGAAGTCTCGAACAATCGGCGCCAGCCCCTGGAAATCAATCTTGTCATAGTTTTGCAGCAGCAATGCCAGGTTTTCCCACGGCGAGAAGGTATCGCGCGTCAGGTAGAGGAACGTGTAAAACGCCTCATCGCCCGCCACGTTCATCCCGTAGCGCTTCAGCGCCAGCCAGAACATCCCCACAATGCCAAACACGCCTGCCGCAACCAGCATCCACAGCGAGATCCAGCCGCGGATGATGCCGATAAACAGGAAGATGGCGAAGGCGATGATAATGTTCGCGCGCGTGCCGCCCACAATCATGTAGGTCAGAATGCCAAACGCGACGGTGCTGACCAGAAAGAACAGCCACGCTTTGCTGTCCTGGCGCAGGAAAAAGACCACCAGCATCGCCGGGATGAAGAAATAGAAGAAACGCTTAAGCGCCACGCCCGAGACTTCGGCCGAAAAAATCTGGCTGTAGGAGTGGAGCTTAAACAGCAGAAAGCCGTTATGCATGAAGAAGATACCGACGCTGACCAGGGCGATGGTCATCAGCATCACCCACGTCAGGTGGGTCTCAACCCGATTCATGGTAAAAAGCGGCCGACGCGGGACAGCAGCCTGCGCTGAACGCAGACGCGTTTTATAGGTGACGTAGTAGACGGCATAGAAGCAGGTCGCCGCCAGAAGCGCCTGGAGCAGGATTTCCGGCGGCGCGACGCTCACGTCAAAACGGAAGACCAGAATGCTGGTCAGCGGGAAGCCGAAAAAGAAGGTCAGCAGAAACAGTAACGAGAAGAAAACGTTAAAGTTGAACCGCACCCGGCGGAATTCAAACCAGGTAAGCGTGGCGATAAACAGGGCGCTCAGAAGCCAGACAACCAGTAAGCCGCTGAATTGCAACTGACTCATGCTTTGTCTCCTGAAGCGATACGCAGCGCGCGATGCCACGGCGTGAGGTAATTCGGGCTGAAAAAATCGATGCTATTTTTATCCACCAGCGTGAGCTGGCGTTGGGCTTCCCGTACCACCTCGACATTCAGCGTGTCTGAGGTAAACAGCACCGGAATATGCTGCTCGGCCATGTCCTGCCAGAACGGGTTGTCGCGGTTGAGCACGCACGGTACACCCGCCTGAATCAGCAGACACAGCGTGCCGATTCCCTGCTGTCGGGCGAAGATGAAATAGCCAAGATCGCATTTTCTCAGCAGCGCAAGATACTCATCAAATTCCAGTTTATGGCTGAGGATGTGCAAATTTTCTGCGCTAAACAGCGCAAGTCCCTGCTGGCGAACCTCAGCAATATAGGCGTCGTTGTTGGCGGGATAGCCCATCGGCACCACCACGTTCACCGTGTCGCCGAACTGTTGATGCACCGCCCTGAGCGCTGCGACGTGTTCGTTACTGCGATCGCCGGAATTCCCCACCAGGATCGTTAGCTTGCCTTCACGCACCGCGTCATTCGCCATGGCGTTCAGCGCCGGATCCATGCGGGTTGGGAAATAGAGCAGTTCTCCGCGCACGTTCGGGTGCTGTTTAGCAAAATAGTTGAGATCGCCACGGGTGGCAAACACACAGCCCACGCGCCCCTGCGCCATGCGGCGCAGCGGATAGAAAAGACGGAATTTCCAGCCGCGGGAGACTTCGTAGAGATCGGCTCCCCAGATATGCCAGCTGAACTGGGAGGGTTTAATCCCCCCGTTAAGCAGCGCCAGCCACAGGCCGGTATTGAACTGCCCGTGGAAAAAGAAACGTTGCTTACGATCCGCCTTGGCTCTGGCAACGACCGCCTTCGCCAGCGCGGCCTTATCCGGCCAGAAGCGAATCGTCAGCGCCGGAAACGCCTCGCTCAGGCCCTTATCCTGACCTGCAACCATAAACTCACGCGCATCAGGATTACCCGATGCCAGCTCGTCGTTGAAGAACCGCAAAACGGTCTGGTTATGGTGTGGGATATCCGATCCCAGGATGTGAATCAGTGCAGTCATGCGCGTTTACGCCACAATAAAAATACGCCGCAACAGGCGGCGAAATAAACGATATAGGTTGCCATGTAGGCCTGAGCCGCCCCCAGCGCACCGTGCGCGGGTATCAGCCAGTGTGAAAATGCTGTCAGTAACGCAAACTGGCTAATTTCCGCCAGGATATACATCCGCAGGGACGCTTTTGCAATCACCAGATAGCCAAAAACGTAAGCACCCACTTTCAGTACATCACCCACCAGCTGCCAGGCAAAGAGATCGCGCATGGCGGTGAACTTCGCCGAGAACAGCAGCCAGATGGCGACATCGCGCAGTAGCCAGACGGTAAAGCTGGCCGCCGCGACGGCTGGCAGCACAAAGCGCAGCGATCGGAAAATCTCACGGGTAATATCCTGTCTGGACGTCAGACGCGATAAGGTTGGCAGCAGGTAAACGCTAAAGGAAGCCGTAATAAACTGGAGATAGGCGTCGGAAATACTGCTTACGCCCTGCCAGATCCCCACTTCATCCCAGCTATAATGCGCCGCCAGCAAATTTCGCATCATCACGTAGGCTACCGGCAGCGTAACAGAGGTGATGAGCGCCATCAGGGTAAATTTACCCAGCTGGCTGGCAAGCATCGTGTCCCATTGCGGTTTCAGGTAGCTCAGAGGGATGACGCCCCGACGCATCAGCATAAATGCCGCAGGTACAACAACCAGTGCCGGGACCAGCGCCAGCCCCAGCAGTGCGCCTTCATAGCCGCCCAGGCGATAGCAAAAGTAATAGGCAATCACGCCGATGACGCTGCCCAGGATTAAGGCAAGCGCGTTCCCGGCGGCATCACGAAAACCTTTCATCAGCGCCAGCAGCAGGTTAGCCCAGGCAATGCCCATCTGAACCAACGCGACCAGACGCACCAGCCCCTGATAATGGGTGTGCCCGAACAATCCCTGGCTGATGGGCGCCGCCGCCAGCAGAAAGACAATCGCCATCAGGGTCGAAAAACCCGTGACCATCGCCGAAGAGGTACCCACCACTCTGCGCAGCTGAGCCGCATCATCGTGATACTGCGCAACGTATTTGGTGACGCCGTTGAAGATACCGGCACCGGCCAGCACGCCAAGGACGGTAACGAGCTGGCGGAAATTACCTGCCAGCCCGACACCAGAGGGGCCAAATGAGACGGCCAACAGCTTGACGACCAGCAGCCCGGCGCCAATTTTTACAAGCGTGGACGCGGCGGTCCACACCGATGCTTTTGCCAGAGACATATCAGCCGAAATAACTCAGAAGGGTATTAATCACCGTACGCTGGTTAACAGGCGCGAGGTTGTAGAACAGTGGCAGGCGAAGCAAACGCTCACTTTCTTTGGTGGTGTAACGATCTTCACCCGCAAACGTGCCAAACGCTTCGCCGGCCGGGCTGGAGTGCAGCGGGATGTAGTGGAACACCGCCATAATTTCGGCCTCTTTCAGCCAGGCGATGAGCTCGCTGCGGTCGTCGTTATCGCGCAGCTTGATGTAGAACATATGCGCGTTGTGGACGCAATCCGCCGGGATGGTCGGCAGCTCAATACGCCCGGCTTTGGCCAGAGGCTCAAGCGCATCATAATACGTTTGCCACAGGGAAAGACGCTGAAGGTTGATACGTTCCGCCGCTTCCAGCTGCGCCCACAGATACGCCGCCTGCAGATCCGCCATCAGATAGCTGGAGCCGATATCGCGCCAGGTGTATTTATCAACCTGTCCCCGGAAGAACTGGCTGCGGTTGGTGCCTTTTTCGCGGATCACTTCCGCACGCTCCACGAGAGCCCGGTCGTTAATCAGCGTCGCGCCACCTTCTCCACCCGCCGTGTAGTTTTTGGTTTCGTGGAAGCTAAAGCAGCCGATGTGGCCGATCGTGCCCAGTGCGCGTCCCTTGTAGGTGGACATCACGCCCTGCGCGGCATCTTCCACCACGAACAGATTATGTTTTTTGGCGATGGCCATGATGGTGTCCATTTCACAGGCCACGCCCGCGTAGTGAACCGGCACGATCGCGCGCGTTTTGTCGGTGATCGCCGCTTCAATCAGCGTCTCATCAATGTTCATGGTATCCGGGCGGATATCCACAAAGACGATTTTCGCTCCGCGTAGGACAAAGGCGTTTGCGGTGGAAACGAAGGTATAGCTCGGCATAATCACTTCATCACCGGGCTGGATATCCAGCAGCAGTGCCGCCATTTCCAGCGATGCCGTACAGGATGGGGTCAGCAGCACTTTGGCGCTGCGAAAACGCTGTTCCATCCACTGCTGACAGCGACGGGTAAAACCGCCGTCACCACAGAGTTTGCCGCTGCCCATGGCAGACTGCATATAGTCGAGTTCAGTTCCGACAACGGGTGGTGCGTTAAATGGAATCATCTTGTCACCTGTATAACCAGTAGGCGGTGGCGTCGATGTTGGCACCACTCGCAATATAACGTTTAAGCGCGGCGGTGTTGCCCAGTTGGGTCGCGACCCGCAGCGTCACAAGCTGTTGCTGCTGCGCCCAGTGCAGCGCCGCCTGCATGAGTTTCTCACCCATGCCGCGCCCGGCTAATAAGCCGATACGCGCCTCGCGCTCGTTGAGCTTACGCAGCGAGACGAACCCCTGGATTTGACCGTCCCCTGCACGGAAAACCAGGCAGACGTGGTCAAAGGTGCCTTTGACCGCATTTTCTATCCACTGGGCATAGAAACGTCCGCTATCGTCAGGCGCATACCAGGGCGCACGAAAGCGGCTCTGAGCAAACGCCTGGGCCGCCATCTGACGCAGCACGGGGATGTCCTGCTCTGTTGCAATTTCCGCGCCGGACGCATCGTGCCGGGTAAGGTTAATGGAAAGGTCTACCTCACCTTCAACCAGCTGAAAGCCGTGTTGCTGGAGCGCATCAAGCAGATCGGCTCGCTCCGCCGGGATCTTAGCCTGCACCCGTTGCCAGGCGATAAAATCCGGTTCAGCCAGCACCGACGCATCATCACGCAGACGCACGATGGCCGACGGCAGGCCGAAAAAGGCACTCTCCCACTGCAGGGACTCGAGCACCCCATTCAGGCTGTTCAACGCCAGACACCTTTGGTATCCACAATATACTGCTGACGAACGGCATCGCCGGACGTTGCTTTAAACTCTTTATGATCCACCAGCAGCACCAGCACGTCCGCCGTCGCCAGCGCGTCGTCCAGCGCCGTCAGCGTGCAGTGTTGTCCCGCCAGTTTTGCCGGCAATTGATGGATATTCGGCTCAACCACCAGCGTTTCACCCTTGTGCCATTCGGCAATCATCTCAGCAATTTCCATCGCCGGGCTTTCACGCAGATCGTCAATATTGGGTTTGAATGCCAGACCAAAGCAGGCAATTTTCAGCTCGCTGGCGCGCTTGCCGCTCTCTGCCAGACAATCCGCTACCGTCGCTTTAACCTGATTGAGTACCCAGTGAGGCTTGCTGTCGTTCACTTCACGCGCGGTGCGAATCAGACGCGCCTGCGCCGGATTTTGCGCCACGATAAACCACGGGTCGACGGCGATACAGTGTCCGCCCACGCCCGGACCTGGCTGGAGAATATTCACGCGCGGATGGCGATTCGCCAGACTAATCAGCTCCCAGACGTTAATCCCCTGATCGGCACAGATCAGCGACAGTTCGTTCGCAAAGGCGATATTGACGTCGCGGAAGCTGTTCTCCGTCAGCTTGCACATCTCGGCGGTGCGGGAGTTGGTCACCACGCATTCACCTTCCAGGAAAATCTTGTACAGCGCGCTGGCACGTTCGGAACAGACGGGCGTCATACCGCCAATGACGCGGTCGTTTTTAATCAGTTCGACCATCACCTGACCCGGTAACACGCGCTCCGGACAGTAAGCGATGTTGATATCCGCCTGTTCACCCGCCTGCTGCGGGAAGCTTAAATCAGGGCGCGCGTCGGCCAGCCACTGTGCCATCTGCTCGGTAGCGCCGACCGGAGATGTTGATTCCAGGATCACCAGCGCCCCTTTCTTCAGCACAGGCGCGATGGATTTTGCCGCCGCCTCGACGAACGCCATGTCGGGCTCGTGGTCGCCTTTAAATGGAGTGGGGACGGCAATCAGGTAGGCATCCGCTTCAACTGGCGTCGTGCTGGCACGCAGGAAGCCCCCCTCCACCGCCTCTTTCACCACGCGGTCAAGATCGGGCTCCACAATATGAATCTCGCCACGGTTAATGGTTTCTACCGCCCGTGCGTTGATATCCACACCGACAACCTGTTTCTGACGAGAGGCAAACGCGGCCGCAGTAGGCAAGCCAATGTAGCCAAGACCAATGACCGAGATGGTAGTAAAACTCATAGCGATACCCGATTGTGTTTAAGTGCTTGCAAAATACGGCCACAAGCCTGCCCGTCTCCGTACGGATTATGGGCCCGGCTCATCGCCTGATACGCTTCATCGTCATGCAGCAGGCGCGTGACCTCTTCGACGATGAGCTGCGCGTTGGTGCCGACCAGCCGCACCGTACCGGCTTTGACGGCTTCCGGACGTTCGGTCGTTTCACGCATCACCAGCACCGGTTTGCCGAGGGATGGCGCTTCTTCCTGAATTCCGCCGGAATCGGTGAGGATCAGCCAGGCGTGGTTCATCAGCCAGACAAACGGCATGTAGTCCTGAGGTTCAATCAGAAGGACATTGTCGACATGGCCCAGGATCCGGTTAACCGGCTCGCTGACGTTAGGGTTAAGGTGTACTGGATAGACAATTTGCACATCATCGTTCTGCGCGGCGATTTCAGCCAGCGCGTGACAGATTTGCTCGAAACCCCTGCCAAAGCTTTCGCGACGGTGGCCAGTAACCAGAATGGTTTTTTTACCGTTGTGAAGGAACGGATAGCGGGCAGCGAGCTCTTTCTGAAGCTCGCTATTTGCCAGGACGCGGTCACGTACCCAAATTAACGCGTCAATGACCGTATTGCCGGTCACAAAGATTTTGTTATCGGCGATATTTTCACGCAGCAGGTTCTGACGGGAGTTTTCCGTTGGCGCAAAGTGGTACATCGCCAGATGACCCGTTAACGTGCGGTTGGCCTCCTCCGGCCACGGCGAATAAAGATTGCCGGTACGCAGACCCGCCTCAACATGCCCCACGGGAATTCGCTGGTAAAACGCGGCCAGGCTTGTCGCCACGGTTGTGGTGGTGTCACCGTGAACCAGCACCACGTCAGGCTTGAATGACTCCAGGATCGGCTTTAGCTCTTGCAGAATGCGACAGGTTATTTCCGTTAATCCTTGCCCCGGTTTCATAATATTAAGGTCGTAATCCGGGACGATGGAGAAGAGCGTTAAAACCTGATCGAGCATCTCACGGTGTTGGGCAGTGACGCACACTTTCGCTTCAATATCAGGATCGCAGGCCAGCGCATGAACCAGAGGTGCCATCTTAATGGCCTCCGGCCTGGTGCCAAATACGGTTAGTACTTTCACATCGATTCTCTTCGATTAGGCGATGAAGGCCGCAGCCTTCATCGTAGACGGCGTTCTTAGTTTTTGCGACGACGCGTTAACGCCACGCCAGCGCCCGTCAGTGCGCCTACAATCCCCCACATAATCATCAGGAATGCACGACGCGGACTATCGCGTTTTACAGGTTCTTCAGGCGTTCGCAAATAACGATAGGTCTGAAAACGCGGGTCCAGAGATGGACCGACATTAAGCGTATTGAGCATCGCGCGATTTTGATCGTAATCGAGGTCAAAATCAGGACCGACGGCCTGGAGGTTTTCCAGACGCGCCTGCAACATAGGGCGACCAAGGAGGAACATCTCTGAATCAGGCAGCTCATCGGCCGGCACGTCAGTCTCAGTACGGGAAATATTGCGCTGTTCTGCAATTTTCAGCGCCTGCTCAATGTTATGCACACGGCGACCGAAAATGGTATTCGCCACCTCTTCCTGACGTTTCACCTGGGCTTTCATCTGGATGGTACGAGCCGCCCAGGCACCTTTAAGCTCTTCGTTAAGATGGCTTGCGGCACGCTGGCTGGCAAACGCGACGTACTGACGCAACAGGTTGTTGGCATCCGGCGCGGTTTCTGCAATCAGCTTGACGCTGTCATTCACGTTACGCAGCGCGTCGCCCGGCATAAACTGAATATTGTTAATCAGATCGTCCAGCAGGGCGGCGTCGGCTTTTGTATTATCAACCCGGCGCTGCTTGTAGTAATCCGTCTGGGACCAGAAATCGCGGCGGGTATCCCACGAAGCCAGCTGCATCACAAACTCTTTATAGGCTTCATCCATAACGGAAGCCTGGTCTGGCGTTGCAAGACTGGCTTTGATGTCCAGGTTACGCAGGAATTGCTGCTGGGAATAGTATCCCCCGAGCATGTTAACCGTTGGCTTGTCTGTGATTGCCGTGGCGCTCCACTCTTGTTTTGCAAAGAACGTATAGGCCAGCGCTAACAGTGCAAACCCCAGCGCGATCCCCGCAATCCAAAGTTTGCCTGCCCATAGCACGCGAAACAAACCCCGAATATCCAGTTCATTCTCAGTTACCACTGATTTCGCTCCCGCCAACGGTTGAGTCATCATAGTCCCGGTTTTACTTAGTTAATGTTGTGTTTTTGCCACTGTTACGACGCATCCTGCGTTTAAGACGTTTAATAAATCGCGCCACTTTCCATGCGCGTTTAATGCAGTAGCCGTACAGGAAAAATGCCAGCAAGAATAATGCCAACATAACCCACTCAGGAATAATATGAGAATATTCTGCAGCTACACCAATCGCGGCCAAAATAGCGGCGGCCAGAGTAATCAGCACAAACGCCTGACGAGAAGTAAAACCCGCACGCATGATGAGATGATGAATATGTTGGCGGTCAGGAGAGAAAGGACTCATCCCCTTGCGCAGGCGGCGATACATAATCGCCACCATATCCATTAATGGAATGGCAATAATCCACAGCGCGGTTACGGGACTTATCGGATGGGTTTGACCCTGTGTGGTTTCAAGCAGGATCCAGATAACCGTAAAACCAATCAGTGTACTGCCCGCGTCACCCATAAAGACTTTATAACGACGGCCCAGCACACCGAGGTTTAGGAGGATATAAGGCAGAATGGCGGCAATCATGGCAAAACACCACATTGCCAGACTGTACTGACCATCAAACCATAAAATAATGCCGATTGCGGCGAACGAGACGGACGACAACCCACCGAGCAGGCCGTCAATGCCATCCACCATGTTGAAAGCATTGATTGCCGCCCAGACGGCAAAGAGTGTCAGGAAGAAGCCAAATGGACCCAGGACTAACTCCCAGGGGCCAAATACATAGCCTAGGCTTCGCAGATACAGTCCGCCCACTACCATCATCACCACGCCAATCGCCGCCTGAACGGTAGCGCGTATTTTCACCGCAATATCGAACCGGTCATCAAGGGCCCCGACTAACACCAGAACACCGGCGCAGGCGATGTAGAGGGCGGCATGCGGGATATAATAATCGGCAATACCAAACGTGAAGCAAATCCCTGCGTAAACAGAAATCCCGCCGACTAAAGGAATAAGTCCCTGATGGCGTTTACGAAAATTTGGCTTATCCACCAACCCTATTCGTTTTGCCACCTTGCGCGCAATGAACAAAAAACAGGTTGTGAATAAAAAAATACTGATCAGTTCAGTAACGGCGGTGAATAGATTCACAATGGATTGCTCTCAACAAATGTTAGTCCCGGAAGTATAACCATGAAGCCACAGCCTCAGAAGTAATAAAGATGGCTTCTGACCACTCCCTTTGTATATTTTTCAATCAATTATTTCTTTAGCTGCACAAACGTCCCTATTGTCGCACCGACCGGTCAAAATTGGGAGTAGATGGTACTAGCGTATAGTCCATAAAAGAAAAACGCCACGTAAAAACGTGGCGTTCGCTGGCTTTATTTGCGTTACGAGCGTTTCATCATGTCGAAGAAATCGTCGTTGGTTTTGGTCATCGCCAGTTTGTTAATGAGGAACTCCATCGCGTCAATTTCACCCATTGGATGGATGATTTTGCGCAGGATCCACATTTTCTGCAGCTCTTCCTGCGTGGTGAGCAGCTCTTCTTTACGGGTACCGGAACGGTTGTAGTCGATAGCCGGGAAGACGCGTTTCTCAGCGATTTTACGAGAAAGATGCAGTTCCATGTTACCTGTACCTTTAAATTCTTCGTAAATTACTTCGTCCATTTTAGAACCGGTATCGATCAGCGCCGTCGCGATGATGGTCAGGCTGCCGCCCTCTTCCACGTTACGTGCGGCACCGAAGAAGCGTTTCGGGCGATGCAGGGCGTTAGCATCCACACCACCGGTCAGCACTTTACCTGACGCCGGAACCACGGTGTTATAGGCACGCGCCAGACGGGTGATGGAGTCAAGCAGGATGATCACGTCTTTCTTGTGCTCAACCAGGCGTTTCGCCTTCTCGATAACCATTTCCGCAACCTGAACGTGGCGAGATGCCGGTTCGTCGAAGGTAGAAGCAACCACTTCACCTTTAACCAGACGCTGCATCTCGGTCACTTCTTCCGGACGTTCGTCGATCAGCAGCACCATCAGCACGCAGTCTGGGTGGTTATAAGCGATGCTCTGCGCGATGTTCTGCAGCAGCATGGTTTTACCCGCTTTTGGCGGTGCCACAATCAGACCACGCTGGCCGCGACCAATTGGTGATGCCAGATCCAGAACACGCGCGGTTAAGTCTTCAGTAGAACCGTTACCACGCTCCATGCGCAGGCGAGAGTTCGCGTGCAGCGGCGTTAAGTTCTCAAAGAGGATCTTATTACGCGAGTTTTCCGGTTTGTCGAAGTTAACTTCATTGACTTTCAACAGCGCAAAGTAGCGTTCACCCTCTTTAGGAGGACGAATCTTACCTGAAATGGTGTCACCAGTGCGGAGGTTAAAACGGCGGATTTGGCTGGGGGATACGTAGATGTCGTCAGGGCCGGCGAGGTAGGAGCTGTCTGCAGAGCGGAGGAAACCAAATCCGTCTTGCAATATCTCCAGCACACCGTCGCCAAAGATATCTTCGCCACTCTTAGCGTGCTGCTTCAGGATGGCGAAAATGATGTCCTGCTTGCGCATACGGGCCTGGTTTTCCAGTCCCATATTTTCGCCGAGAGTGATCAGCTCAGAAACCGGCGTATTCTTTAATTCGGTAAGATTCATAATGGTGTGGGTTCTTAAACTCGGGGTGATTCTCGAACTTAATGTTGTGAATGGTATGGCAGGGTCATCCATGCCTGTTTAGCGGCCATCAACTCATGTCTGTTCGCTGTCTGGTCACAGGGAAAGAACGCAGAACTGAAACGACAAGACGGATTGAGTGACAAGCCCGGAATTTAGCCACTTCACGCACTGTTCATGTTAACAACGGGAAGTATCGGGTAAAACAAGATTCAAACAACAAGATATGTTTAAAACGAAGTCATAGCTAACTTAGCACGACTTCAGCCGGGCGTCCAGAGTTCCACATCATTTAGCCGGGAGCCCTGAACGCACAGCGGAGAAACCTTACGCCAGGTTAGCGTCCAGGAACTCTTTCAGTTGACCTTTGGACAGTGCGCCCACTTTGGTCGCTGCCACTTCGCCGTTTTTGAACAGCAGAAGGGTTGGGATGCCACGGATACCGTATTTTGGTGCGGTGCCCGGGTTCTGGTCGATGTTCAGCTTGGCAACGGTCAGTTTGCCCTGATATTCGTCAGCGATCTCATCCAGAATCGGGGCGATCATTTTGCAAGGACCACACCATTCAGCCCAGAAATCGACGAGGATCAGCCCGTCAGCCTTAAGTACGTCCGTGTCAAAACTGTCGTCAGTCAGGTGAATAATTTTATCGCTCATATATAACTCCACAGGAATAAGCCTGGTACGTTGGTTTTGTCTCCACCAACGACGTGTTGATGTCGCATTAACCAACTAAAGGTTGACTTTATTTCACCGGATACGCTTTCGTAAAGCAATAGTAAGCTGATATTCTACCACACTATGAGCAAAACACATTTAACAGAACAGAAGTTTTCCGACTTCGCGCTGCACCCGAAGGTGATTGAAGCCCTTGAAAATAAAGGGTTTCATAACTGCACGCCCATTCAGGCCCTCGCGCTGCCGCTGACGCTGGCCGGTCGCGATGTTGCCGGGCAGGCGCAAACCGGTACCGGCAAAACGATGGCGTTTTTAACGTCAACGTTTCATTATTTACTTTCTCACCCAGCGATTGCAGACCGCAAAGTTAACCAGCCGCGCGCGCTAATTATGGCCCCGACGCGAGAACTGGCGGTACAGATCCACGCAGACGCTGAACCCCTGGCGCAGTCTACCGGACTGAAGCTTGGCCTGGCCTATGGCGGCGACGGCTACGATAAACAGCTGAAAGTGCTGGAAAGCGGTGTGGATATCCTGATCGGTACCACCGGCCGTCTTATCGATTACGCCAAACAGAACCACATTAACCTCGGCGCAATCCAGGTTGTAGTGCTCGATGAAGCTGACCGCATGTACGATCTGGGCTTCATTAAAGACATTCGCTGGCTGTTCCGCCGCATGCCGCCGGCCAATCAGCGTCTGAACATGCTGTTCTCCGCTACCCTTTCTTATCGCGTACGCGAGCTGGCGTTCGAACAGATGAACAACGCCGAATATGTAGAAGTGGAACCTGAGCAGAAAACGGGTCACCGCATTAAAGAAGAGCTCTTCTACCCTTCCAATGAAGAGAAAATGCGTCTGCTGCAAACGCTGATTGAAGAAGAGTGGCCAGATCGCGCCATTATCTTCGCGAACACCAAACACCGTTGTGAAGACATCTGGGGCCATCTGGCTGCAGACGGCCACCGTGTTGGCCTGTTGACCGGCGACGTGGCGCAGAAAAAACGCCTGCGTATTCTTGAAGAATTTACCCGTGGCGATCTCGATATTCTGGTCGCAACCGACGTTGCTGCTCGTGGTCTGCATATTCCGGCCGTGACGCACGTCTTTAACTACGATCTGCCAGACGACTGCGAAGACTACGTACACCGCATCGGTCGTACCGGTCGTGCGGGCGCAAGCGGTCACTCGATTAGCCTGGCGTGTGAAGAGTATGCGCTGAATCTCCCGGCCATTGAGACGTATATCGGTCACTCTATCCCGCAGAGCAAATACAATCCGGAAGCGTTGTTAAGCGAACTGCCGCCGCCTAAGCGTCTAACCCGCCCACGCTCCGGCAATGGTCCGCGTCGTTCAGGTGGCGCGCCGCGTAATCGTCGTCGTTCAGGTTAAGAAAATATGCTCAGCTCCACCTCGCTTTATGCGGCAATTGATCTCGGTTCGAATAGTTTTCATATGCTGGTTGTGCGCGAGGTGGCGGGAAGCATACAAACGCTGACGCGCATCAAGCGCAAGGTCCGCCTCGCGGCGGGCCTGAGCAGCGATAATCACCTCTCCCCTGAAGCCATGGAACGTGGCTGGCAGTGTCTGCGGCTCTTTGCCGAACGTCTGCAGGATATCCCGCACGCCCAAATCACCGTGGTCGCCACTGCGACACTCCGCCTGGCGGTCAACGCCGTGGATTTCATTGCCAGAGCGCAGGAAATTCTGGGTTGTCCGGTACAGGTTATCAGCGGTGAAGAAGAGGCTCGCCTGATTTACCAGGGCGTTGCGCACACCACGGGAGGTGACGATCGCCGTCTGGTGGTGGATATCGGCGGTGCCAGTACCGAGCTTGTGACCGGCACCGGCGCGCAGGCAACGTCGCTGTTCAGCCTGTCGATGGGCTGCGTGACCTGGCTTGAGCGCTACTTTACCGATCGGAACCTGGCGAAAGAGAACTTCGACGAGGCAGAAAACGCCGCGCGCGAGGTATTACGCCCGGTGATGGACGAGCTGCGCTATCACGGCTGGAAAGTCTGCGTGGGTGCCTCGGGTACCGTGCAGGCTCTGCAGGAAATCATGATGGCGCAGGGAATGGACGAGCGGATTACGCTTGCCAAACTTCAGCAGCTGAAACAGCGCGCCATTCAGTGCGGACGCCTGGAAGAGCTGGAAATTGAAGGCCTGACGCTGGAACGCGCGCTGGTCTTCCCGAGCGGACTGGCTATTCTTATCGCCATTTTCACCGAGCTGAACATCCAGTGTATGACCCTGGCCGGCGGCGCGCTGCGCGAAGGTCTGGTCTACGGGATGTTACATCTGTCGGTCGATCAGGATATCCGCAGCCGTACCCTGCGCAACGTTCAGCGTCGTTTTCTGGTTGATATCGATCAGGCAGGACGCGTATCGCAGCTGGCGTCACGCTTCGCCGATCGGGTTGCTAACGTCTGGGATCTTGACCATCTGAGCCGGGATTTACTGCTGAGCGCCTGTGCGCTACATGAAGTGGGGCTGAGCATTGATTTTAAGCAGGCACCGGCTCATGCAGCGTATCTGGTGCGAAACCTGGATTTACCGGGCTATACGCCTGCGCAGAAAAAATTGCTGGCCACGCTGCTGCTGAACCAGACCAACGCCGTCGATCTCTCCTCTTTGCATCAGCAAAACGCCGTACCGCCGCGCGTGGCCGAGCATCTGTGCCGCCTGCTGCGTCTGGCGATCCTGTTTGCCAGCCGCCGCCGCGATGATTTGCTGCCGGCCATTAATCTGGTGGCCGATGACGAGAAGCTTTCGCTGACGCTGCCGGAGAACTGGATTGATCGTCACCCATTAGGGGCAGAGATGATCGAGCAGGAGTGCCAGTGGCAGAGCTATGTGCACTGGGTGCTGGAAGTAAAGTAATACGCTGAACAGTGCCGGGTGGCGGCTTCGCCTTACCCGGCCTACAACCCCTTCGAGCTCATCCTTTCTCTTTGGCTTTTGCCAGCATGGCGCGGATGTTCGCCACGTTAGCCTGACCCTTGTGCATCCGCTCTTCTGCGGTAATCACTTTGCGTTCCTGTTCCCAGATCACGTCATCCTGCGGCAGTTCCAGCAGGAAACGACTCGGCTCCGGGCGAACCAGTTCACCGTACTGGCGGCGCTCTTTACACAGCGTAAACGTCAGCTCTTTCTGCGCGCGGGTGATCCCCACGTAGGCCAGACGGCGCTCCTCGTCGACGTTGTCTTCATCAATGCTGCTCTGGTGCGGCAACAATCCCTCTTCCATGCCGACCAGATACACATACGGGAACTCCAGCCCTTTTGACGCGTGCAGCGTCATCAGCTGAACCTGATCGGCCTCTTCTTCGCTCTCGCCGCGCTCCATCATGTCGCGCAGGGTAAAGCGGGTGACCACCTGCGTCAGGGTCATCGGCTCGTCGATTTCAGAGCCCTCCAGCATTTCGGTCATCCAGCTGAAGAGCTGGTTAACGTTTTTCATGCGCATCTCAGCCGCCTTCGGGCTGGCTGAGGTTTCATACAGCCAGGACTCATAGTCGATGCCGTGAATGAGATCGCGCACTGCCGCCACCGGCTCGCGCTCCGCGAGACGCTGCACTTCGCCGAGCCAGTGGGTGAAGCGGGTTAACGAGTCATACCCGCGTCCGGTTAACGTCTGGCTCAGCCCCATGTCGAAGCTGGCGGTAAACATACTTTTGTTGCGGGTCATCGCCCACTCGCCGAGCTTTTGCAGCGTCGCCGGGCCAATCTCGCGTTTAGGCGTATTCACGATGCGCAAAAACGCGCTGTCATCATCCGGGTTAGTGAGCACGCGAAGATAGGCCAGCAGGTCTTTGATTTCTGGCCGCGAGAAGAACGACGTGCCGCCCGAAATTTTGTACGGAATGCGGTTCTGCATCAGCATCTTTTCAAAGACGCGCGACTGGTGATTGCCGCGATAGAGGATCGCGTAATCCTTATATTCGGTTTTGTTGACGAAGTGGTGAGCGATGAGTTCGCCCGTCACGCGCTCCGCTTCATGGTCCTCATTGTTGGCGCTGAGCACTTTCAGCTCCGTGCCGTAGCCCAGTTCGGAGAAGAGACGCTTCTCAAACACGTGCGGGTTATTGGCAATCAGGATGTTTGCCGCCTTCAGGATACGCCCGGAGGAGCGGTAGTTCTGCTCCAGCTTAATCACCTGCAGGGCGGGGAAATCTTTGCTCAGCAGCACCAGGTTTTGTGGGCGTGCACCGCGCCAGGAGTAAATTGACTGGTCGTCATCGCCTACCACGGTGAAACGCGCGCGCTGCCCCACCAGCAGCTTCACCAGCTCGTACTGGCTGGTGTTGGTGTCCTGATATTCATCCACCAGCAGGTAGCGGATTTTATTCTGCCAGCGCTCGCGCACCTCTTCATTGCGCTGCAGCAGCAGCGTGGGCAGCAGGATCAGATCGTCAAAGTCCAGCACGTTGCACGCTTTCATATGCGCATCGTACAGACCGTAGCAGTGGGCGAAAATCCGATCCCGTTCGCCTTTGGCGATCGCCGCGGCCTGGGCCGGCGTCATCAGATCGTTTTTCCAGTTCGAGATCGTCGAGATCAGCTGCTGCAACAGCACCTTGTCATCTTCGATCAGCCCCTCGGTGAGCTCTTTGAGCAGCGCCACCTGATCGGTATCGTCAAAAAGCGAGAAGTTGGACTTCATTCCCAGCGCCGCATACTCGCGTTTGATGATATCCAGCCCCAGCGTGTGGAAGGTGGAGATCATCAGGCCACGCGCTTCTTTACGGCCCAGCGTCTGGCCGACGCGCTCTTTCATCTCGCGCGCCGCTTTATTGGTAAAGGTGACCGCCGCAATGTGTCGCGCCTGATATCCGCAGTTGTGGATCAAATGGGCGATTTTGTTGGTGATCACGCGGGTTTTACCCGAACCGGCCCCTGCCAGCACCAGGCATGGTCCAGTAACGAATTCGACCGCTTGTTGTTGTCCAGGGTTTAAACGCATGGGAGTGTTGCTCAATCTTCGAACGGGGTGTGGATTGTAGCAGAAAGCCGGGCGCAGATTTACCGGCTAATGATAAAGTGGAGAAATCGCGTTTAACCCGTAGAGCAGAACCATGAAAAAGACCGCAGCAGCCCTGCATATTCTGGTAAAAGAAGAGAAACTGGCTCAGGAGATCCTGGTCAAGCTGGAGCGCGGCATCAGCTTTGATCATCTGGCGAAGCGTTACTCTAAATGCCCGTCCGGGCGCAATGGCGGGGATCTCGGCGAGTTTCAACAAGGTGCGATGGTCGGCCCGTTCGATCGGGCGGTCTTTAGCTGCCCTCTCCTGAAGCCCTACGGCCCGGTAAAAACCAAATTTGGCTACCATATCATTAAGGTGCTTTATCGCCGCTGACGCGTGGTATATTGCGCCCCGATTTATTTCAACCTATTCAAGGCACGATCATGGCAAAAACAGCAGCAGCAGTGCACATCCTTGTTAAAGAAGAGAAACTGGCTTTAGACCTTCTGGAGCAGATTAAAAACGGTGCCGACTTCGGCAAGCTGGCGAAGAAGCACTCCATCTGCCCGTCAGGCAAACGCGGCGGCGATCTGGGTGAGTTCCGCCAGGGCCAGATGGTTCCGGCGTTCGATAAAGTGGTGTTCTCCTGCCCGGTGCTGGAGCCAACCGGCCCGCTGCACACGCAGTTCGGCTACCACATTATTAAAGTACTGTATCGGAAATAAACAGCAAGGCCTTCTCTTAGAGAAGGCCTTGAATGTTTGCACCCTCTCCCAGTGGGAGAGGGGCGGGGTGAGGGCATCAGCCCGCACCAGGTGTTAACCCGCTACCGCGATACGCTTCATATCGGTCATGTAGCCACGCAGTTTGTGACCCACTTTCTCGATCTGGTGGCTGCGAATCGCTTCGTTCACATCACGCAGCTGCGCGTTATCCACGGCACCTTCCGCAATCGCTTTACCCAGATCGCCCGTCTGCAGAGTGGTCATAAACTCTTTCAGCAGCGGTACGCAGGCGTAAGAGAACAGGTAGTTACCGTATTCTGCGGTATCAGAGATCACCACGTTCATTTCGTACAGACGCTTACGGGCGATGGTGTTCGCGATCAGCGGCAGCTCGTGCAGAGATTCGTAGTACGCGGACTCTTCGATGATGCCGGAATCCACCATGGTTTCGAACGCCAGCTCAACGCCTGCTTTCACCATCGCGATCATCAATACGCCTTTATCGAAGTACTCCTGCTCGCCGATTTTACCTTCGTACTGTGGCGCGGTTTCGAACGCGGTTTTACCGGTCTCTTCACGCCAGGTCAGCAGGTTTTTATCGTCGTTCGCCCAGTCCGCCATCATGCCGGAAGAGAATTCGCCGGAGATGATGTCGTCCATGTGTTTCTGGAACAGCGGCGCCATGATGGTTTTCAGCTGTTCAGACAGCGCGTAAGCACGCAGTTTTGCCGGGTTGGACAGACGGTCCATCATCAGCGTAATACCGCCCTGCTTCAGCGCTTCGGTGATGGTTTCCCAGCCGAACTGAATCAGTTTTTCCGCGTAGGCCGGGTCGGTACCTTCTTCCACCAGCTTGTCAAAGCACAGCAGAGAACCGGCCTGCAGCATGCCGCACAGAATGGTCTGCTCACCCATCAGGTCAGATTTCACTTCGGCAACGAAGGAAGATTCCAGCACGCCCGCACGGTGGCCGCCGGTCGCCGCTGCCCACGCTTTGGCAATCGCCATGCCTTCGCCTTTCGGATCGTTTTCCGGGTGAACTGCGATAAGCGTCGGCACGCCGAAGCCACGTTTGTACTCTTCGCGTACTTCCGTACCCGGACATTTCGGTGCCACCATCACCACGGTGATGTCTTTACGGATCTGCTCGCCCACTTCAACGATGTTGAAGCCGTGGGAGTAACCCAGCGCGGCGCCGTCTTTCATCAGCGGCTGTACGGAACGTACTACGTCAGAGTGCTGCTTGTCCGGGGTCAGGTTAACCACCAGATCCGCCTGCGGAATCAGCTCTTCGTAGGTGCCCACTTTGAAGCCGTTTTCGGTCGCTTTGCGCCAGGAAGCACGCTTCTCGGCAATCGCTTCTTTGCGCAGAGCGTAGGAGATATCCAGACCGGAGTCACGCATGTTCAGGCCCTGGTTCAGACCCTGTGCGCCACAGCCGACGATGACCACTTTTTTACCCTGAAGGTAGCTCGCGCCATCGGCAAATTCATCGCGCGCCATGAAGCGGCATTTGCCCAGCTGCGCCAGCTGCTGGCGCAAGTTCAGTGTATTAAAGTAGTTAGCCATGGGTGATACCTCGTGATGTTGTGTGTCTTATTGTTCGGTTCGCGTTTCAGCGAGAATGTACCCACATTACAACAGGAAATTTATTGCGGAAATTGATATATTCACAACGTCACGTTGCAATTTTTGCAATATAAAAAGAGGGAGTGGAATCGGTGGATTTACGCGATCTGAAAATGTTCCTGCACCTGGCGGAAAGCCGCCATTTTGGCCGCAGCGCCCGGGCGATGCACGTTAGCCCCTCCACGCTTTCACGCCAGATCCAGCGCCTTGAGGAGGACCTCGGCCAGCCGCTGTTCGTGCGCGATAACCGCACCGTCACCCTCACGGAAGCGGGTGAAGAACTGCGCATTTTTGCCCAGCAGACGCTGCTACAGTACCAGCAGCTGCGACACTCAATTGACCAGCAGGGGCCGTCGCTTTCCGGCGAGCTGCATATTTTCTGCTCCGTGACCGCCGCCTACAGCCATCTGCCGCCCATCCTTGACCGCTTCCGCGCGGCGCATCCGTCGGTTGAAATTAAGCTCACCACCGGCGACGCCTCCGACGCAATGGAAAAAGTGGTGACGGGCGAAGCAGATCTCGCCATTGCCGGGAAACCTGAAACCCTGCCGGGCGCGGTGGCATTCTCAATGCTGGAGAATCTGGCGGTGGTGCTGATTGCCCCGGCGCTGCCCTGCCCGGTGCGTAACCAGGTGTCGGTGGAAAAACCGGACTGGTCGACGGTGCCGTTTATCATGGCCGATCAGGGGCCGGTGCGCCGCCGTATCGAGCTGTGGTTCCGTCGTCAGAAAATCAGTAATCCGTCGATTTACGCCACGGTCAGCGGCCATGAGGCGATGGTGTCGATGGTGGCGCTGGGCTGCGGCGTGGCGCTGCTGCCGGAAGTGGTGCTGGAAAACAGCCCCGAACCGGTGCGTAACCGCGTGATGATTCTGGAGCGCAGCGACGAGAAGACGCCGTTTGAGCTTGGCGTGTGCGCACAAAAAAAGCGGCTGCATGAGCCGCTTATTGATGCGTTCTGGACGATATTGCCGAACCACTAGCCTGCCAGGAAGAAGCGGAAGGCCGGGTTATGGGTTTCGTCGTGGCACTCATAGCCCAGCTCGTTCAGCCGCGTTTCGAAATCCGGCTCGTGCTCGCCCAGTTCGAACGCCGCCAGCACGCGGCCATAGTCGGTGCCGTGGCTGCGGTAGTGGAACAGAGAGATGTTCCAGTGCGTGCCCAGCGTGTGCAGGAACTTGAGCAGCGCGCCCGGTGATTCCGGGAACTCGAAGCTAAACAGACGTTCCTTGAGCGGCTTCGATGGACGCCCGCCGACCATGTAGCGCACGTGCAGCTTCGCCATCTCATCGTCAGAGAGATCGACCACGCTGTAGCCGCCCTCATGCAGCAGGTTGAGGATCTCTTTGCGCTCCTCCACGCCGCGGCTCAGACGCACGCCGACAAAAATGCAGGCGTCTTTGGCATCGGCAAAACGGTAGTTGAACTCCGTCACCGAACGGCCACCCAGCAGCTGGCAGAACTTCAGGAAGCTGCCCTTCTCTTCCGGAATCGTCACCGCCAGCAGCGCTTCCCGCTGTTCACCCAGCTCGCAGCGCTCGGAAACGTAGCGCAGACCGTGGAAGTTCACGTTCGCTCCAGACAGCACGTGCGCCAGGCGCTCGCCGCGAATGTTGTGCTGCGCGATGTATTTTTTCATCCCCGCCAGCGCCAGCGCGCCTGACGGTTCCGCCACCGCGCGCACATCCTCGAACAGATCCTTCATCGCCGCGCAGATGGCGTCGCTATCAACCGTGACGATATCGTCGAGATACTCCTGGCACAGGCGGAAGGTTTCATCCCCAATGCGCTTCACCGCCACGCCCTCGGCAAACAGCCCGACGCGCGGCAGATCTACCGGATGACCCGCATCCAGCGCCGCTTTCAGGCAGGCAGAGTCTTCCGCTTCAACGGCAATGACTTTGATCTGCGGCATCAGCTGTTTGATCAGCACCGCCACGCCTGCGGCCAGGCCACCGCCGCCTACCGGGACGAAGACGCGGTCGAGATGGGCATCCTGCTGCAGCAGTTCCAGCGCCAGCGTGCCCTGCCCGGCAATCACCATCGGATGATCGAACGGCGGCACCCAGGTAAAGCCCTGCTGCTGCGCCAGCTCGATCGCTTTGGCTTTGGCTTCGTCAAAGTTGGCGCCGTGGAGCAGCACTTCGCCGCCGAAACCGCGCACCGCGTCAACTTTGATATCTGCGGTAGCAACCGGCATCACGATCAGCGCTTTCAACCCCAGGCGAGCAGACGAGAACGCCACGCCCTGGGCGTGGTTGCCCGCAGACGCGGTAATCACGCCGCGCGCTTTCTGCTCGTCGGTCAGCCCGGCCATCATCGCGTAGGCGCCGCGCAGCTTAAAGCTGTGCACCGGCTGACGATCTTCGCGCTTCACCAGAATGACGTTGTCGAGGCGCGAAGAGAGTTTTTCCATTTTCTGCAGGGGCGTAACCTGCACGGCTTCATAGACCGGCGCGCGTAGCACCGCTCTCAGGTATTCCGCCCCCTCAGGGGCGGCGGATAAGGGTTGTGACTCGGCCATCATTAGCCCCCAAGTTTAGATTTATCGCGCACCGCGCCTTTATCTGCACTGGTGGCAAGACTCGCGTAGGCGCGCAGAGCGAAGGAGACTTCACGCTGGCGGTCTTTCGGCGTCCAGGCTTTGTCGCCGCGGGCTTCCTGCGCTTCACGACGGGCCGCAATTTCCTGGTCGCTCAGCTTCAGCTGAATGCCGCGATTCGGAATGTCGATTTCGATCAGGTCGCCGTCTTCGATGATGGCGATGTTGCCGCCGCTTGCCGCTTCCGGCGAAACGTGGCCGATAGAGAGGCCGGAGGTGCCGCCAGAGAAACGCCCGTCGGTGATCAGCGCACACGCTTTACCGAGTCCCATAGATTTCAGGAAGGTGGTTGGGTAGAGCATCTCCTGCATGCCGGGACCGCCTTTCGGTCCTTCGTAGCGAATAACAACCACGTCGCCTTCCACCACTTTGCCGCCAAGAATCGCGTCTACCGCTTCATCCTGGCTTTCGTATACCTTCGCCGGACCGGTGAATTTCAGGATGCTGTCGTCCACGCCTGCGGTTTTCACGATGCAGCCGTTTTCCGCAAAGTTACCGTACAGCACGGCCAGACCGCCGTCTTTGCTGTAGGCGTGTTCCAGCGAGCGGATGCAGCCTTCGGCGCGGTCATCGTCCAGAGTGTCCCAGCGGCAATCCTGCGAGAACGCCTGGGTGGTACGAATACCCGCTGGACCCGCGCGGAACATCTTTTTCACCGCGTCGTCTTTGGTCAACATCACGTCGTACTGGTCCAGCGACTCAGGCAGCGTCAGGCCGAGCACGTTTTTCACGTCACGGTTCAGCAGACCGGCGCGATCCAGCTCGCCCAGAATGCCCAGCACGCCGCCCGCGCGGTGTACGTCTTCCATATGGTACTTCTGGGTACTCGGCGCGACTTTACACAGCTGCGGGACTTTGCGGGAGAGCTTATCGATGTCGCTCATGGTGAAGTCGATTTCGGCTTCCTGCGCGGCAGCCAGCAGGTGCAGAACGGTGTTGGTAGAGCCGCCCATGGCGATATCCAGCGTCATGGCGTTTTCGAACGCGGCTTTACTGGCAATGTTGCGCGGCAGCGCGCTTGCGTCGTCCTGCTCGTAGTAGCGTTTGGTCAGCTCAACGATGCGCTTACCGGCGTTGAGGAACAGCTGCTTACGGTCGGCGTGGGTCGCCAGCAGCGAACCGTTACCCGGCTGAGAAAGGCCCAGCGCTTCGGTCAGGCAGTTCATGGAGTTGGCGGTGAACATACCGGAACAGGAGCCGCAGGTCGGACACGCAGAGCGTTCCACCTGGTCGCTCTGCGCGTCAGAGACTTTCGGGTCCGCGCCCTGGATCATCGCATCGACCAGGTCGAGCTTGATGATTTTGTCGGAGAGCTTGGTTTTCCCCGCTTCCATTGGGCCGCCGGAGACGAAGATCACCGGAATGTTCAGGCGCAGGGAGGCCATCAGCATCC
Source organism: Enterobacter asburiae (assembly GCF_007035645.1). NCBI lineage: Bacteria > Pseudomonadati > Pseudomonadota > Gammaproteobacteria > Enterobacterales > Enterobacteriaceae > Enterobacter > Enterobacter asburiae. The sequence continues at coordinate 4,475,647 of NZ_AP019632.1, forward strand.
CAGGGGTGATTTTGTCGCAGTTGGAGATGCAGACCATCGCATCGGCGCAGTGGGCGTTCACCATATATTCTACGGAGTCGGCGATCAGCTCGCGCGACGGCAGTGAATAGAGCATGCCCCCGTGCCCCATCGCGATACCGTCATCCACCGCAATGGTGTTGAACTCTTTCGCCACGCCGCCGGAGGCTTCGATTTGCTCGGCAACCAGCTTACCGAGATCGCGCAGGTGCACGTGGCCCGGTACAAACTGGGTGAAGGAGTTCACCACGGCGATAATCGGCTTGCCGAAATCGGCGTCGGTCATTCCGGTGGCGCGCCACAGGGCACGGGCTCCCGCCATATTACGGCCGTGGGTGGTGGTGGCTGAACGATACTTAGGCATGCTTTATTGACTCCCGTCTGACTATTTAATGGGACGGTGCGTGCCGTCCCAAATTTATGCTTAGTGATTAACCTGATCCAACCAGCCGTATTTATCTTCTGTCTCGCCGGTGAAGAGGCCGAAGAACGCTTGCTGAATACGTTTGGTGACCGGGCCACAGCGGCCTTCGCCCACCTGGATACCGTCCACGCTGCGTACCGGCGTGATTTCAGCCGCCGTACCGGACATGAACACTTCATCCGCCAGATACAGGGATTCGCGGGACAGCACCTGCTCGCGCACTTCGATACCCAGATCTTTCGCCAGCTTGATGATGGCGTCACGGGTGATGCCCGGCAGCGCGGACGAGGTGAATGGCGGCGTGAACAGAATGCCGTCTTTCACTTCAAACAGGTTTTCACCCGCACCTTCTGAGATGTAGCCATTTACGTCGAGGGCGATACCTTCCTGATAGCCGTGGCGGCGCGCTTCGCTACCGACCAGCAATGAGGAGAGATAGTTACCGCCTGCTTTCGCGGCGGTCGGGATGGTGTTTGGCGCCACGCGGTTCCAGGAAGAGACCATTGCGTCGATCCCCTGCTCCAGGGCTTCTGCACCCAGGTAAGCACCCCACGGGAACGCGGCAATGATCACATCTGTGGTATAGCCGGCTGGCGGGTTCACGCCCATACCGACATCGCCCACAAACACCAGCGGACGAATATAGGCGCTGGTCAGGTTGTTCTTGCGAATCACGTCGCGACAGGCTTCCATCAGCTCATCGACGCTTTGAGAAACCGGGAAACGATAAATTTTGGCTGAGTCATGCAGACGCTGCATGTGTTCGCGATGGCGGAACACCACTGGCCCTTTGTGAGAATCGTAGCAGCGGATGCCTTCAAATACGGAGGTACCGTAGTGCAGCGCGTGGGACATCACGTGGACCTTCGCGTCCTCCCAGCGAACCATCTCACCGTTGAACCAAATGTAATCAGCTTTTTTTGTCGTCATTTTTTCGTCCTGTCACGCTTAAGCGCGGATTTGTTGTGATGTGGTTGTGCTCTGGCAGATGGCAACATGGGCAACGTCTACCAGCTTTGATAACTGACTAAACAGTAAGTCGACCGACCGCGGGCTGGCAACGGTTAATTCGATACTGATATTCCGGGCGTCAGTGGCCGTCTCCATATTCATAGAGCAAATCTGAAAACCACGATGACGCACCACACGCAAAACGCGTTCTAAGGTTTCCGGGTTGAAGCGAGCCTGTACGGCGACCTGATGCTGCATCATGATAATTTCTCCATCATTTGTGAGTTGCTGGCACCAGGCGGTACCAACGGCCAGACGTTCTCGAGTTCGTCGATTGAGACATGAAGCAGGTAAGGCCCATCGCTGTTCAGCATGGTGTCGAGCGCCGCTTCAACCTGATCTTTACGGGTGATGTGCTGACCAGGGATGCCGAAGGCGCTGGCCAGGGTGAGGAAATCGGGGTTATCGGTGAGAGTCGTTTCGCTGTAGCGCTCCTGGAAGAACAGCTGTTGCCACTGGCGAACCATTCCTAAACGCTGGTTGTCGAGCAACACGATCTTCAGCGGCAACTGCTTGCGCTTAACGGTGCCGAGCTCCTGAACGTTCATCATGAAGGAGCCGTCACCGGAGATACAGATAACGGTGTCGTTCGGGCGGGCAACCTGCGCGCCAACGGCTGCCGGCAGACCGAAGCCCATCGTCCCTAACCCGCTGGAGGTGATGAAGTTTTCCGGACGGGTGTAGGTCATGTGCTGCGCGGACCACATCTGGTGCTGGCCTACGTCGGTGGTGACGACGCTGTCAGCCGGTTTACGGTCGGACAACTGCTTCAACAGCAGCGGCGCGTAGATGGCCTCGCCGGGGTGGTCGTAACGCCAGGCGTGCTCGGCGCGCATATCAGCGGTGTGCTGACGCCATGCGTTGATATCCAGCGGCTGCTGCAATGCCGGTAAGAGCGCGTTGAGATCGCCCTGCAAGGCGACATGCGCCTGACGCAGCTTGTTCATCTCCGCCGGGTCGATATCCATATGGATGACTTTGGCGTTCGGCGCAAAGGTATTCAGCTTGCCGGTAACGCGGTCGTCAAAACGGGCCCCTACAGCGATGAGCAGATCGCACTCCTGCACCGCCAGGTTTGCCGCTTTGGTGCCGTGCATCCCCAGCATGCCCAGATAGTAGGGGTAATCCGCGTCGACTGCACCGAGACCTTTCAGCGTGCAGGTCGCTGGCATCTGCGTTGTTGCGATAAATTCGCGCAGGGCAGGAACGGCCTGCGCCATGCCTACGCCACCGCCGACGTACAGCATCGGCTGTTTCGCCTGGGCCAGCATCTGACGGGCCTCTTCAACTTCCGCTTCCGGAAAGGCATCGTCGCTTTCAACGGTAGAGAAGTGCGGTTCCAGATCGCCGAGTGCCACCTGGATATCTTTCGGGATATCAACCAGAACCGGACCGGGACGACCGGAGTTTGCCACATCGAACGCTTCTGCCATTACGCGCGGCAGCTCTTCCAGAGACTGGACGAGGAAGCTGTGTTTGGTGCAGGCCAGCGATAAACCGAGGACGTCAACTTCCTGGAAAGCATCGGTACCGATGAACGGCGACGCCACCTGCCCGGTGATGGCGACAACGGGAACGGAATCCAGCAGCGCGTCAGCCAGGCCGGTGATCAGGTTCGTTGCGCCCGGGCCTGAAGTCGCCATACACACGCCGGTTTTACCGGTCGCGCGGGCGTAGCCAATGGCTGCCATCGCTGCGCCCTGCTCGTGTCGGCACAAGAGATGTTCCACGCCGCCGTCATACAGTGCATCGTAAATCGGCATAATTGCGCCACCCGGATAACCGAATACGGTTTCGACTCCCTGCGTGCGCAACGCATGTACTACCCACTGTGCCCCATTCATAGTTAGTTCCCCGTCATAAATCGGGAGAAACAGAATTTTGTGCTAGTCGTCATTCTCTGCTCCTCATTTACGTTTTTTAGTCATAAAAAAACCCCCGGACCTTTCGGTGCGGGGGTCTTAGTTCGTTAAGGCTTGATTTCTAAGCCTTTCCTCGTCCAAGTGCAGCCCCGCACGGTGGGATAATAATCACCACCACGCTAATCACGACCAGGCTAATCACTCGTAGAAGGGCTGTCATTTTCAGTTCTTTTTGCAGCTTGTTCGAAGGAATACCTAAAGAGTTATCACAGTTTTTAAATAAAACACAAGATTTATTTATGACGGATTTGATTAGGCCGCGAATCATATTTCTTAAAACCGTTGTTTTATATACAGAAATTAGAAAATGAATATTTTTCATTTTTTTACTGCGGTTTTAAGCGTCAAAACGGGGCTTTTTATATTCTGCGAGGAGGCTTCCACGGTTATGAAAGGGTTTCATTGTGTGTTTAAAATCTCTGAACAGGCGGCGTAAATTCGCAAAATGACGCTAAAAAGAAAAAACAGGCGCTGGCATAGTCACACCAGGAGGTAGTGCAAATGTCACTGTCAGTTGTTTATACGCGTGCGGCTCTCGGGGTAAAGGCACCGCTTATTTCCGTCGAGGTTCATTTGAGCAATGGGCTACCCGGACTCACGCTTGTCGGGTTACCTGAAACGACGGTTAAAGAGGCCAGGGATCGCGTTCGCAGCGCAATAATAAATAGCGGTTATACCTTCCCCGCGAAGAAGATCACCATCAACCTTGCCCCCGCCGATCTGCCTAAAGAGGGGGGACGATACGATTTACCTATCGCAATTGCCCTTCTCGCGGCTTCTGAGCAGCTTAATACGACACGGCTAGGCTCGTATGAGTTCGTTGGCGAACTCGCGCTCACAGGCGCGTTAAGAGGCGTTCCCGGTGCGATATCGGGAGCGCTGGAAGCCATACGAGCAGGGCGGCAAATCATTGTCGCCAATGAAAACGCATCAGAAGTGAGTCTTATCGCCGAGAAGGGGTGTCTCATCGCCGGGCATTTACAGGAAGTTTGTGCCTGGCTGGAAGGGCGACATGAACTGTCCGAGCCGGAGGAGTGTGATGATGTTATAGCGGATGCACCAGAGGATCTCAGCGAGATTATGGGACAGGAGCAAGGGAAACGGGCGCTGGAGATTACGGCTGCAGGTGGACACAATCTTCTGTTAATTGGCCCGCCAGGTACGGGTAAAACCATGCTGGCAAGCAGGTTGAGTGGGTTACTTCCACCGCTCAATAATCATGAAGCGCTGGAAAGTGCCGCCATATATAGCCTTATCAGTTCGACGTCGTTGCAAAAACAGTGGCGCCGCCGTCCTTTTCGTTCGCCGCATCATAGCGCTTCACTGACGGCAATGGTCGGCGGCGGATCTATCCCCGGGCCGGGAGAGATCTCGCTGGCACACAATGGCATTCTGTTTCTTGATGAACTACCTGAATTTGAGCGCCGTGTGCTGGATGCACTAAGAGAGCCCATTGAATCCGGTGAGATACATATCTCACGCACGCGAGCCAAAATAAGCTATCCCGCACAGTTTCAGCTGGTCGCGGCGATGAATCCCAGCCCGACGGGTCACTACCAGGGCAACCATAACCGCTGTACGCCAGAGCAGACGTTGCGCTATCTGGGTAAGTTATCCGGCCCGTTCCTCGACCGTTTCGATTTATCCCTCGAAATTCCCCTTCCCCCGCCGGGTCTGCTCAGGCAAACGGGCATAACGGGTGAAAGCTCAGCGGAGGTACGCGAACGGGTGATTGCTGCTCAGACGCGGCAGTACGCTCGTCAGAACAGGCTGAATGCGCGGCTGGATAATGCCGGGATCCGGCAGTTTTGTTCACTTAACGTTGAGGATGCGGGATGGCTGGAGGAGACGTTAACGCGGTTCGGGCTGTCCATACGTGCGTGGCAGCGTTTGCTGAAGGTGGCCAGAACTATTGCTGACGTAGAGGGGTGCAATGACATTGAGAGGAAACATTTGCAGGAGGCGCTGAGCTACCGCGCTATCGATCGTTTGCTGCTGCATTTGCAGAAATTGCTGGCATAAAAAAAGGGGCCGTAGCCCCTTCTCTTCATTTTAGTCATCAGACTCGGTGTAGTCTTCTGCACCTTCCATCTGCGGCTTGCCGCCAGACAGCGTATGGAAGCGCTTTGGACGCTTAATGCGCGCCATGTACTTAATCCATACGCGTTCCGCTTCAGACTCCGGCTCACGCTCACCACGGCAAACAGAAACAAACTGTTTCTCGTCTTCGGTAGCAGGTTCACGCTTCCCCAGATCCAGCTCGTTAAAGGCATAACCATGGCGCTCAAGCAGTTGAGCTTCTTTGATGGTGAAATCGCCGTGACGAGAGAACCCGCGCGGATAATGTTTATTGTCGAAAAAACGATTAGTCGTCGTAAAGCTTTCCGCCATCCTACACGCTCCTAATTCTTTGGCCGAGCTATTTATGGCGCGGAGTATTAGTTACGCTTGACAGAGTGTAAAACAAAACATTTAAATCATAACGACAAATAATTTTGCGGAGAAAGATGTGGATACGGAATTGCTTAAAACTTTCCTTGAAGTGAGCAGAACACGCCACTTTGGGCGAGCAGCTGAAGCCCTTTACCTGACGCAGTCAGCAGTCAGTTTTCGTATTCGACAGCTGGAAAATCAACTGGGTGTGAATCTTTTTACCCGCCATCGCAACAATATTCGCTTAACGCCTGCCGGTGAGAAACTGCTGCCGTATGCAGAAACGCTCATGAATACCTGGCAGGCGGCACGTAAAGAGGTGGCACATACTTCGAGGCATAATGAGTTCTCGATAGGAGCCAGCGCTTCTCTGTGGGAATGCATGCTAAGTCAGTGGCTTACCCGACTGTATCATTCACATGGCCACCTGCAATTTGAGGCCAGAATTGCGCAACGGCAGTCGCTTGTTAAGCAACTTCATGAGCGCCAGCTTGATCTTCTGATCACAACCGAAGCCCCCAAGATGGACGAATTTAGCAGCCAGATTGTGGGCCAGTTTGGCCTGGCACTTTATGCGTCCGAACCTTCGATGATGAAGGCAGACCTGACCTATTTACGCCTGGAATGGGGACCAGATTTTCAGCAGCACGAAACGGGACTGATTGCACCTGATGATGTTCCGCAGTTAACGACCAGCTCGGCAGAGATCGCCTGTCAGCAGCTGTCCCTGCTGAAAGGTTGTACCTGGTTACCTGTTCGCTGGGCAGACGCTAAAGCAGGGCTGCACACCGTGATGGATTCCACCACGCTTACCAGGCCGCTGTATGCAATTTGGCTGCAAAACAGTGATAAGCAATCACAGATAAAAGATCTTTTAAAAATCAATGTAATGGATTGATGCATCAGCCAGCAGGGATGCTGGCTGAAATTAAGAAGAGAATTTTCTGCCGTATTTCAGGCAAAAAAAATCCTTTGCCGAAGCAAAGGATTCTATATGGCAGGGGCGGAGAGACTCGAACTCGCGACACCCGGTTTTGGAGACCGGTGCTCTACCAACTGAGCTACGCCCCTAAAGTTTTTTGCCATTAAGCCTGCCAACAAGGCAGGCTTAATGTCTTAATAAGTGGCGGAACGGACGGGACTCGAACCCGCGACCCCCTGCGTGACAGGCAGGTATTCTAACCGACTGAACTACCGCTCCACCGAAGACTGCTGTAACCACCGGATTTATGCACCGGCTTACTACTTAATTTGATGCCTGGCAGTTCCCTACTCTCACATGGGGAGACCCCACACTACCATCGGCGCTACGGCGTTTCACTTCTGAGTTCGGCATGGGGTCAGGTGGGACCACCGCGCTAAAGCCGCCAGGCAAATTCTGTTAATCTGTATCAGGCTGAAAATCATGTCTGTCTCATCCGCCGAAACAGCTTCGGCGTTGTAAGGTTAAGCCTCACGGTTCATTAGTATCGGTTAGCTCAACGCATCGCTGCGCTTACACACCCGACCTATCAACGTCGTAGTCTTCAACGTTCCTTCAGGACCCTTAAAGGGTCAGGGAGAACTCATCTCGGGGCAAGTTTCGTGCTTAGATGCTTTCAGCACTTATCTTTTCCGCATTTAGCTACCGGGCAGTGCCATTGGCATGACAACCCGAACACCAGTGATGCGTCCACTCCGGTCCTCTCGTACTAGGAGCAGCCCCCCTCAATTCTCCAGCGCCCACGGCAGATAGGGACCGAACTGTCTCACGACGTTCTAAACCCAGCTCGCGTACCACTTTAAATGGCGAACAGCCATACCCTTGGGACCTACTTCAGCCCCAGGATGTGATGAGCCGACATCGAGGTGCCAAACACCGCCGTCGATATGAACTCTTGGGCGGTATCAGCCTGTTATCCCCGGAGTACCTTTTATCCGTTGAGCGATGGCCCTTCCATTCAGAACCACCGGATCACTATGACCTGCTTTCGCACCTGCTCGAGCCGTCACTCTCGCAGTCAAGCTAGCTTATGCCATTGCACTAACCTCCTGATGTCCGACCAGGATTAGCTAACCTTCGTGCTCCTCCGTTACTCTTTGGGAGGAGACCGCCCCAGTCAAACTACCCACCAGACACTGTCCGCAACCCGGATTACGGGTCTACGTTAGAACACCAGCCATTAAAGGGTGGTATTTCAAGGTCGGCTCCACGCAGACTGGCGTCCACGCTTCAAAGCCTCCCACCTATCCTACACATCAAGGACCAGTGTTCAGTGTCAAGCTATAGTAAAGGTTCACGGGGTCTTTCCGTCTTGCCGCGGGTACACTGCATCTTCACAGCGAGTTCAATTTCACTGAGTCTCGGGTGGAGACAGCCTGGCCATCATTACGCCATTCGTGCAGGTCGGAACTTACCCGACAAGGAATTTCGCTACCTTAGGACCGTTATAGTTACGGCCGCCGTTTACCGGGGCTTCGATCAAGAGCTTCGCGTTGCCGCTAACCCCATCAATTAACCTTCCGGCACCGGGCAGGCGTCACACCGTATACGTCCACTTTCGTGTTTGCACAGTGCTGTGTTTTTAATAAACAGTTGCAGCCAGCTGGTATCTTCGACTGATTTCAGCTCCACCCGCAGGGGCTTCACCTACATATCAGCGTGCCTTCTCCCGAAGTTACGGCACCATTTTGCCTAGTTCCTTCACCCGAGTTCTCTCAAGCGCCTTGGTATTCTCTACCTGACCACCTGTGTCGGTTTGGGGTACGATTTCGTGTTACCTGATGCTTAGAGGCTTTTCCTGGAAGCAGGGCATTTGTTACTTCAGCACCGTAGTGCCTCGTCATCACACCTCAGCGTTAATAAGGTACCGGATTTACCTGGAACCTCCGCCTACATGCTTAAACCGGGACAACCGTCGCCCGGCTAACATAGCCTTCTCCGTCCCCCCTTCGCAGTAACACCAAGTACAGGAATATTAACCTGTTTCCCATCGACTACGCCTTTCGGCCTCGCCTTAGGGGTCGACTCACCCTGCCCCGATTAACGTTGGACAGGAACCCTTGGTCTTCCGGCGAGCGGGCTTTTCACCCGCTTTATCGTTACTTATGTCAGCATTCGCACTTCTGATACCTCCAGCATGCCTCACAGCACACCTTCAACGGCTTACAGAACGCTCCCCTACCCAACAACGCCTAAGCGTCGCTGCCGCAGCTTCGGTGCATGGTTTAGCCCCGTTACATCTTCCGCGCAGGCCGACTCGACCAGTGAGCTATTACGCTTTCTTTAAATGATGGCTGCTTCTAAGCCAACATCCTGGCTGTCTGTGCCTTCCCACATCGTTTCCCACTTAACCATGACTTTGGGACCTTAGCTGGCGGTCTGGGTTGTTTCCCTCTTCACGACGGACGTTAGCACCCGCCGTGTGTCTCCCGTGATAACATTCTTCGGTATTCGTAGTTTGCATCGGGTTGGTAAGCCGGGATGGCCCCCTAGCCGAAACAGTGCTCTACCCCCGAAGATGAGTTCACGAGGCGCTACCTAAATAGCTTTCGGGGAGAACCAGCTATCTCCCGGTTTGATTGGCCTTTCACCCCCAGCCACAAGTCATCCGCTAATTTTTCAACATTAGTCGGTTCGGTCCTCCAGTTAGTGTTACCCAACCTTCAACCTGCCCATGGCTAGATCACCGGGTTTCGGGTCTATACCCTGCAACTTAACGCCCAGTTAAGACTCGGTTTCCCTTCGGCTCCCCTATACGGTTAACCTTGCTACAGAATATAAGTCGCTGACCCATTATACAAAAGGTACGCAGTCACACCACAAGGGTGCTCCCACTGCTTGTACGTACACGGTTTCAGGTTCTTTTTCACTCCCCTCGCCGGGGTTCTTTTCGCCTTTCCCTCACGGTACTGGTTCACTATCGGTCAGTCAGGAGTATTTAGCCTTGGAGGATGGTCCCCCCATATTCAGACAGGATACCACGTGTCCCGCCCTACTCTTCGAGTTCACAACCTGTGTGCTTTCGTGTACGGGACTGTCACCCTGTACCGTGCGACTTTCCAGACGCTTCCACTAACACACAAGCTGATTCAGACTCTGGGCTGCTCCCCGTTCGCTCGCCGCTACTGGGGGAATCTCGGTTGATTTCTTTTCCTCGGGGTACTTAGATGTTTCAGTTCCCCCGGTTCGCCTCGTTAACCTATGTATTCAGTTAACGATAGTGTGTCGGAACACACTGGGTTTCCCCATTCGGACATCGCCGGGTCAAAGGTTCATATCACCTCGCCGGCGCTTTTCGCAGATTAGCACGTCCTTCATCGCCTCTGACTGCCAGGGCATCCACCGTGTACGCTTAGTCGCTTAACCTCACAACCCGAAGATGTTTCACTTCTGATTGCGAAAATTTGAGAGACTCGAACACACATAACATGTGTGTCGTTTCAATTTTCAGCTTGATCCAGATTTTTAAAGAGCAAAACTTCGCAGTGCACCTTTTCAGGTTCACTCTGAAGTTTTCTTGTGTTCGCAGTAAAAGATGGTGGAGCTATGCGGGATCGAACCGCAGACCTCCTGCGTGCAAAGCAGGCGCTCTCCCAGCTGAGCTATAGCCCCATCGTTTATCATCTCTGTACCGCTCATCCTTTAAAAGGATTTTGGTAGGCCTGAGTGGACTTGAACCACCGACCTCACCCTTATCAGGGGTGCGCTCTAACCACCTGAGCTACAAGCCTGCAGAGATTTTTACTGCTGTTTTTCATCAGACAATCTGTGTGGACACTACAAAGGCAGGTTCTTTAAGGTAAGGAGGTGATCCAACCGCAGGTTCCCCTACGGTTACCTTGTTACGACTTCACCCCAGTCATGAATCACAAAGTGGTAAGCGCCCTCCCGAAGGTTAAGCTACCTACTTCTTTTGCAACCCACTCCCATGGTGTGACGGGCGGTGTGTACAAGGCCCGGGAACGTATTCACCGTAGCATTCTGATCTACGATTACTAGCGATTCCGACTTCATGGAGTCGAGTTGCAGACTCCAATCCGGACTACGACGCACTTTATGAGGTCCGCTTGCTCTCGCGAGGTCGCTTCTCTTTGTATGCGCCATTGTAGCACGTGTGTAGCCCTACTCGTAAGGGCCATGATGACTTGACGTCATCCCCACCTTCCTCCAGTTTATCACTGGCAGTCTCCTTTGAGTTCCCGGCCGACCGCTGGCAACAAAGGATAAGGGTTGCGCTCGTTGCGGGACTTAACCCAACATTTCACAACACGAGCTGACGACAGCCATGCAGCACCTGTCTCAGAGTTCCCGAAGGCACCAATCCATCTCTGGAAAGTTCTCTGGATGTCAAGAGTAGGTAAGGTTCTTCGCGTTGCATCGAATTAAACCACATGCTCCACCGCTTGTGCGGGCCCCCGTCAATTCATTTGAGTTTTAACCTTGCGGCCGTACTCCCCAGGCGGTCGACTTAACGCGTTAGCTCCGGAAGCCACTCCTCAAGGGAACAACCTCCAAGTCGACATCGTTTACGGCGTGGACTACCAGGGTATCTAATCCTGTTTGCTCCCCACGCTTTCGCACCTGAGCGTCAGTCTTTGTCCAGGGGGCCGCCTTCGCCACCGGTATTCCTCCAGATCTCTACGCATTTCACCGCTACACCTGGAATTCTACCCCCCTCTACAAGACTCTAGCCTGCCAGTTTCGAATGCAGTTCCCAGGTTGAGCCCGGGGATTTCACATCCGACTTGACAGACCGCCTGCGTGCGCTTTACGCCCAGTAATTCCGATTAACGCTTGCACCCTCCGTATTACCGCGGCTGCTGGCACGGAGTTAGCCGGTGCTTCTTCTGCGGGTAACGTCAATCGACAAGGTTATTAACCTTATCGCCTTCCTCCCCGCTGAAAGTACTTTACAACCCGAAGGCCTTCTTCATACACGCGGCATGGCTGCATCAGGCTTGCGCCCATTGTGCAATATTCCCCACTGCTGCCTCCCGTAGGAGTCTGGACCGTGTCTCAGTTCCAGTGTGGCTGGTCATCCTCTCAGACCAGCTAGGGATCGTCGCCTAGGTGAGCCGTTACCCCACCTACTAGCTAATCCCATCTGGGCACATCTGATGGCAAGAGGCCCGAAGGTCCCCCTCTTTGGTCTTGCGACGTTATGCGGTATTAGCTACCGTTTCCAGTAGTTATCCCCCTCCATCAGGCAGTTTCCCAGACATTACTCACCCGTCCGCCGCTCGTCACCCGAGAGCAAGCTCTCTGTGCTACCGCTCGACTTGCATGTGTTAGGCCTGCCGCCAGCGTTCAATCTGAGCCATGATCAAACTCTTCAATTTAAGTTTGATGCTCGTGAATTAAACTTCGTAATGAATTACGTATGTTCACTCAGAGACTTGGTATTCATTTATTGTCCGAAGACATTAAGAATCCATGTCACTTTGAGTGCCCACACAGATTGTCTGATAAATTGTTAAAGAGCAGTTGCAACGCGGCGTTAAGCTCACCGTTGCGAGGTCCCGTATATTACGTTTTCCTCATTCAGAGTCAAGCGATTATTTTTGCTTTTCTCTGCCGGCGTTCATCTCTGAACCCCGCTAACCCGGCGGCCTGTAAGCCGTTGTTCCGTGTCAGTGGAGGCGCATTATAGGGAGTTCTCAGACGTTGACAACCCCTCTTTTAAAAAAAACTTTCAACCGTCTCTTTTTTGCTCAAAACCGTGCTACAGCGCCAGTTTTTCGAGCGTTTCAAAGCCATAACGGCGTAAAACGGGTAAAAGTTGCTCAGTCTCTTTCGTGATGGCCATACAAAACGCGATATTCGCATCGGTAGATTTCGCATCCGGCGCTTCATGCTCCAGCAGCCAGGCCGTACGACGGGCGATAGCCGCACCGGAATCCACCAGGCGCGTCCCCTCCGGCAATACCTCTAATAGCTCTTCCTGTAATAGCGGGAAGTGAGTACAGCCCAGCACAACGGTATCCGGAGGCTCTGGCATCCGCAGCCACGGACGAAGAATACGACGCAGCTCGTCGAGTGATACCGCCTTTCCATGCAGCTTCGCTTCAGCCATCTCCACCAGCTCAGCCGAACCCAGCATCGCAATCTGGCATTCGTTGGCAAAACGGTCGATCAGTTCGCGGGTATAAGGACGCTTTACCGTGCCTCGCGTTGCCAGCAAACCCACAATGCCATTCGCCGTCAGGCGCGCGGCTGGCTTTATTGCAGGAACGACGCCCACAACCGGGAACTGGAATTTTTCACGCAGGGCGGGAAGAGAAACGGTGCTCGCCGTATTACAGGCGATGACGGCCAGCGCAAGGGGATAGCGCTTTTGTACCGCGGTGACGATTTCAACCACACGCTCAACAATAAAATCTTCGCTCTTTTCCCCATACGGGAAAGCGACGTTATCGAAGGCGTAGATGTAATGGAGATCCGGCAGGAGATGCCGAATCTCATCATAGACCGAAAGCCCACCGACGCCGGAATCAAACACCAGCACGGTGGGACGCGGATTAGAAGGTGTAGCTGCCAGACAAGGTGTATTCCCGTCCTGCAGTTTGGTAGCCATAAACTGTCTCGTAATCTTTATCGAACAGGTTGGCTATTTTACCACGAACTGTGAGATGTGAGGTGACAGGATACGAAACTGCGACATCCCACAGGCTGACACCGCCCATTTTTACTTTCTCAGACGGATAAGCACCAAAGTCAGTGTCGTAACGCGTACCGAGATAGTGATAAGTCAGGCTCCAGTCGAAATCATAGATCTGCGTGTCGAGCTGATATTTCACCTGCTGTTTAGCACGACGGTCCAGAAGTTCGTTGGTTGCGGCATTGCGGGCATCCACATAATCGTAGCCAACAGTATGCGTCAACGGACCCGTATCAAACGATGCTGTCGCTTCCACACCTTTAATGCGCGCTTTACCGACGTTGTAATATTGCTGAAGGTTATTATCGAAGTCGATGAGATTATCGACGTCATTACGGTAGCCGGAAACGCGCCAGCTCACGCCGGCCGTCAGGCCTTCAAACGCACCTTCCCACTGCTTGCTCTCTTCGGGATCAAGATGGTCATTGCCATAGAAACCATAGAGTTGACCCAGATTCGGTGCTTTATAGGCCGTACCATAAGAAGCGACGAAGCGGTAACCCTCCACGAACTCCCAGGCCGCACTACTTTGCCAGGTGCCATGGCGACCGAACTGAGAGTTGTCATCGCTGCGAACCGCTCCTTCCAGAGTGAAGTCACCAAACTGCTGCAACCCGGTCAGGTAAACGCCGGTGTTACGCAGGTCGTAGCCGTTGGTCACGTAGTTTGTACCCGGCTCGGTGCTCTGCTTCTGCCAGTCAACGCCCGCGCCAATGTTTCCATGGCCAACATCAACGGAGTTCAGCCACTGGACGTTGTACTGTTTGATTTCATCCAGGGTGGCTGTCGAATCGTAGCGGCCCAAATTTAGGTCGTAGTTATAGTCCTTGCTGTGACTATAGCTGGTGAGCAGCTGTGAATGGAAGATGTCATCGTTGAAGCGCAATCCTGCATCCCAGGTCTGACTATAGAGCTGGCGGGTATCGACCAGTACGTCAGGGGTAAATGAACTGTAGTAACCGTCGTAGGCAGTACGGTTGCTATAGCCAAAGCCGCGAACAAATCCGCTCCACTGCTCCGAGAATGCGTGATCCAGTGCACCATAGAGCGTTTTATTCATAAAGCCGTCGCGATCGGTCTGGGCAAGGCCACCATTGTTGCCGTCCGCAACCACATCAAACCCTTTGGTATAGGTGTAATCACCCGCAAGCGTGACGCGCGTGCTGTCGCCCAATGTTTGCTGAGTACTGCCGCCATAATTCTGGTAACCATGCGACCCTACACCTGCATTCAGCGTGGTACCGTCCTTCGCGCGAGTGGTAATAATGTTTACGACTCCGCCGATCGCGTCCGAGCCGTATACCGCCGAACGCGGTCCACGAACATATTCGATACGCTGCACCAGGGAGATCGGGAACTGGCTGAGATCGGATGACCCCGTGACGCCCGCCTGGTTAAGGCGGATCCCATCAACAAGGATCAGGACATGGCTGGAGTTGGTGCCACGTATAAAGAGAGAAGAGAGTTGCCCCATCCCGCCATTTTGCGCCGTATCCACGCCGGGCAGGCGACGCATAACATCAAGGACTGAGGTTGATTGCCAACGGTCAATATCGGCACGCGTAACAACGGAGGTTGCAGCCAGAATAGTTTTTTCAGGTTGTTCAAAACGATTTGCCGTCACCACCAACGAGTCGGCGCTATCCTGCGCCCAGCCCGAAAATGCCGTGACGGACAACGCCGTCAACAGCGATACTTTTTTAATCATTGTTAAAGCATCCACAATATAAGAAGGATGCCGCAGGCCTCATCGATAGCACGCGATGATGAAACCAAATGCGACGTGATCCCGGCAGGTCTTCGGGCTAGGTGGCTATATAAGGATGAAGACTTCCCATTTTCACAGTGTCTACAACACTCATCCCGCCAGACTTTACCGCTGCGCGTCAGCTCCAGATTTACACTGGATTCCCTTTTCACTCTCAGGAGACCGGAAACAGAATGCTACAATTAGACACGTATGGATGTCCAGACAGCTATTGCCCATTAAATCTGGACATCCCCTGAACAATGCCTACAATCCCCGCGTAATTCTTTATCACTCAGGACGCATCATGACCCCAGAACACCTCCCGACAGAACAGTACGACGCGCAGCTGGCAGAGAAAGTCGTCCGCCTGCAAAGTATGATGACGCCTTTCAACGCGCCCGTTCCCGAGGTGTTCCGCTCTCCCGTCAGCCACTACCGCATGCGCGCCGAATTCCGCATCTGGCACGACGGCGACGACCTGTACCACATCATTTTCGATCAGCAGACGAAATCCCGTATTCGCGTGGACAGCTTTCCGGCGGCGAGCGAGCTCATTAACCAATTGATGACGCTGATAATGGACGGCGTGCGCAACAATCCGGTACTGCGTAACAAGCTGTTCCAGATTGACTACCTGACCACGCAAAGCAATCAGGCGATTGTCTCCCTGCTGTACCACAAAGCGCTCAATGACGAGTGGCGCGAGCAGGCAGAAGCGCTGCGCAATGCCCTGCGCGCGCAGAACATCAACGTTCACCTGATTGGCCGCGCGACAAAAACCAAAATCATGCTGGATCAGGACTACATCGACGAGCGCCTGCCGGTGGCAGGTAAAGAGATGGTGTATCGTCAGGTCGAGAACAGCTTTACCCAGCCAAACGCTGCGATGAACGTGCAGATGCTGGAGTGGGCGCTGAAGGCGACGGAAGGGTCAACGGGCGATCTGCTTGAGCTCTACTGCGGTAACGGCAACTTCTCGCTGGCGCTGGCGCGTAATTTCGATCGCGTTCTGGCAACGGAAATCGCCAAGCCGTCGGTGGCTGCCGCGCAGTACAACATCGCCGCTAACCATATCGATAACGTGCAGATCATTCGTATGGCCGCGGAAGAGTTCACGCAGGCCATGAACGGCGTTCGCCAGTTTAACCGCCTGGAAGGGATCGATTTGAAAAGCTACCAGTGTGAGACGATTTTTGTCGACCCGCCGCGCAGTGGCCTGGACAGCGAAACCGAGAAGATGGTGCAGGCGTACCCGCGTATTTTGTACATCTCCTGCAACCCGGAGACGCTGTGCAAGAACCTCGAAACATTAGGCCAGACGCACAAGATTGAACGTCTGGCGCTGTTCGATCAGTTCCCGTATACGCACCATATGGAGTGCGGCGTTTTACTTACCGCACGGTGATCTGTAGGCCGGATAAGCGTAGCGCCATCCGGCGTTTTTGGCAGGTGGCGCTTCGCTTACCTGCCCTACAAATAATTCATTACTCTGGTAACTGGCTTTTACGGCTACGCATGCGCGAGCCAATCCAGAACACCAGCGCCACAGACAGTACCGCAGGGAAGAAGTTAGAGCCGATATCCGGATACTCCGCGCGAACCACCGTGCTATACAGCAATACGCCCAGAATAAAGCAGGCAGCGGCCAGCCCCGGTAACCCCACCGGCATGGTGCGGTTCAGGTAACGTTGATGCAGGCAGTAAACCGTCAGCACCAGCGCAATAAGCGGGAAAATCGAAAATGGAACGATTGAGCTAAAAATAGCGGCAAACGTACCATTAATGGATAAGCCAGCGATCAATGCCAGCAACAGCGTCCCTTTATCCTGACCTGACTGTTTCATTACTCACCTTCACTCTTCGGTTTGATGTGCCAGTTTCTCTTGTTCACGGCGATACCAGTAGTACGCGCCTTTGGAGATCATCCTGAGCTGCAATACCAGTCGCTCTTCGAGCTGTTTGCGTTGTTCAATGCTGACATCCAGCGCTTCGGCACCCGCGCTGAAAACAATCGTCACCATCGCCTCGGCCTGTGCTTCAGTAAACGCACGCGGCATATGGTTTTCGAGTTCAAGATAGTCGGCAAGTTCCGCGATGAAGTGCTGAATTTCACGCGCGACGGCGGCACGAAACGCCGCCGATGTGCCCGAACGCTCGCGCAGAAGCAGACGAAACGCGTTGGGGTTATTGCCGATAAATTCCATAAAGGTCGATACGGAGGTGCGGATCACGCTGCCCCCTTTGGCGATACGCTGACGCGCCTGCCGCATCAGCTGGCGCAGCATCAGACCGCTCTCGTCGACCATAGTCAGGCCCAGTTCATCCACATCACGGAAATGACGATAGAAGGACGTTGGCGCAATCCCGGCCTCGCGTGCGACTTCGCGCAGGCTCAAACTGGCAAAACTCCGCTCAGCACTCAGTTGACTGAATGCGGCTTCCACCAGCGAACGCCGGGTTTTCTCTTTTTGTTGTGCTCTTACGCCCATCACGATAGTTGAATCCTTCCAAAGGCCTGATGGCACTATACCAGAGAATAAAATTAATCTGTTTGCCTGGCTTTGTGAATGATTGTTTACGTGCGGTTTGTGCTCCACTGCCCGAAAAAAGCACAACGATAATTGGGTTACTCTGGCAATGATGTTATGATTCTGTTGCTTTTATGTATAAGAACAGGTAAGCCTTACCATGCCACATTCCTACGATTACGACGCAATAGTTATTGGTTCCGGCCCCGGCGGCGAAGGTGCTGCTATGGGTCTGGTGAAACAGGGAGCCAGAGTAGCGGTCATCGAGCGCTACCATAATGTCGGCGGCGGTTGCACCCACTGGGGCACCATCCCTTCGAAAGCCCTCCGCCACGCCGTTAGCCGCATTATCGAATTTAACCAGAACCCTCTTTACAGCGACCACTCCCGACTTCTTCGTTCATCCTTTGCTGATATCCTGAATCACGCGGATACCGTTATTAACCAGCAGACACGCATGCGTCAGGGATTTTATGAGCGTAATCACTGTGAAATTTTGCAGGGCAACGCGCATTTTGTGGATGAACACACCCTGGCACTCGAATGCCACGACGGTTCGGTTGAAACCATCACGGCTGAAAAATTTGTGATCGCCTGCGGCTCACGCCCTTACCATCCGGCCGACGTGGACTTCTCGCATCCGCGCGTCTACGACAGCGACTCGATTCTGAGCCTGCACCATGAGCCTCGCCACGTCATTATCTATGGCGCAGGGGTCATTGGTTGCGAATATGCGTCGATCTTCCGCGGAATGGACGTCAAAGTTGACCTGATCAACACCCGTGACCGCCTGCTGGCGTTCCTCGATCAGGAGATGTCGGACTCTCTCTCCTACCACTTCTGGAACAGCGGCGTGGTGATTCGCCACAACGAAGAGTACGAGAAGATCGAAGGCTGCGACGACGGGGTGATCATGCACCTGAAGTCCGGTAAGAAGCTGAAAGCAGACTGTCTGCTGTACGCCAACGGTCGTACCGGCAACACCGATTCACTGCAGCTGGAAAATATCGGGCTTGAAACCGACAGCCGCGGTCAGCTGAAGGTCAACAGCATGTATCAGACCGCCCTGCCGCACGTTTACGCGGTCGGCGACGTGATTGGCTACCCAAGCCTGGCCTCAGCCGCTTACGACCAGGGACGCATCGCCGCACAGGCGCTGGTAAAAGGCGAAGCGACGGCGCACCTGATCGAAGATATTCCGACGGGGATCTATACCATCCCGGAAATCAGTTCAGTCGGGAAAACCGAGCAGCAGCTGACGTCAATGAAGGTGCCTTACGAGGTGGGACGTGCCCAGTTTAAACATCTGGCGCGGGCGCAAATCGTGGGGATGAGCGTGGGAACGCTGAAGATCCTGTTCCATCGCGAAACGAAAGAGATCCTCGGCATTCACTGCTTTGGTGAACGCGCGGCGGAAATCATTCATATCGGCCAGGCGATAATGGAGCAGAAAGGCGGTGGTAACACCATTGAGTACTTCGTTAACACCACCTTTAACTACCCGACCATGGCGGAAGCCTATCGGGTAGCTGCGCTGAACGGCTTAAACCGCCTGTTTTAACGCGCTGTCGAAATGGCCATCCATCGAACCACGGATGGCCTCTGCCAGCTGCTCATAGCGGCTGCGCAGCGGTGAACCCGGACGATACACCAGGCCGATAGTGCGACGCGGCTCCGGCTTAATGCACGGCAGATAAACCACGCCATCACGTTTACGCTCGCGCGGTACGGCCAGCGCAGGCAGCAGCGTAATACCGCTTCCCGCCGCGACCATATTACGCAGCGTTTCCAGGCTGGTTGCGCGGAAATGGGTATCCTCATCCGCACCCGCTTCGAAGCAAAAGCCCATCGCCTGATCGCGCAGGCAGTGGCCATCTTCCAGCATCAGCAGCTTTTCACCGGCCAGATCGGCCATCGGTACGCGATCGCGGTTCGCCCACGGGTGATCTTCATAGATCGCCAGCATCATCGGCTCATCAAACAGCGGCACTTCAATAAAGGCTTCACTCTCTTTCACCAGCGCCAGAATGGCGCAGTCGAGCTTGCCGCTGTCTAACTGCGCGAGCAGCTGATGGGTTTGCGCTTCATGCAGGTACATTTCGAGTTTCGGGAACGTCTGGTGCAGCATCGGAATGATGTGCGGCAACAGGTACGGGCCAACGGTTGGGATCAGGCCGATATGCAGCGGGCCGGACATCGCCTCCCCCTGCTGGCTTGCCATTTCCTTGAGCACTTTGACCTCGCGCAGCACGGTGCGCGCCTGATCCACCAGCAGAAGACCTGCCTGTGTGAACAGAACCTTACGACTGGTGCGCTCCAGCAGCATCACGCCCAGCTCGTCTTCCAGCTTGCGGATCTGACCGCTCAGCGTGGGCTGGCTGACGTGGCAGGAATCTGCCGCGCGGCGAAAGTGACGATGCTCGGCTAACGCTACCAGGTATTCAAGATCACGAATATTCATTATTCATCCTCCGTCGCCACGATAGTTCATGGCGATAGATAGCATAGCAACGAACGATTATCCCTATCAAGCATTCTGTTGAATAATACACCACATAGACGAGGCGGCACGTGTTTGACCCTTGACGTCCCCGCACCGTCAGCGAGTTTCTCTCAAAACTCGAACAACTAAAGCCAACGTGAACTTTTGCGGACCCCGTGGTCCGCTTTTTTTTTGCGTAAAAAAGCCCGGGGATAAAAGCAAAATGGCAACCGAAGTTGCCATTTTTAGTGTTTGCTCCCTCTCCCCGTGGGAGAGGGCACCAGCCCGCACTGTTCAAACCAAATCAAACCAACCGGTTTTTCGCATCCGCTATCGCCTGCGCCACCTGCTTAGGCGACACGCCGCCTTTCGCGGCACGTTTATCCAGACAAGACTGCAGCGCAAGGATCGGATACACATCATCCCCGATAACCGCGCTGAACTTCTGCAGGTCGGCCAGCGCCAGATCTTCCAGCGGTTTACCCTGACGAATGGCTTCCACCACCGCTTCACCCACAATGTGGTGCGCTTCACGGAAAGGTACGCCTTTCGCCACCAGATAATCCGCCAGTTCGGTAGAGTTCGCATAGCCCTGCTGCGCCGCTTCCTGGCAGCGCGGACGTTTCACCTGAATGCCGTCCAGCACCAGCGCGCCCATATGCAGACAGTCCAGCCAGGTGTCGAGCGCGTCGAACAGCCCTTCTTTGTCTTCCTGCATGTCTTTGTTATACGCCAGCGGCAGCCCTTTCAGGGTCATCATCATGCCGGTCAGCGCGCCCTGCACGCGACCACACTTGCCGCGGATCAGCTCCAGCGCGTCCGGATTTTTCTTCTGCGGCATCAGGGAGGAGCCTGAGGTCACGCGGTCGGACAGCTCGACGAAGCCCGCTTCGCCAGAGTTAAAGAAGATCAGGTCTTCGGCAAAGCGCGACAGATGCACCATCCCGATAGACGCATTGGAGAGCAGCTCCAGCACGTGGTCGCGGTCGGACACGCTGTCCAGGCTGTTACGGGTGGCGGAGGCAAAGCCCAGCCAGCCTGCCAGCTGTTCACGGTCGATTTCATACGCCGTACCGGCCAGCGCGCCGCTGCCCAGCGGGCTGACGTCCAGACGTTTCAGGGTATCCTGCAGACGGCTTTCGTCACGCGCCAGCATCTCAACGTAGGCCAGACACCAGTGCGCGAAGGTCACCGGCTGGGCGCGCTGCAGGTGGGTATAACCCGGCATCACCGCGTCCTGGTTGTTCTGCGCGGTCTCCACCAGCGCGCTCTGCAGCTGACGGTTAGCCGCCAGCAGTTCGCCAACGGTATCTTTACACCACAGCTTCAGGTCGGTGGCGACCTGGTCGTTACGGCTGCGGCCGGTATGCAGCTTTTTACCCAGCTGGCCGACTTTGTCGATAAGCTTGCCTTCCACCCAGCTGTGAATATCTTCAGCATCGCTTTCGAGGATCTGCTGCGGGTTAAGACGCACCTCTTCCAGCAGATTGTTCAGCGCCTCTTCCAGCCGTAATTGTTCGTCGGCGGTCAGTACGCCTACCGTTACCAGCGCCCTGGACCAGGCCACAGAGCCGACAATATCCTGTTCGGCCAGGC
Source organism: Enterobacter asburiae (assembly GCF_007035645.1). Lineage (NCBI taxonomy): Bacteria > Pseudomonadati > Pseudomonadota > Gammaproteobacteria > Enterobacterales > Enterobacteriaceae > Enterobacter > Enterobacter asburiae. The sequence goes on from NZ_AP019632.1 coordinate 4,497,451, forward strand.
GGTAGTCGAAGCGCAAAGAGTCGTTGAACTGTTTGAACCGCTGATCCGCTGCCTGTGTAAAACGCCCACCCCAAAGTGCCATAACATGCTTCCTTAAATATCTTTGAATTTCATTGCCCGGTGGCGCTGCGCTTACCGGGCCTACAAAACATTAAATCGATTACGCCAGAATACGCGTGCCAATCGGCGTGCCGTTAAACAGCGCCGGCAGTTGTTCCGCGTGACGCCAGGAGGCGATATCCACCGGGCGGCCCAGCGTGCGTGCGGCATCCAGCGCGGCGTTCACTTTGACGATCATGCCGTCGGTAATAATGCCCTGGGCAATCAGCTGCTCGGCTTTCTCAGCCGTCATTTCCGCAATGCGCTGGCCTTTGCCGTCCAGAATGCCGCTCACGTCGGAGAGCAGGATCAGATCCGCACCCAGCGTTGCCGCCAGTGCCGTCGCCGCCTGGTCAGCGTTGACGTTCATCAGCTCGCCCTCTTCGGTCACGCCGATAGAGCTCACCACCGGCAGGAAACCTCCTTCCAGCAGCGTGTTAATCAGCTTAGGCGAACCCGGCTGCGCCAGTCCAACGTGGCCGAGCTCTTCGTCGAGCTGGGTCACTTTTACGCTGTCGCCATCGCCCAGATAGAGGCCGACGGACGCGATGTGGTGTTTCTTCGCCCACGCCAGCAGCGTTTTGTTCGCCGTACCCGCCAGCGCACCGGTAATGATGTCAATCTGGTCAGCAGGCGTGACGCGCAGGCCGTTCTTCTTTTTCACCGGCAGGTTGAGCCCTTTCATCAGCTCATCCACCACGCAGCCGCCGCCGTGGACAATCACCAGCGGACGCTGGTGTGATTCGCGATAGTTCACCAGCGCGGTAAACAGACGCTCCAGCGCTTCTTCGCTGTCCAGCAGTACACCACCGAGTTTGATAATTAATGGGTTCATCATCACACCTTAAATAAGAGCCTGCGTTTCCGGGAAACCGAAACGAATATTTGCACACTGCATTGCCTGTGCGGCAGCGCCTTTGAGTAAGTTATCTTCTGCGGCGACAACGATGAGATGCTCGCCCTGCACGGCAAAGCCGATGTCGCAGAACGGCAGGCCGACCACGTTTTTCAGCGCCGGCACGCCTTTATCGTACAGGCGCACCAGCGGTTTATCCGCATACGCCTGCGTGAAGGCCTCGTTCACCTGCTCTTTGGTCACGCCCGGCTTCAGGCGGCAGGTAATGGTTTCGAGGATCCCGCGCGGGAAGCTGCCCAGATGCGGCGTGAAAATGACGTCCGCGCCCAGATGCGTCGTGATTTCAGGGTGATGACGGTGATTAAACACGCCATACGGCTGAAGGCTCACTTCGCAGAAGCTGTTGGAGATAGCGGCCTTGCGTCCTGCACCGCTCACGCCGCTAGTGGCGTTGATCACCGGCCACTGGCTCAGATCCAGCAGGCCTGCGTCGATCAGCGGCTTCAGGGAAAGCTGCGCCGCCGTCGGGTAGCAGCCCGGAACGGCAATCAGGTCCGCTTCTTTCAGTTTATCTGCGCTCCACTCCGCCAGGCCGTACACCGCTTTTTCCAGCAGATCCGGATGCTGATGGGTGAAACCGTAATATTTTTCGTAAAACGCACCGTCGTTCACGCGGAACGCGCCGGAAAGGTCGAAGACCACGCAGCCAGCCGCCAGGAACTGCGGCGCCAGGTCGTGGCTGACCTCGTGCGCGGTGGCTAAAAACACCACGTCGACGCCGTCGGTAAACTCGCTGATGTCAGACATGGGCTGCAGCGGCAGATCGACAAGACCCTTAAGCTGCGGATGCAAATCGGAAATTAACTTTCCTGCATCATTGCTTTGCGCTGACACGGTCAAAGCGGTTATGGTCATATGTGGATGGCGATTCACGTAGCTTACAAGCTCTGCGCCCGCATAACCGCTAGCGCCTACAATCAGCGTATTCAACATCGGGTTCCTTTATGCTCAACGTTAATGTATTTTTATTCACATTTATTGCATGAATATTGATACTATCACGACCTAAGGTGTGTCAACAATGAAAATGAACTTACCGCCATTTATCGAGATCTACCGCGCCCTGATTGCCACTCCGTCCATCAGCGCAACGGAAGAAGCGCTGGATCAGAGCAATGAGTCTTTAATCAATCTGCTGGCGGGTTGGTTTAGCGATCTTGGGTTTAACGTTGAGGTTCAGCCCGTTCCCGGAACACGCCACAAATTTAACCTGCTCGCCAGCACCGGAACCGGTGCGGGCGGCCTGCTGCTGGCCGGCCATACCGACACCGTGCCGTTTGACGATGGCCGCTGGACGCGCGATCCGTTCACCCTGACCGAGCACGACAACAAGCTCTATGGTCTGGGCACCGCCGACATGAAAGGCTTCTTCGCCTTTATCCTCGACGCGCTGCGTGACGTGGACGTGACGAAGCTGAAAAAACCGCTCTACATTCTGGCGACCGCCGACGAAGAAACCAGCATGGCGGGCGCGCGCTACTTCTCGGAAAATACGTCGATTCGCCCGGATTGCGCGATCATCGGCGAGCCGACGTCTCTGCAGCCGATCCGCGCGCATAAAGGCCATATCTCTACGGCCGTGCGCGTGCTGGGTCAGTCCGGCCACTCCAGCGACCCGGCGCGCGGCGTGAACGCCATCGAGCTGATGCATGACGCCATCGGCCGCATCATGACCCTGCGCGACGATCTGAAAGAGCGCTACCACTACGACGCGTTCACCGTGCCGTATCCGACGCTGAACCTCGGCAGCCTGCATGGCGGCGATGCCTCCAACCGTATCTGCGCCTGCTGCGAACTGCATATGGACATCCGCCCGCTGCCGGGCATGACCCTCAGCGATCTCGACGGCCTGCTGAATGAAGCGCTGGCGCCGGTGAGCGAGCGCTGGCCGGGCCGCCTGACGGTCTCCGAACTGCATCCGCCGATCCCGGGTTACGAATGCCCGCCGGATCATCAGCTGGTTGAGGTGGTGGAAAAGCTGCTCGGTGAGAAAACCGACGTGGTGAACTACTGCACCGAAGCGCCGTTTATTCAGACGCTTTGCCCTACGCTGGTCCTGGGCCCCGGCTCCATCAACCAGGCCCACCAGCCTGATGAATATCTGGAAACCCGCTTCATCAAGCCAACCCGCGAACTGATTACCCAGGTTGTGCATCACTTCTGCTGGCATTAAAACCGCACCGAAGAGTCCCCTCTCCCAGTGGGAGAGGGTCAGGGTGAGGCCAACAAATCGCATGATCTCCGTCACATTCCCATAAGCATCTCTTATCTGACGCAATGCGAATTAAATTTCGTAAATTGCCCGCATTTATTCGTTTGCTGAACCGTTTTCGCAGCAATTGACGACGGGGGTTTTACGTGGCTTTATAAAGGGAGATGACAAAATAATGTCCAGATGATTTTCGCCTGGGCATAAACAAAAATGATGGGGTGACTGGGTTTTTATGAACGAACAATATTCCGCGTTGCGTAGTAATGTCAGTATGCTCGGCAAAGTGCTTGGAGATACCATCAAAGACGCGTTGGGGGAGAACATCCTCGACCGCGTTGAAACCATCCGCAAGCTGTCTAAATCTTCCCGTGCCGGTAACGAGGCCAGTCGTCAGGAGCTGCTCACCACCTTGCAGAACCTCTCAAACGATGAGCTGCTGCCCGTTGCACGCGCATTCAGCCAGTTCCTGAACCTGGCTAACACCGCTGAGCAATACCACAGCATTTCGCCAAACGGCGAAGCGGCAAGCAACCCGGAAGTCATTGCCCGCACCCTGCGTAAACTGAAAGACCAGCCAGACCTCAACGAAGCCACCATCAAAAAAGCGGTGGAATCGCTTTCGCTGGAGCTGGTGCTGACCGCACACCCCACTGAAATTACCCGTCGCACCCTGATCCACAAAATGGTGGAAGTGAACAACTGTCTGAAGCAGTTGGATAATAAAGATATTGCCGACTACGAACGCAACCAGCTGATGCGCCGTTTGCGCCAGCTGATTGCCCAGTCCTGGCACACCGATGAAATTCGTAAGCATCGTCCAAGCCCGGTCGACGAAGCCAAATGGGGCTTTGCGGTGGTGGAAAACAGCCTGTGGGAAGGGGTGCCTAACTATCTGCGCGAGCTGAACGAACAGCTGGAAGAGAACCTCGGCTACCGCCTGCCGGTCGACTTCGTTCCGGTCCGCTTCACCTCCTGGATGGGCGGCGACCGCGACGGCAACCCGAACGTGACCGCGGAAATCACCCGTCACGTCCTGCTGCTGAGCCGCTGGAAAGCGACCGACCTGTTCCTGAAAGACATTCAGGTGCTGATCTCCGAGCTGTCGATGGTTGAAGCGACGCCGGAACTGCGCGCGCTGGCCGGAGAAGAAGGCGCCAGCGAGCCGTACCGTTTCCTGATGAAGAAACTGCGTGGTCAGCTGATAGCCACTCAGGCCTGGCTGGAAGCACGTCTGAAAGGTCAGCGCCTGCCAAAACCAGAGGGTCTGCTCAGCCAGAACGAACAGCTCTGGGAGCCGCTGTATGCCTGTTATAAATCACTGCAGGCCTGCGGGATGGGCATCATCGCTAACGGCGAACTGCTCGACACCCTGCGCCGCGTGAAGTGTTTCGGCGTGCCGCTGGTGCGTATCGACGTACGTCAGGAAAGTACCCGTCATACCGAAGCGCTGGGCGAACTGACCCGCTATCTCGGCATCGGCGACTATGAAAGCTGGTCCGAAGCCGACAAACAGGCCTTCCTGATCCGCGAGCTGAACTCGAAGCGCCCTCTGCTGCCGCGCAACTGGGAGCCAAGCAACGAAACCCGCGAAGTGCTCAACACCTGTAAAGCGATCGTGGATGCACCGAAAGGATCGGTGGCCGCCTATGTGATCTCCATGGCGAAGACCCCGTCCGACGTGCTGGGCGTTCACCTTCTGCTGAAAGAAGCGGGAATCGACTACGCCCTGCCGGTCGCCCCGCTGTTTGAGACCCTCGACGACCTGAACAACGCCAACGACGTCATGACCCAGCTGCTGAATATCGACTGGTACCGCGGCTTTATTCAGGGCAAACAGATGGTGATGATTGGCTATTCTGACTCCGCGAAAGATGCGGGCGTGATGGCGGCATCCTGGGCGCAGTATCAGGCGCAGGACGCACTGATCAAAACCTGCGAGAAAGCCGGTATTGAGCTGACCCTGTTCCACGGACGCGGTGGCTCGATTGGCCGTGGCGGCGCACCAGCACACGCAGCGCTGCTTTCACAGCCGCCGGGAAGCCTGAAAGGCGGCCTGCGAGTCACCGAGCAGGGCGAGATGATCCGCTTCAAGTACGGTCTGCCGGAAGTGACCATCAGCAGCCTGTCGCTCTACACCAGCGCTATCCTGGAAGCAAACCTGCTGCCGCCGCCGGAGCCGAAAGCATCCTGGTGCCATATCATGGACGAGCTGTCTGATATCTCCTGCGATCTGTACCGCGGCTACGTGCGTGAAAACAAAGATTTCGTTCCTTACTTCCGCTCGGCCACGCCTGAGCAGGAGCTGGGTAAACTGCCGCTGGGCTCACGTCCTGCGAAGCGTCGCCCGACCGGTGGCGTAGAGTCTCTGCGCGCGATCCCGTGGATCTTCGCCTGGACGCAGAACCGTTTGATGCTGCCCGCCTGGCTGGGTGCCGGTGCCGCGCTGCAAAAAGTGGTGGAAGACGGTAAACAGAACGAACTGGAAACCATGTGCCGCGACTGGCCGTTCTTCTCTACCCGTCTGGGCATGCTGGAGATGGTCTTTTCGAAAGCTGACCTGTGGCTGGCGGAATACTACGACCAGCGTCTGGTGAAACCAGAGCTGTGGGCGCTGGGTAAAGAGCTGCGCGAACTGCTGGAAGGCGACATCAAAGTGGTACTGGACATCGCCAACGACTCACATCTGATGGCGGACCTGCCGTGGATTGCCGAGTCTATTCAGCTGCGTAACATCTACACCGACCCGCTGAACGTCCTGCAGGCAGAGCTGCTGCACCGTTCGCGTCTGGCGGAAGAAGAAGGTAAAGAGCCGGATCCGCGCGTTGAACAGGCGCTGATGGTGACGATTGCGGGCGTTGCTGCGGGTATGCGTAACACCGGCTAATACTCTATGCCCGGCGGCGCCGCGCTTGCCCGGACCTGTGACTGGTAGGCCGGGTAAGCGTTAGCGCCACCCGGCACATTTCGGTAGTCTTCTCATGCATTCTGATATCACCCGAATCCTGGCAGACCTGGTAAACCGCACGCTACCGCTGGGCCAGATTCATTTCTCAGCGCTGTCTGAACAGCATTCCCGAACATCTCCCTGCCTCGTCATTACCCTTGATGCCCCCTGTGAGGCGATATTTTCATCCTTTGGACACTTAACGCATCCATCGTCTAACGCCCTGAGCATACATTTCGGTAAGCAGCTGCTAACTATCGAGTTACAGCATGACAATACGCTTGTGCAGCAGCTCCAGGTTGCCCGTCGCGGTCCGCGAACGGGTGCTTTTCTTCTGCAGACGCTAACCGAATTACAGATGCAGCCGGATGAGCAAGAGACCGCGATACTGGTGGTATTAAGCTTGCTCAGCCACTGCCGGGATCTGCTTGGCAGCGACATCCACACCGCCAGCCGCAGCCGCGCCCTGTTTGAGGCCATTCGCCGCTTCATCGAAGAACATCACGCTTCGGCGTTAACCCGTGAATCCGTCGCGCAGGCGTTCTACGTCTCGCCGAACTACCTTTCCCACCTCTTTCAGAAGATTGGCAACGTGGGGTTCAACGAATACCTGACGCAAACGCGACTCGAACACGCGCGCCAGCTGCTGAAAGGCTACGATCTTAAAATCAAAGATATCGCCGCACGCTGTGGGTTTACAGACAGCAATTACTTCTGCCGTCTCTTTCGCAAGCACACCGAACGCTCTCCTTCCGAATATCGTCGCCAGTATCACAGCGAGCTGACCGCCAAAAAATAGCATTGTGATCGCTCTCGCACTTCGCTAAGGACATTACATTTGTCCAGTATTTGGCAAAATTGGCCTGTATCCGCCCTGCCTGCCCGCGTCTTATCCTTTATTCAACCTTTCTGACTTAAGGAAAAATAATGGAACTGTACCTGGATACCGCCAACGTGGCGGAAGTTGAACGCCTGGCGCGGGTCTTCCCCATTGCGGGGGTCACTACCAACCCGAGCATCGTTGCCGCCAGCCGTGAATCCATCTGGGACGTGCTGCCGCGTCTGCAAAAAGCCATCGGGCCGGAAGGCACGCTGTTTGCTCAAACCATGAGCCGCGATGCCGAAGGGATGGTGGCAGAGGCCAAACGTCTGAGTAACGCCGTCCCGGGCATCGTGGTGAAAATCCCGGTGACGGCTCAGGGGCTCATCGCGATTAAAGCGTTGAAAAAAGAGGGGATAGCCACGCTGGGGACCGCTGTTTACAGCGCGGCACAGGGCCTGCTCGCCGCGCTGGCAGGCGCGAAATATGTCGCGCCGTACGTAAACCGCGTTGACGCGCAGGGCGGTGACGGCATTCGCATGGTCCAGGAGCTGCAATCCCTGCTGGAACTGCACGCGCCGGAAAGCAAAGTGCTGGCCGCCAGCTTCAAAACGCCGCGGCAGGCGCTGGACTGCCTGCTGGCGGGATGCGAGGCAATCACGCTTCCCTTAGACGTAGCGCAACAAATGCTCGGCACGCCAGCGGTAGAGTCAGCCATAGAGAAGTTCGAGCAGGACTGGAAAAACGCGTTTGGTAACCTCAACCTCTAAGGGAGAACTGTTATGGACCGTATCATTCAATCGCCGGGAAAATATATCCAGGGCGCTGATGTGCTTACCCGTCTCGGCGACTATCTGAAACCCCTGGCCAATCGCTGGCTGGTTGTCGGCGATAAATTTGTGCTGGGTTTTGCCGAAGAGACCCTGCGCCAGAGTTTTAAAAAAGCCGAACTGCACGCCGAAATAGCGCCGTTTGGCGGCGAATGTTCACAAAATGAAATCGATCGCCTGAAAAAACTGGCCGACAGCGCCGACTGCCTGGCAGTGCTGGGTATCGGCGGCGGTAAAACGCTGGATACCGCCAAAGCGCTGGCCCATTTTATGGACGTACCCGTCGCCATTGCGCCAACAATCGCCTCCACCGATGCGCCGTGCAGCGCCCTTTCCGTCATTTACACCGACAGCGGTGAGTTCGATCGCTACCTGATGCTGCCGCACAACCCGAACATGGTAATCGTCGATACCAAAGTGGTAGCGGGCGCGCCGGCACGCCTGCTGGCCGCCGGGATTGGCGATGCGCTGGCAACCTGGTTTGAAGCACGCGCCTGCTCGCGCAGCGGCGCGAGCACCATGGCGGGCGGCAAATGTACGCAGGCTGCACTCGCGCTGGCCGAGCTGTGCTACAACACGCTGGTTGAAGAGGGTGAAAAAGCCATGCTGGCCGCGGAACAGCATGTGGTTACACCGGCGCTGGAACGCATTATCGAAGCCAACACCTATCTCAGCGGCGTAGGCTTTGAAAGCGGCGGGCTGGCGGCGGCACACGCTATTCATAACGGAATGACGGCGGTACCGGACGCGCACCACTTCTATCACGGTGAAAAAGTGGCGTTTGGCACGCTCACACAGCTGGTGCTGGAAAACGCGCCGGTAGAAGAAATAGAGACCGTCGCCGCGCTTTGTCACAGCGTTGGGCTGCCGATCACGCTGGCACAGCTAAATATCAAAGAGGATATTCCGGCCAAAATGCGTTTGATCGCGGAAGCCTCCTGTGCCGAAGGGGAAACTATCCACAACATGCCCGGCGGCGTAACGCCGGATCAGGTATATGCGGCGCTGCTGGTGGCCGACCAGTATGGGCAGCGGTTCCTGCAGGAGTGGGAGTAAATAGCGTGAATAAAAATCCCCGCATTAGCGGGGATTTTTTTGCCCGTAGGCCGGGTAAGCGTTAACGCCACCCGGCACAACGGTTACTGCAGGTCAAACCGGTCCAGATCCATCACCTTCGCCCATGCGGCAACGAAGTCGCGGACGAACTTCTCGCTGGCATCGCTGCTGGCATAAACCTCTGCCAGCGCGCGCAGGACGGCGTTAGAACCGAAGACCAGATCGGCGCGGGTGGCGGTGTATTTCACTTCACCGCTGGCGCGATCGCTTCCGGCAAACAGTTCATTAGATTCGTCGGTTGCCTTCCACTGGGTGTTCATGTCCAGCAGATTCACGAAGAAATCGTTGCTCAGCACGCCCTCGCGGTCGGTAAACACGCCATTCTTGCTGCCATCAAAGTTTGCACCCAGCACGCGCAGGCCACCGATCAGCACCGTCAGTTCAGGCGCGGTCAGCGTCAGCTGCTGGGCTTTGTCGATCAGCAGTGACTCAGTGGTGGACACATCCACCTGCGCACGGTAGTTGCGGAAGCCGTCGGCAATGGGTTCGAGCAGGTTAAACATCTCGATATCCGTCTGATCCTGACGCGCATCCACGCGCCCTGGCGTAAACGGAACGTTGACGTAAACGCCTGCCGCTTTCGCCGCCTGCTCAACGCCCACGACGCCCGCCAGCACGATGATATCGGCCAGTGAAGCTTTGTTGGTGGTGCGCTGGATAGCTTCCAGAGCTGGCAACGCGCGAACCGCTGCGGCGTTCACATCCCAGTCGCGCTGAGGGGCCAGCGCCAGACGCGCGCCGTTGGCGCCGCCGCGCTTGTCGCCGCCGCGGAAGGTCGACGCTGACGCCCAGGCAACGGAAACCAGTTCGCTCACGGAGAGGCCAGAGGCAGCGATTTCCGCCTTCAGGCTTTCAATGTCTTCTTTCGACGGATTGAAGACCGCCTGCGGCAGCGGGTCCTGCCAGATCAGATCTTCTTTCGGCACTTCCGGGCCAAGGTAACGCGATTTTGGCCCCATATCGCGGTGGGTCAGCTTGTACCACGCGCGCGCGAAGGCTTCGTTGAAGGCCTGCGGATCGTTCAGGAAGCGGCGGGAAATTTTCTCGAATTCCGGGTCAAAACGCAGCGTCAGGTCGGTGACCAGCATGGTAGGTTTGCGTTTTTTCGACGGGTCGAACGGATCGGGCATGATTTCCGGCGCATCCACGGCTTCAAACTGAATCGCACCCGCCGGGCTGCGGGTCTGCACCCATTCGTATTTGAACAGGTTCTCGAAGAAGTAGTTGCTCCACTGGGTCGGGGTTTGCGACCAGATGACTTCCAGACCGGAGGTAATGGCATCTGCGCCAATTCCCGTGCCGTGCGTGCTGGCCCAGCCCAGGCCCTGCGCTTCAATCGGCGAGGCTTCCGGGTCGGTGCCGACGTGCGTGGCTTCACCCGCGCCGTGGGTTTTGCCAAGGGTGTGGCCGCCCGCGATCAGCGCAACGGTCTCTTCGTCGTTCATCCCCATGTTGCCGAAGGTGGCGCGAATGGCCGCCGCAGCAGACAGAGGTTCACCGCTGGCGTTTGGCCCTTCCGGGTTCACATAAATCAGGCCCATTTCGGTGGCGGCCAGCGGTCGCTTCGCCAGCGCCTCCGGGTCACGGTGGGTCAGCCAGGCTTTTTCATCACCCCAGTTCACGTCCAGGTCTGGTTCCCAGACGTCTTCACGCCCGGCACCGAAACCAAACGTACGGAAGCCGGAGTTCTCCAGCGCCACGTTACCCGCGAGGATAAACAGGTCGGCCCAGGAAATTTTTTGGCCGTATTTTTGCTTGATGGGCCACAGCAGACGGCGCGCCTTATCCAGGCTCACGTTATCCGGCCAGGAGTTCAGCGGCGCAAAGCGCTGTTGACCGCGGCCTGCGCCACCGCGCCCGTCAACGGAGCGATAGGTCCCCGCGCCGTGCCAGGCCATACGGATAAACAGGCCCGCATAGCTGCCCCAGTCGGCAGGCCACCACGGTTGAGAGTCGGTTAAAAGGGCTTTGAGGTCGCCTTTAAGGGCGGAGTAATCAAGTTTGCTGAATTCTTTGCGGTAGTCGAAGTCTTCACCCAGCGGGTTAGAACGATTGGAATGTTGGTTAAGAAGATCGATGCGGAGTTGTTTTGGCCACCAGTCGCGGCTGCCTGTACCTGCTCCCGCGCTGTGATCGACGCCGCCCTGGTGGAACGGGCATTTGCCGACCGATGCCGCTTTATTGGTCTCGTCTGACGTGCTCATCGCTATGCTCCCTTTTACAGTGTTACCGTTACGATATACACCACTAGCAATAAGTTATAGTTGAATTAATCCACAGATTCGATAGCTAATACCTTTTAACTATTCGCGTAACTAAAAAGCCCTCATAATACGAGGGCTTTGTGCTTATTACGCCGGACGAACACCCAGCGTATGGCAAATGGCGTAGCTCATCTCCGCGCGGTTCAGCGTATAGAAGTGGAAATCTTTCACCCCTTCACGGCTTAAAATTTTCACCATGTCCATCGCGATATTGGCCCCCACTAGCTTGCGGGTTTCCGGGTCATCGTCCAGCCCTTCGTACATTTTGGACATCCACAGCGGAATGCGGACATTGGTCATATCGGCGAACTTCTTCGCCTGTTTGAAGTTAGAGACCGGCAGAATACCCGGGATAATTTCAACGTCGATGCCCGCGGAGACGCAGCGGTCACGGAAACGCAGGTAGCTTTCCACATCAAAGAAGAACTGGGTAATGGCGCGGTTCGCGCCGGCGTCCACTTTACGCTTGAGGTTCAGCAGATCGGCCTGGGCGCTTTTCGCTTCCGGATGCACCTCAGGATAAGCGGCAACGGAGATATCAAAGTCAGCCACCTCTTTCAGCAGCGCGACCAGATCGGCGGCATACATGTCCGGCTTACCGCTGCCCGGCGGCAGGTCACCGCGCAGAGCGACGATATGACGAATGCCGTTATTCCAGTAATCCTGGGCGATGGCCCGCAGCTCGTCGCGGGTCGCGTCGATACAGGTGAGGTGCGGCGCCGCTTCCAGACCGGTACGATCTTTGATGCCTTTAATGATGCTGTGCGTACGGTCACGCTCGCCGGAGTTAGCACCGTAAGTCACGGAGACGAACTTCGGCTTCAGGCTGCTGAGACGATCGATAGAGCTCCACAGAGTTTGCTCCATTTCACTGGTGCGCGGCGGGAAAAATTCAAAAGAGACGTTAATCTGGCCGTTTACTTCGGCCAGGCTCTGATTCAGTGCTTCCCGCTGGTTGGCGTGAAAAAAGCTCATACCTTACCTCTATCAATCGCATGTCGTTATTTGTTGTGTTGTGAACTTCTATACGTTTAGACGTCCAGATGTAAAAATGACGGAAAAGCGGAGGGACGTCAACATAAATAATCAACAATAACGGTGAGGTTTGCTCAGGGAATATGAGGGAAATTCAGCATGAGGGTGAGTGCGGTCTGATGCCCTCACCCTAACCCTCTCCCACAGGGAGAGGGAAATTCAGGCTTTACAGCAGCTTAGCCAGACGGTTGATGTCGGACTGAATGGCTCCAGCGGTGACATCGCGTCCCGCGCCAGGGCCGCGGATCACCAGCGGGTTATCGCGGTACCAGCGGCTTTCGATGGCGAAGACGTTATCGCACGGCAGCAGCGCCGCCAGCGGATGTTCAGGACGCACCGCCTCGACGCCGACTCGCGCTTTTCCGTTGGCCTCGAAACGCGCCACATAGCGCAGTACCAGCCCCATCTCGTTCGCCGCTTCCAGACGCTGTACCATCTGCTCGTTAAGCTCTTCACCATTTTCAAAGAAATGATCCACAGAACCTTCTTCACAGCCGGCAGGCACCAGCGATTCGACGCGTACGGAATCCGGTTCGATGTCATAACCGGCTTCACGCGCCAGGATCACCAGCTTACGCATCACGTCTTTGCCGGAAAGGTCAACGCGCGGATCGGGCTCGGTTAAGCCCTGCTGCCACGCCTGATCCACCAGGTCGGTGAACGGTACGGTGCCGTCAAACTGCAGGAAAAGCCAGGAGAGCGTGCCGGAGAAAATACCGCTCAGCGCCAGAATGCTGTCGCCGCTTTCAATCAGGTCACGCACGGTGTGGTTAACCGGCAGGCCAGCCCCAACGGTGGCGTTATAGAGCCAGTGGCGCCCCGTTTTTTCAAACGCGTCGTGGATCTGGCGGTATTTATCGGTGCTGCTCGCCCCCGCCAGCTTGTTCGCACTGATAACGTGGAAACCGTGGCTGGCGAAATCCAGATACTGATCCGCAAGCTGTTCGCTGGCGGTAACGTCCAGCACCACCAGATCGTCATACGGGTGCGCGCGCATCCAGAGGAACAGCGGCTCTTCATCCTGCTCTACCGCTTCATCATTAAAGAACGCAAGCGCGCGGCTGGCGTCCAGCCCTTCGTAGTTCAGGAGGCTGCGGCGGCTGTCCACAACGCCCGCGAGAATGAATTCGAATCCGGTACGCGCCGAGAGCGTCACCTGTTCGCGGGCAAACAGTTCCAGCCAGCGGGAACCGATGTTGCCTTTCCCGAACAGCACCAGGCCGATGCGCTTTTCCGCGCGGAACAGGGAGGTGTGCAGACCCTGAATCAGGCTCTCGGTTGGCCCTTTGCGCAGGACGGCGACCAGGCTGATGCCCTCTTCCGACTGCCAGGTGAACTCCACCGGCTGGCCTTTCAGCTGCTGCCAGAAGCGGTGGCAATGCAGCGGGTTACGGGTGACGCCCGCGCCCACCATCGCCACCAGCGCCAGCCCCTGACGCAGGCGAAGCTCGCCCGGCAGGCCCGCTTCATCCAGAATTTTCAGCGCGCTGTCCGCCACTTCCGCGGTATAGCAGAACTGTAACAGCTGGCGATCGTTATGCACGCCAACGGCCAGCGGACGCACCTGGGCGCGTTTGAGGATCGTGTCGATATCTTTATGCGCCAGCTTGAAGTCCTGGCCCGCAGGCACCTGGAACTCAATCAGGCAGATGTCGTCGTGGCTGGTGACAATACGCGCCCCGGTACCGGACGCCAGCACGCGTTCAATACGCGTAGAGCCTTGATCCGGGGTGTAACTGCAGCGCAGCTGGAGGTCGATATCGCTGCCGGAAACCGGCTGCAGCGTGCGCGCGTGCAGTACCGGCGCGGCCAGACGCGCCAGCTCGCTGGCTTCGTCGAGACGCAGCAGCGGCAGCAGGCAGGCATCTTTTACTTTACGCGGGTCCGCGCTGTACACACCGGCCACGTCGCTCCAGATGGTGACGCGGGACACGCCCGCCAGGGCACCAATCTGCGTTGCCGAGTAGTCCGAACCGTTACGGCCCAGCAGCACGGTTTCGCCCGCGTTGCTGCGGCTGATAAAGCCGGTGACGACAATACGTTTGCCCGGGTGCTGCACCAGCAGCTGTTGCAGCAGTGGGTAGGACAACCCTTCATCCACCTGCGGCTGCGCGGCGCGTTCGGCGCGCAGGAAATCACGCGCGTCGAGCCAGGCCGCTTCCACGCCCAGGTGTTGCAGCACGGCGGCCATCAGGCGCGCGGACCACACTTCACCGTGGCCCACCACTTCGGCATACACCGCGTCGGTAATTCCGCTGTCCAGCAGGGCAGCCAGACGCTCAAGGTCATGCGTAAAGGCGCTGATCAGCCCGTCCGCAACGTCCGCAGGCAGCAAGCCGGCAATCAGCTCGCTCTGGTAACGGCGTAAGGACTGTTGCACCTGATGCGCAGAAAGGCGATCGGTCTGGCTCAGTTTCAGCCAGCTAATCAACTGGTTGGTGGTGCTGCCCGCCGCCGAGACAACCATCATGTCACCCGGCTGTGAATATTCCGTCATGATCCCTGCAACGCGCAGGTAACATTTCACATCAGCAAGACTACTACCACCAAACTTGTGCAGTTGACGACCCTTCGCCCCTGCCTGCGCTATCACACTCATGATTACCCCTTGGCTGCGATCCGGAAGGCATTTTCCAGATCGGCAATTAAATCTTCAGAATCTTCAATGCCGGTTGAGATACGCAGCAGCGTCTCAGAAATTCCGGCGGCGGCACGAGCTTCCGGTGCCATACCTGCGTGCGTCATGGTCGCGGCGTGGGAGATCAAGCTTTCAACCCCACCTAAGGATTCCGCCAGCGTAAACAATGACAGCCCGCTCAGGAAGCGACGCAGCGTTTGCTCGTCACCGTCCAGTTCAAAACTTAACATCGCGCCAAACCCTTTCTGCTGACGCGCGGCAATCTCGTGCCCCTGATTTTCCGGCAGCGACGGGTGATAAAGCTTTTTCACCAGCGGCTGGGTTTTCAGGAAATCGACAATCGCCTGGGCATTGCGCTGCGCCACGTCCATGCGCGGCGACAGCGTGCGGATGCCGCGCAACAGCAGATAGCTGTCGAAGGCCCCCGCGGTGACGCCAATATTATTGGCCCACCATGCCAGTTCGGTGACAACGTCGGGATCTTTAGCAATCACCACGCCCGCCACCACATCAGAATGACCGTTCAGATATTTAGTGCATGAATGCAATACCAGATCGGCACCCAGTGCGAGTGGGTTCTGAAGGGCCGGACTGAGGAACGTATTATCCACTACACTTATCGCTCCCGCATCCCTTGCGAGCTGACAAATTTTCGCAATATCGACAACGCGCAACAATGGATTGCTTGGACTTTCCACCAGAACCAGCTTCGGTTTCTCTGCCAGGGCCTGTTTCAGCGCCTGTTCGTCGTTTTGATCGACAAACAGGACGCGATAGCATCCGCGTTTCGCCAGGCTGTCAAACAGGCGATAGCTGCCGCCGTAGCAGTCGTGCGGCGCAACCAGCAGATCGCCGGGTTTCAGGAACACCGTGGTCACCAGGTGAATGGCGGACATCCCCGTATTGGTTAATACTGCACCTGCGCCACCTTCCAGCTCGGCCAGCGCGCGCTGGGTCACGTCACGCGTAGGGTTGCCACGACGCGAATAATCATGCGCGCGGGGTTCATTAAATCCGGTGAAATTATAGGTACTGGAAAGATGAATCGGCGGGACAACGCAGCCGTACTGCTCGTCATCATTTAATCCGCTACGCACTGCAATAGTGGCCTGTTTACGCGTCATGGTGAGGGCTTCCTGGCGAATGAGGTGAAAAGTCAGGCACCAGAGTAAACACTGAAAGTATGGACGTCAATACATCTGGACATCTAAACTTCTTTGCGTATAGATTGAGCAATGCGCAAATAGCCGTTAAAATTATATGCTTTAGTGCACGCTGCAGCGGCAATATCCGTGCCACGGTATCGTCTCTACGGTAAACTAGACAAGATTGCGGTTCAAAACGGGTGGTTACAGGTTTTGCACCTTTAAATAAATGACTGAGAGGATTAAAGGTATCTCATGGCTGAATGGAGCGGCGAATATATCAGCCCATACGCTGAGCACGGTAAGAAGAGTGAGCAAGTAAAGAAAATTACGGTTTCCATTCCTCTGAAGGTGTTGAAGATCCTCACCGATGAACGTACGCGTCGTCAGGTGAACAACCTGCGCCACGCGACCAACAGCGAACTGCTGTGCGAAGCGTTTCTGCATGCGTTTACCGGTCAACCGTTGCCGAACGATGAAGATCTGCGCAAAGAGCGCAGTGATGAAATCCCGGAAGAGGCGAAGGTGATCATGCGTGAACTGGGTATTGACCCGGAGACGTGGGAATACTGAGAAGCGGATACAAAAAAGGCACCTTGCGGTGCCTTTTTTTCGGGAAACTTATTTAGCGCCCGGGATGCTGAAACGCTTGTTGAAGCGGTCAACACGGCCACCGGTTGCAACGTCACGCTGCTTACCAGTGTAGAACGGGTGGCATTTGCCGCACACGTCCAGGTTCAGATCGTGACCCACGGTAGAGCGGATCTGGATAGAGTTACCGCAAGAACAGTTTGCAGTAATCATTTCGTATTTCGGGTGAATATCTTTTTTCATGGGAGAACCTCAGTTAAGGCCGCGTCGCTCTTCCAGCCCTAACGCCAGACACCACGCGATGTTGATTGTAAGTTCTTTGGCGTAAAGTACACCAAAGGCGGCGAATCATACAGAATTTGACCAACGTATGCAAACTGATCCGCACGCCGCTTTTACTAATGTGTATACTAACGCGCCACTTTTCAAGTCAGGAAGATTCGATGCCCGTCGCTCACGTTGCCCTGCCCGTTCCGCTTCCCCGCACCTTTGACTACCTGCTGCCCGACAGCATGAGCGCCAAAGCGGGCTGCCGCGTGACCGTGCCGTTTGGCAAACAGCAGCGCGTGGGGATCGTCGTCTCCGTCAGCGATAAAAGCGAATTACCGCTTAACGAGCTGAAGTCGGTCGTTGAGGTGCTGGACAGCGAGCCGGTTTACTCCACCAGCACCTGGCGACTGCTGCTGTGGGCGGCGGATTATTATCATCACCCGATTGGCGACGTCCTGTTCCACGCCCTGCCCATCATGCTGCGCCAGGGCAAAAGCGCCAGCCACGCGCCGATGTGGTACTGGTTTGCCACCGAGCAGGGCCAGGCGGTGGACATCAACAGCCTGAAGCGATCGCAGAAACAGCAGCAGGCGCTGGCGGCGCTGCGTCAGGGAAAAATCTGGCGACATCAGGTCGACGAGCTTGAGGTCAGCGAAACGGCGCTACAGGCCTTAAGAAAGAAAGGGCTGAGCGAACTGGCCAGCGAAGCTCCCGCTCTTTACGACTGGCGGGAGAGTTTCTCCGTTTCAGGGGATCGCCTGCGTCTGAATACCGAGCAGGCCACCGCCGTGGGCGCTATTCATAGCGCCTCCGATCATTTTTCTGCCTGGCTGCTGGCGGGGGTCACCGGTTCCGGCAAGACCGAAGTCTACCTGAGCGTGCTGGAAAACGTGCTCGCGCAGGGCAAACAGGCGCTGGTGATGGTGCCGGAAATTGGCCTGACGCCGCAAACCATCGCCCGATTCCGCGAGCGCTTTAACGCGCCGGTTGAGGTGCTGCACTCCGGCCTGAACGACAGCGAACGCCTCAGCGCCTGGCTGAAAGCCAAAAACGGCGAAGCGGCGATTGTGATCGGCACCCGCTCGTCGCTGTTTACGCCCTTTAAAAATCTTGGCGTTATCGTGATCGACGAAGAGCACGACAGCTCCTATAAACAGCAGGAAGGCTGGCGCTATCACGCCCGCGATCTGGCGGTCTATCGCGCGCACAGCGAGCAAATTCCCATTATTCTCGGCTCCGCCACGCCGGCGCTCGAAACGCTTCACAACGTGCGCCAGCGTAAATACCACATGCTGCGCCTGACGCGTCGGGCGGGGAATGCCCGTCCGGCCATTCAGCACGTGCTGGATCTCAAAGGTCAGCAGGTTCAGGCCGGGCTTGCGCCTGCATTGATTACCCGCATGCGCCAGCACCTGCAGGCGGGGAACCAGGTCATTCTGTTTCTGAACCGCCGCGGATTTGCCCCCGCCCTGCTGTGCCACGACTGCGGCTGGATTGCCGAGTGTCCGCGCTGCGACCACTACTACACCTTCCATCAGGCCCAGCGGCATTTGCGCTGCCACCACTGCGACAGCCAGCGCCCGGTGCCGCGCCAGTGCCCGTCGTGTGGTTCCACGCATATCGTGCCGGTCGGTCTGGGGACGGAACAGCTGGAACAGGCGCTTGGCCCCTTCTTCCCGGACGTGCCTATTTCGCGTATCGACCGGGACACCACCAGCCGCAAGGGCGCGCTGGAACAACAGCTGGCGGAAGTGCATCGCGGTGGCGCGCGCATCCTGATTGGTACGCAGATGCTGGCGAAAGGCCACCACTTCCCGGACGTCACGCTGGTTGCCCTGCTGGACGTAGACGGCGCGCTGTTTTCGGCAGATTTCCGCTCAGCCGAGCGCTTCGCCCAGCTTTATACCCAGGTGGCAGGGCGTGCCGGTCGCGCCGGTAAACAGGGCGAAGTGGTGCTGCAAACGCACCACCCTGAGCATCCGCTGCTGCAAACCCTGCTGCATAAAGGCTATGACGCCTTTGCCGAGCAGGCGCTGGCCGAACGCCAGACCATGCAGCTGCCGCCGTGGACCAGCCACGTCATCATCCGCGCGGAAGATCACAACAACCAGCAGGCGCCGCTTTTCCTGCAGCAGCTAAGAAACCTCCTGCAGGCCAGCCCGCTGGTGGATAATCAGCTGTGGATCCTGGGCCCGGTGCCGGCGCTCGCGCCAAAGCGCGGCGGACGTTTCCGCTGGCAAATCTTACTTCAGCACCCCTCACGTGTTCGCCTGCAGCATATCGTCAGCGGCACGCTGGCGCTCATCAACACGCTGCCGGAAGCGCGAAAAGTGAAGTGGGTACTGGACGTCGATCCCATCGAAGGCTGAAGACGGATCGAAAAATTTAACGCTCCTCACACTTTTTATGAAAATTCTGTAACCGATTCCATTAACTATCTGTAAAAATGGTGATGTCAGAAGTTCGGTGTTCAGGCGAGGAGAAGACGTTGAAGTCCAGGAAAGAGGTTGCACCGGCGACCATGAAAGACGTTGCCCAGAAAGCACAAGTCTCTACGGCAACGGTATCCCGCGCATTAATGAACCCGGATAAAGTCTCCCAGGCGACCCGTAACCGGGTAGAGCAGGCTGCGCTTGAAGTGGGCTATTTCCCACAGGCGATGGGGCGTAACGTCAAACGCAATGAGTCGCGCACCATTCTGGTGATTGTGCCGGATATCTGCGACCCCTTCTTCAGCGAGATTATCCGCGGTATTGAAGTTACGGCAGCGGAACAGGGTTACCTGGTGCTGATTGGCGACTGCGCTCACCAGAACCAGCAGGAAAAAACCTTCATCGATCTCATTATCACCAAGCAGATCGACGGCATGCTGCTGCTTGGTTCCCGCCTGCCGTTTGATGCCAGCATTGAAGAGCAGCGTAATTTACCGCCGATGGTGATGGCCAACGAGTTTGCGCCTGAGCTGGAGCTGCCGACGGTCCACATTGATAACCTCACCGCCGCGTTCAACGCCGTAAACTATCTCCAGGAGCTGGGGCACAAGCGCATTGGCTGTATTGCCGGGCCTGAAGAGATGCCGCTGTGTCACTATCGCTTACAGGGCTACGTTCAGGCGCTGCGCCGTACCGGCGTCACCGTCGATCCGCACTACATTGCGCGCGGTGACTTTACCTTCGCCGCGGGTGGACAAGCGCTTGAGAAACTTCTGGACCTGCCTGAACCGCCAACCGCCGTATTTTGTCACAGCGACGTGATGGCGCTGGGCGCATTGTCGTACGCCAAACGCCGCGGCCTGCGGATACCAAAAGATTTATCGATCATCGGATTCGACAATATTTCGCTTTCAGAATTTTGCGATCCGCCGCTCTCAACGGTCGCTCAGCCGCGCTACCAAATCGGCCGCGAAGCGATGCTTCTTCTGCTGGATCAGCTTCACGGTCAAACAGTTAGCAGCGGCTCGCGGTTGCTGGACTGTGAACTGATTGTCCGCGGCACTACCCAGGCATTGACTTAAAGTAAACGTCTTTCGGATACCCTTATCTGGTCAAAGCCCCGCCGCTTAAGTAACATGGCGGACTGACGAACGAATAAATACAGCGAAACGATAGTGGCACAACGAGATTATGTACGTCGCGGCCAGCCGGCACCTTCGCGACGCAAAAAGAGTAGCTCAAGGAAAAAGCAACGTAACCTGCCTGCTGTCTCGCCAGCAATGGTCGCTATTGCTGCGGCTGTAGTCGTCGCCTTTATTGGTGGCCTGTACTTTATCACGCACCATAAAAAAGAAGAGTCTGAGGCGCTTCAGGCCAGTAAGGTTGCCGGAAATGGCCTTCCTCCGAAGCCTGAAGAGCGCTGGCGGTATATCAAAGAGCTGGAAAGCCGTCAGCCCGGGGTGCGTGCGCCAACCGAACCTTCTGCGGGTGGCGAAGTGCAGAATGCGAATCAGCTGACGGATGAACAGCGTCAGCTGCTGGCCCAAATGCAGGCCGATATGCGCCAGCAGCCTACGCAGCTGAACGAAGTACCGTGGAATGAGCAGACGCCAGCACAGCGCCAGCAAACGCTGCAGCGACGTCAGGCGCAACAGCAGATCCAGCAGCAGCAACAACAGCAGCAGTGGGCGCAAACCCAGCCGGTGCAGCAGCCGAAAGCACAGCCGCGGGTAACGGAACAGCCATACCAGCAGCCGACGCGTACGGCGCAGTCTCAGCCAGTCCAGCAGCAGCCGAAAACGCAGCCACAGAAACAGGCGGCTCAGCCGTATCAGGATCTGCTCCAGACGCCAGCGCATACCACCGCGCAGCAGCCGAAAACGCAGCAGGCCGCGCCGGTGACCAAAGAGACCGAAGCGCCGAAGCAGACGGCTGAGAAAAAAGACGAGCGCCGCTGGATGGTACAGTGCGGTTCGTTCAAAGGCGCAGAGCAGGCGGAAACGGTGCGCGCTCAGCTGGCCTTTGAAGGATTTGATTCGCGTATTACCACCAATAACGGCTGGAATCGCGTGGTGATTGGTCCGGTCAAAGGCAAAGAAAATGCCGATGGCACCATTTCGCGGTTGAAAATCGCCGGCCACACAAACTGCATTCGACTCGCTTCCGGGGGTTGAAACCCCCAAAATCCCCCCCATCTATCATTTAATTCAGCCCTGAGCACAGGCTCGGGGCTTCTGTTTCCCGATTCTGTAACCAGGGGGTCTGCTCGTGACAACAATAGTAAGTGTACGCCGTAACGGCCATGTGGTAATCGCCGGTGATGGCCAGGCCACGCTGGGTAATACCGTCATGAAAGGCAACGTGAAGAAAGTGCGCCGCCTCTACAACGACAAAGTGATCGCCGGTTTTGCTGGCGGCACGGCGGACGCCTTCACGCTGTTTGAACTGTTTGAACGCAAACTGGAAATGCACCAGGGTCATCTGGTGAAAGCTGCCGTTGAGCTGGCGAAAGACTGGCGTACCGACCGCATGCTGCGCAAGCTCGAAGCGCTGCTGGCCGTGGCCGATGAAACCGCCTCGCTGATCATCACCGGTAACGGTGACGTCATTCAGCCGGAAAATGACCTGATTGCCATCGGCTCTGGCGGCCCTTATGCCCAGGCTGCAGCCCGCGCGCTGTTGGAAAATACCGACATGAACGCGCGTGATATCGCGGTGAAGGCGTTGGATATTGCAGGTGATATCTGCATTTATACCAACCACAACCACACCATCGAAGAATTGACCTCCAAAGCGTAAGGATCTCCCATGTCTGAAATGACCCCACGCGAAATTGTCAGCGAACTGAACAAACACATTATCGGCCAGGATAACGCCAAGCGTTCGGTGGCTATCGCCCTGCGTAACCGCTGGCGTCGTATGCAGCTTGATGAAGAGCTGCGCCACGAAGTGACGCCGAAAAACATTCTGATGATCGGCCCGACCGGCGTCGGTAAAACCGAAATCGCCCGTCGTCTGGCGAAGCTGGCTAACGCGCCGTTCATCAAAGTTGAAGCCACCAAGTTCACCGAAGTGGGCTATGTGGGTAAAGAAGTGGACTCCATCATCCGCGATCTGACCGACTCGGCGATCAAGATGGTGCGCGTCCAGGCGATCGAGAAAAACCGCTATCGCGCGGAAGAGATGGCCGAAGAGCGCATTCTCGACGTGCTGATTCCACCGGCAAAAAATAACTGGGGCCAGGCAGAGCAGCAGGCGGAACCATCCGCGGCGCGCCAGGCATTCCGCAAAAAACTGCGTGAAGGCCAGCTGGACGACAAAGAGATTGAGATCGATCTCGCTGCCGCGCCAATGGGTGTGGAAATCATGGCGCCTCCGGGCATGGAAGAGATGACCAGCCAGCTGCAGTCCATGTTCCAGAACCTGGGCGGCCAGAAGCAGAAAGCGCGTAAGCTGAAAATCAAAGACGCGATGAAGCTGCTGATTGAAGAAGAAGCGGCGAAGCTGGTAAACCCGGAAGAGCTGAAGCAGGACGCTATCGACGCGGTTGAGCAGCACGGTATCGTGTTTATCGACGAAATCGACAAAATTTGTAAGCGCGGCGGCAACAGCTCCGGTCCGGACGTATCCCGCGAAGGCGTTCAGCGCGACCTGCTGCCGCTGGTTGAAGGCTGCACCGTCTCCACCAAGCACGGCATGGTGAAAACGGACCACATCCTGTTTATCGCTTCAGGGGCGTTCCAGGTTGCCAGCCCGTCGGATTTGATCCCCGAACTGCAGGGGCGTCTGCCTATCCGCGTAGAGCTGCAGGCGCTGACCACCGAAGATTTCGAACGTATCCTGACCGAGCCGAACGCCTCTGCTACCGTACAGTACAAAGCGCTGATGGCGACCGAAGGCGTGAACCTCGAGTTCACTGAAGACGGTATCAAGCGTATTGCTCAGGCCGCATGGCAGGTCAACGAAACCACCGAGAACATCGGTGCGCGTCGCCTGCATACCGTGCTGGAACGCCTGGTGGAAGATATCTCTTACGACGCGAGCGACCTTAACGGTCAAACCGTTACCATTGACGCAGAATATGTGAGTAAACATCTGGATGCGTTAGTGGCAGATGAAGATCTGAGCCGTTTTATCCTATAATCGCGGTTACTGGATTCTCATCACGTTTAATGGGGGCTAATGCCCCCATTTTTATTGGCTAAATACTTATGACTGACATCAGCCGTACTCAGGCGTGGCTCGAAAGTCTGCGCCCTAAAACGCTTCCTCTGGCCTTTGCCGCGATTATCGTCGGCACCGCCCTTGCCTGGTGGCAGGGTTATTTTGATCCGCTGGTCGCCGCGCTGGCACTGATTACCGCTGGCCTGCTGCAAATTCTCTCCAATCTCGCCAACGACTACGGCGACGCGGTAAAGGGCAGCGACAAGCCGGACCGCATAGGGCCACTGCGCGGAATGCAGAAAGGGGTGATTACCCAGGCGCAGATGAAACGCGCGCTGATTATCACCGTAGCGCTGATCTGCGTATCCGGCCTTGCGCTGGTGACGGTGGCGTCTAAGACCACCAGCGATTTCATTGGCTTCCTGGTGCTGGGTTTACTGGCCATTATCGCGGCCATCACCTACACCGTCGGCACGCGTCCTTACGGTTATATTGGGCTCGGGGATATCTCCGTACTGGTGTTCTTCGGCTGGCTGAGCGTGATGGGAAGCTGGTACCTGCAGGCGCATACGGTGATCCCTGCCCTGTTCCTGCCCGCGACCGCCTGCGGTCTGCTGGCTACGGCGGTGCTCAACATCAACAACCTGCGCGACATCGACAGCGATCGCGAGAACGGCAAAAACACCCTGGCGGTTCGTCTGGGGCCGGTCAATGCGCGCCGCTATCACGCCTGTTTGCTCATTGGCGCGCTGGTTTGCCTGGCGCTGTTTAACCTGATTTCCTTGCAGAGCTTGTGGGGCTGGCTGTTTGTGCTTGCCGCGCCGCTGCTGATTAAGCAGGCCCGCTTTGTGATGCGTGAACTCAGCCCGTCCGCCATGCCGCCAATGCTGGAGCGCACGGTAAAAGGCGCGTTGCTGACTAACCTGTTGTTCGTCATCGGGATTGTTTTAAGCCAGACGCTGCGTTAGCTGACAAATATCAATTAACAATTGATGATTTTGCCAACAACGCATTTCGCACGATATACTGAACACATTCGCAGCAACTGAGCGTTAAACCTATGAAATACGATACCTCCGAGCTTTGTGACATCTACCAGGAAGATGTCAACGTCGTTGAACCGCTGTTCTCCAACTTTGGTGGGAGGTCGTCGTTTGGCGGTCAAATCGTCACGGTGAAATGTTTCGAGGACAACGGGTTGCTGTACGATCTGCTCGAACAGAATGGCCGCGGCCGCGTTCTTGTGGTCGACGGCGGCGGTTCCGTGCGCCGTGCATTAATTGATGCTGAACTGGCCGGCATTGCCGTTCAGAATGAGTGGGAAGGCCTTGTGGTGTACGGTTCCGTGCGTCAGGTGGACGATCTGGAAGACCTGGATATCGGGATTCAGGCCATCGCGGCCATACCGGTAGGGGCGGCGGGTGACGGCATCGGCGAAAGCGACGTGCGCGTCAATTTCGGCGGCGTGACCTTCTTCTCCGGGGACCATCTCTACGCCGATAATACCGGCATAATCCTTTCCGAAGATCCGCTGGATATCGAGTAGTAAAAGAGTCAGCGAGAACCATAAAAAAACCGCCAACAGCAATGTGGCGGTTTTTTTGTCCCCTCAGGATTCGCGGTCCGTTGGGAAGTTTTGCAGACTAACACCAGGGAGTTTCATCATACTCTCGTCCAAACCTTGGGCAACCCCTCAGAACCTTTATAAAATCCTAATTGTCTATGAATACCTTAACTCCACGGTTGATGCTCATTATGATGAAGCGTCCCTTTCCGCCATCTCGCAAATGGGCATCGGTCCAGGGAAAGGTGTATTCACTACCGTAAAGCAGGCTAATACCAGGGCTTGTGTCCACCGGCTTATCACCGGTGGTGAACGGTGGAGCGGTTAGCTGCAGGGACCGCATAATGAAACGCTATTTATGTATCGCGTTCATTGTCGCCAGCGTACTCGTTGTAAAGAGTGATGAACCCAATGTGTTCGTTGCTTTTGCTATGACAGCGCAGGACAAGTAGCGTTAAGGCCGCCTTTGGCGGCCTTTTTTATGGTGATCGCCGACTGACATCAAACCATAAAAAAGCCGGGTGGCGGCGACGCCTTACCCGGCTTATTTCATCTGTATTTCCCGAGAGAAATTAGACCTCTTCCATACGTCCCAGCAGCGCCTGCAGGCGATCCTGCCAGCCGTTCTGCTGTTCGCGCAGCTGGTTGTTTTCGCGCTCCAGTTCTTCGCGGCCGTGCTGAGCGTTCTGAACTTCCTGCGCCAGGCTGTTGTTCTTTTCTTTCAGCTCTTCAATTTCCATCTGCAGCAGGGTGATGGTGTCAATCGCCTGCTGTACTTTCGATTCCAGTTTCTCAAACACTTCTAAAGACATGATGCTACCTCTCCTGAATTGCAAGGCGACGCTTTAACATAAACGCGCACGACATATACCGTCGATTGTATGGAGCGCGGCGCTCTGTGTCCAGCGACACGCCGCGCAGATCGCGGTTTGCAACACTTTTAGGTCTGGTCCTGGTGTGTTCGCATCATATACCCCTAAATTGTTAACTGATTCGTTAATGAAATGATTCAGCTCACATTCCTGTACTGATGCAAAAATGTGCTTTATGGCGCGAAAACGCTCATTTTATTGACACAGACCACACATTTTGATTTCGATATTTCTCGTTTTTGCTCGTTAACGATAAATTAACACTATGTCTACAGGGCATCGTGGCTGTCACGGGCGGCCATGCTAACAATAAACATCAATTTCTTCAGGATTCCGATTATGAGTCAGACATCAACCTTAAAAGGCCAGTGCATTGCCGAGTTCCTTGGTACCGGGTTGTTGATATTCTTCGGAGTGGGCTGTGTCGCTGCACTGAAAGTGGCGGGTGCCAGTTTTGGTCAGTGGGAAATCAGTATCATCTGGGGTCTGGGCGTGGCGATGGCCATCTACCTGACTGCAGGGGTTTCTGGTGCACATCTTAACCCGGCGGTGACAATCGCGCTGTGGCTGTTCGCGTGCTTTGACGGACGCAAAGTTGTACCTTTCATTCTTTCTCAGTTTGCCGGCGCGTTTTGCGCAGCGGCGTTAGTTTACGGGCTTTATTACAATCTTTTCATCGACTTCGAACAGACGCATCATATGGTACGCGGCAGTGTTGAAAGTCTGGATCTGGCAGGTATCTTCTCAACCTATCCAAACCCGCATATTAATTTTGTGCAGGCGTTCGCAGTTGAAATGGTGATTACCGCTATTCTGATGGGCGTTATCCTGGCGCTGACCGACGACGGAAACGGCATTCCGCGCGGCCCGCTGGCACCCCTGCTGATTGGTTTGCTGATTGCGGTAATTGGCGCATCCATGGGCCCGCTGACCGGATTCGCGATGAACCCGGCACGTGATATCGGACCAAAAGCCTTCGCCTTTATCGCTGGCTGGGGCGACGTCGCCTTCACCGGTGGCAAAGATATTCCTTACTTCCTGGTACCGATGTTTGCGCCGGTTGTCGGGGCTGCGCTGGGTGCGTTTAGCTACCGCAAATTAATTGGTCGCCACTTACCGTGCGACACCTGTGTGGAAGAGGAGAAGGAAACGACTTCTACCGCACAACAAAAAGCTTCGCTGTAATCTGACTACGGGACACATACCATGACCGAAAAAAAATATATCGTTGCGCTCGACCAGGGCACTACCAGCTCCCGCGCTGTCGTAATGGATCATGACGCGAACATCGTCAGCGTGTCACAGCGCGAATTTGAGCAAATTTATCCTCGTCCAGGCTGGGTAGAACATGACCCAATGGAGATTTGGGCGTCACAAAGCTCCACGCTGGTCGAAGTGCTGGCGAAAGCCGATATCAGTTCCGACGAGATTGCCGCGATTGGTATTACCAACCAGCGTGAAACGACGATTGTCTGGGAACGTGAAACCGGTAAGCCCATTTACAACGCTATCGTCTGGCAGTGCCGCCGTACATCCGAGATCTGCGAACAGCTGAAGCGCGACGGTATGGAAGAGTACGTGCGCAGCGCCACCGGTTTGGTGGTTGACCCGTATTTCTCCGGCACCAAAGTGAAATGGATCCTCGACCACGTAGAAGGTTCACGCGAGCGTGCTAAACGCGGCGAGCTGCTGTTCGGTACCGTCGATACCTGGCTTATCTGGAAGATGACCCAGGGACGCGTTCACGTGACCGACTACACCAACGCCTCGCGTACCATGCTGTTCAACATCAACACCCTTGAGTGGGATGACAAGATGCTGGACGCGCTGGACATTCCGCGCGCGATGCTGCCTGAAGTGCGTAAGTCTTCAGAAGTATACGGCCAGACTAACATCGGCGGTAAAGGCGGCACCCGTATTCCTATCGCCGGTATTGCCGGTGACCAGCAGGCGGCGCTGTTCGGCCAGCTGTGCGTCAAGGAAGGGATGGCGAAGAATACCTACGGCACCGGCTGCTTTATGCTGATGAACACCGGCGAGAAAGCGGTGAAATCAGAAAACGGCCTGTTGACCACCATCGCCTGCGGCCCGCGCGGCGAAGTGAACTATGCGCTGGAAGGTGCGGTGTTCATGGCGGGTGCATCCATTCAGTGGCTGCGCGACGAGATGAAGCTGATCAGCGATGCGTTCGACTCCGAGTACTTCGCGACCAAAGTGAAAGACACCAACGGCGTGTACGTGGTGCCTGCGTTCACCGGTCTGGGCGCACCGTACTGGGACCCGTATGCACGCGGCGCAATTTTCGGCCTGACGCGCGGTGTGAACTCTAACCACATTATTCGCGCTACTCTCGAATCCATCGCCTACCAGACGCGCGACGTGCTGGAAGCGATGCAGGCTGACTCCGGCATTCGTCTGCACGCCCTGCGCGTGGACGGCGGTGCGGTAGCGAATAACTTCCTGATGCAGTTCCAGTCCGACATTCTGGGCACCCGCGTTGAACGCCCTGAAGTGCGTGAAGTCACGGCGCTGGGCGCGGCATACCTTGCCGGTCTGGCGGTAGGCTTCTGGCAGAACCTGGACGAGCTGCAGGAAAAAGCGGTTATCGAACGCGAGTTCCGCCCGGGCATCGAAACCACCGAGCGTAACTTCCGCTACAGCGGCTGGAAAAAAGCGGTGAAACGCGCCCTGGCGTGGGAAGAGCACGAAGAGTAAGACAGACTCACCCCTCACCCTAACCCTCTCCCCAAAGGGGAGAGGGGACTTAAAACACCCTCTCCCCTTTGGGGAGAGGGCCGGGGTGAGGGGCTCCAACCGCACCGGCCCCCTCACCCCTCCCCACTCTGTGATAAACTTCGTGCAATTCCTTTTGATTGCACGAGTACCTCATGAAACGTGAACTTGCTATCGAGTTTTCCCGCGTCACCGAAGCGGCCGCCCTCGCAGGCTATAAATGGCTGGGTCGTGGCGATAAAAATACCGCAGACGGCGCAGCCGTCCATGCCATGCGTATTGTACTTAACCAGGTCAACATTGACGGCACCATCGTGATCGGCGAAGGCGAGATCGACGAAGCGCCGATGCTCTACATCGGTGAAAAAGTCGGTACCGGCAAAGGCGATGCCGTGGATATCGCGGTTGACCCGATCGAAGGCACCCGCATGACGGCGATGGGTCAGGCCAATGCGTTAGCGGTGCTGGCCGTGGGCGATAAGGGTTGCTTCCTCAACGCGCCGGACATGTACATGGAAAAGCTGATTGTCGGTCCTGGCGCAAAAGGCGCAATCGACCTTAGCCTGCCGCTGGAAGAGAACCTGCACAACATCGCCAAAGCCCTGGGCAAACCCCTTAGCGAACTTACCGTGACGATTCTGGCGAAACCGCGCCACGACGCCACTATCGCGCAAATGCAAAAGCTCGGCGTGCGCGTGTTTGCTATTCCTGACGGTGACGTTGCCGCCTCGATCCTGACCTGCATGCCGGACAGCGAAGTCGACGTGCTGTACGGCATCGGTGGCGCGCCGGAAGGTGTGGTCTCCGCGGCAGTGATCCGCGCGCTGGATGGCGATATGCAGGCCCGTCTGCTGCCCCGCCATGAGGTGAAAGGCGACAGCGAAGAGAACCGCCGTATCGGGGAAAACGAGCTGGCGCGCTGCGAAGCGATGGGCATCGAGGCCAATAAAGTGCTGGCTCTGGACGAGATGGCGCGTAGCGATAACGTTGTCTTCTCGGCGACCGGCATCACCAAAGGCGATCTGCTGGACGGCATCACCCGCAAGGGCAATATGGCCACCACTGAAACCCTGCTGATCCGCGGTAAATCACGCACCATTCGCCGCATCCAGTCTATCCACTATCTCGACCGCAAAGACCCGGACGTGCAGACGCACATTCTGTAAAACCGTTTGATCGATAGAGCTTTCCGGCCCTGACGGGCTGGAAATTGTCACCACAAGTACGGAAGATAGAACAGAGAAACAGCACAGGAGAAGATCATGGCGGACTGGGTAACAGGTAAAGTCACAAAGGTACAGTTCTGGACCGATGCGCTATTTAGTCTCACCGTACATGCTCCCGTTCACCCGTTTAAAGCCGGGCAATTTGCGAAGCTGGGGCTGGACGTCGACGGCGAGCGCGTGCAGCGCGCCTACTCTTACGTTAACGCGCCTGATAACCCGGACCTCGAGTTCTATCTGGTCACCGTTCCTGACGGTAAGCTCAGCCCGCGCCTTGCCGCCCTTAAGCCCGGCGACGAGGTGCAAATTGTGAGTGAAGCGGCAGGCTTCTTTGTGCTCGAAGAGATCCCTGACTGCGACACGCTCTGGATGCTGGCAACCGGTACGGCCATCGGCCCTTATCTCTCTATTTTGCAGTACGGCAAAGATCTGGAGCGCTTTAAAAACATCGTGCTGGTTCACGCTGCGCGCTACGCTGCAGACCTGAGCTATTTGCCGCAAATGCAGGCGCTGGAGCAGCAGTACGGCGGAAAGCTAAAGATTCAGACGGTTGTCAGCCGCGAAACCGTAGCAGGAGCGCTTACCGGCCGCGTGCCGGCGTTAATTGAGAGTGGAGCCCTGGAAGACGCGGTGGGTTTGCCGCTGAACGCTGAAACCAGCCACGTCATGCTGTGCGGCAACCCCCAGATGGTGCGGGACACGCAGCAGCTTCTGAAGGATACCCGGCAGATGACGAAACATCTTCGCCGCCGACCGGGCCATATGACCGCCGAACACTACTGGTGATCAGCGGTATTTCACCTCGACGGTGTCTTTACCGTATTTATTTTCGCTCTGGGTGCCAATAAACGCGCCCAGATCGACAATCATCATCACGAAGATGACCGACGGCAGCAGCCTGCCCACAACCCACGGCAGGATGGACGGCAGCATCGCCCAGTTTCCCGCCACCAGCATCCACGCCAGAATAATCAGAAATGCCCACGCGCCGGAACGCCCGCGATCGTGCAGCCGTTTTACGACAACCGCCGCCGTTGGCCATAGCAGGCAGACCAGCGCGAAGGCCGCCGTTTGCGTGCTCAGCCAGGCGTTGTAAGCCACGAAAAACAGAAGCAGCATGGCGACAACCCACGTCACCATCCAGATCCAGAAATCACGGCGTCCAATACGCCCTTTGAATGAAAACAGCCACTGCTGTATGGTCATGTAAGGTTCCTTATTATCGTATAGCGCGCATTTTACCCTGGAGTTGTGACCTTTTGACAAGCCGACCAGATATCGTTTTAATCATGAGCACTTACGGCCAGGGGCAATGTTGATGAAAAGTTCGGCACGTTCTCTTTTCCTGTGTTTAGCGCTGCTCAGCGCGGGTTATCCCCTGCACGCCGCCGAAACCACAGCCCCGACCACAGCACCCTATCTGCTGGCGGGCGCACCGTCCTTCGATCAGTCCATCAGCCAGTTTCGTGAAACCTTTAATCAGACCAACCCCACGCTGCCGCTGGATGAGTTTCGCGCCATTGATGGCTCACGCGATACCCCCACATTGACCCGTGCGGCAAGCAAGATTAACGAGAATTTGTATGCTTCCACGGCGCTGGAGCGCGGTACGTTAAAAATCAAAAGCATGCAAATCACCTGGCTGCCGATACAGGGGCCAGAGCAGAAAGCCGCTAAGGCGAAAGCGCTGGAGTACATGAGCGCGGTACTGCAGGCCTTTACCCCTGCGCTGACGAAAAAGCAAAGTCAGCAAAAGCTGCAAAAACTCCTTACCGCCGGGAAAAACAAGCGTTACTACGCTGATACCGAAGGCGCGATCCGCTATGTTGTGGCGGACAACGGCGAAAAAGGACTGACCTTCGCTGTTGAACCGATTAAGCTGGCACTATCTGACACCCTCGGCGGGGCGAATTAATGACAAAAAGCAAAGCCTTTCGAGGGAAAATCTCTATACTGATTCACAGACCATGCTGCCCGACAGGGTGGCCATATTCCTTAATTCGCTTATTTAGCGTGGAGAATTGAAATGCGACATCCTTTAGTGATGGGTAACTGGAAACTGAACGGCAGCCGCCACATGGTAAACGAACTGGTTGCGAACCTGCGTAAAGAGCTGGCTGGCGTGACGGGCTGCGCGGTTGCTATCGCTCCGCCGGATATGTACCTGGATCTGGCTAAACACGCCGCTGACGGCAGCCACATCATTCTGGGCGCGCAGAACGTTGACGTTAACCTGTCTGGCGCATTCACCGGTGAAACCTCCGCTGAAATGCTGAAAGATATCGGCGCGAAATACATCATCATCGGCCACTCCGAGCGTCGCACCTATCACAAAGAATCCGACGAGTTCATCGCGAAGAAATTTGCCGTGCTGAAAGAGCAGGGTCTGATCCCGGTTCTGTGCATCGGTGAAACCGAAGCGGAAAACGAAGCGGGCAAAACCGAAGAAGTGTGCGCACGTCAGATCGACGCAGTGCTGAAAACCCAGGGCGCGGCAGCGTTCGAAGGCGCAGTAATCGCATACGAGCCAGTCTGGGCGATCGGTACCGGCAAATCTGCAACCCCTGCGCAGGCTCAGGCGGTTCACAAATTCATTCGTGACCACATTGCTAAAGCCGACGCGAAAGTCGCTGAGCAAGTGATTATCCAGTACGGCGGTTCCGTAAACGCCTCCAACGCTGCTGAGCTGTTCACCCAGCCAGACATCGATGGCGCGCTGGTTGGCGGTGCATCCCTGAAAGCTGACGCTTTCGCGGTGATCGTTAAGGCAGCAGAAGCGGCTAAACAGGCGTAATTGCCTTTGTGGCGGGTGGCGCTTGCGCTTACCCGCCGCTCTTCTCCTCCCTCTCCCTTAGGGAGAGGGTTGGGGTGAGGGGAAACCGCTCGCACCGAACTACACTTTCCCCAGCAAACTAAACCAGAGATAATCCAGCGGCAGCAGTACCAGATACGTTGCGATAGCCAGCGCCAGACAGAGCACCATCCCCGCCCTTGCAGGCACCTTCCCGAGCCCCATAGCCACCACAATCGGCGACGCCTGATACGGCAGCAGCGGCGTGGAATAGCCCAGCACCTGAATCATGATTACCGACAGCAGCGGAAAACCGGTCGCGTCCGAAAAACTCTGCGCCAGAGTGGTGTACAGCGCCGGAACGCCGTTGGCGGTCATAATGAAGTTGAGCGCCGTGGTAATACCGGTCAGCGCCAGGAAACTGGTGAACGGCCTGTCTGCATCCAGCGGCATAATGCGAAGCAACGCCTCGCCCACGGCCGTTCCGATACCGGTTTGCGTCACCACGATCGCCAGCCCAAGAATGCCCGCGACGTAAATACAGGTGCGCATGTTCACGCCCGCTGAAAATTCTTCCCCGGTGATAAAGCCAACGCGCGGCAGCATGACGACGATCGACGCCGCCAGCCCCGTCCACGCCGGCCCCACGCCGTGCCAGCTCTCCGTCACCCACATCCCCAGCACCACCGCCAGCAGCCAGGCGAGACGCTTTTCATCCCGCCCCATAGGCTCAGACGGCGCCTGTTCCTTCGGCGGTTTTGGGCTGCCGGGAAATAGCCAGCAGATGAGGCCAATCAGAATCAGGCCTTTGAGGATACCGAGCACCGGCGTGTGCAGCAGCAGATACGGGACATAGTTCAGATGGATGCCGTACGAGCCTTCCGCCGCACCGCTCATTACCAGATTGGGAACGTTTGCAGGCAGGATCGTCGCCGAAAGCTGGAAAGTCCCGAACCCCACCGCCAGCGCCAGCCCGAACCAGGCGCGGGAGCCGTCGGCGATACCGGCGCGTTTTGCCATCGCCGCGACAATCGGCATCAGCAGCGCAATACGTCCCATGTTCGACGGCATCACAAACGCCAGCGCGTAGCTCAGCAGCACCACGCTCGCCACCATCAACACCCAGGAGTCGGTGAGCTTTGCCGACAGCGCCCGGGCGGCCCTGTCCGCCAGTCCGGTTTTACGGATCGCCACGCCGAGCACAAAGCCACTGAATACCAGCCAGAAAGCAGACGAGGCAAAACCGCCGAAGATGACCTCCGGCGGGGCGATTCTGGCGGTCATCGCCGCCGTGAAGAACAGCAGCGCGGTGATAAATTCCGGCAATAACGACGTCGCCCACAGCACGATGGTGACGCCAACGATCAGTGAGGGCAGCAGCAGAGGATGCGTTAACCAGAGCGACATACCTGTCTCCTGTAGAATTTTTCAGCAAGTCTACGGTGACAGGCAGCCCGAGTAAACGCGATTTATGGTGGGGTTACTTCAGGATAGTGCATTGATGATCCTGCAGTTCCTCCGCGGACGCGCGGTTAAACGTGAGCAGGTTACGCTCGGTCGCCAGCAAAACAAAAGAGCCATCCGACTGCTGCGCCATTGCCAGCGCGAAACGCCCCATGTGGTCGCGCGCTTCCGGCAGCTCTTCCGCCAGCATCATAAACGGGCTGCGCTGGACCAGTTCATTCTCCGTCACGCGGCGAGCAAGATACTCATGTCCTTCCAGTCCCCCGGGAAGAGGCAGCCACTGGGTGCTGATTTCTCCCTGTGCCGCGTTGAGCTTTTCGCGCACGTCCAGGCGCAGGCAGGAGATATGAATATGAAAATGGTTCTGCGTGCGGCCAGTCGGCGAGTTAATCGTCAGCGAAATGGCGCTGTCAGGCACCTCGGATCCACGCTTCAGGGTCATAAAGCTGCGCGACTGCCACGCCAGCCAGAAAAAGTTCGGCGTATGAGCGTCGGTCAGCAGCGGGCTCTCGGTGCCGTTGATGCGATATGTCGGCATCAAAAGGTATTGCAGCGGCCCGTTGCGATCTTTAAATACCACATAGCCTGCATCCGTTTTCACCTGCGCACAGGGTGCCGGGTTACGGTTCTGGATCTGATTCGGCACACACTGGTCGAGAACGATATGTCGCAACGCATTCGGATTACCCGCCTTCATCCAGTACACGCCGCCAGCGGCAAGGGCGATGACAATGAGGAGCAATAAGATAATTTTTTTCACAACGCGTTCCCTGTTTTCAATAGAGGCAAAAGAGTAACGCAAAATGATGACCAAATAAAAAACCCGGCGGATTTCTCACGCCGGGTCACCGTGTCACAGGCTAATGGTTAGCGCTGGCTAATTTGGTCGAAAGTACCGCCATTGGAGAAGTGCTCTTTCTGCGCTTTGGTCCAGCCGCCGAACACATCGTCAATAGTGAATAGCTTCAGTTTTGGGAACTCCCCTTCGTATTTCTTGGCGACCGCCGCATCGCGTGGACGATAGAAGTTTTTCGCCGCAATTTCCTGGCCTTCTGGCGAGTACAGATACTTCAGGTAGGCTTCCGCCACCGCTTTGGTATCTTTCTTCTCAACCACTTTATCGACCACGGAGACGGTCGGCTCAGCCAGAATCGATTCGCTCGGGGTCACGATCTCAAATTTGTCTTTGCCCAGCTCGTGGGTGGCCAGCAGGGCTTCGTTTTCCCATGCGATCAGCACGTCGCCAATCCCGCGCTCGACGAAGGTGTTGGTGGCGCCACGCGCGCCGGAGTCCAGCACCTCAACGTTTTTATACAGCGCCTTCACGAATTCCTGCGCTTTGGCCTGGTCGCCATTGTTGTGATGCAGTGCATAGCCCCACGCGCCCAGGTAGTTCCAGCGAGCGCCGCCGGAGCTTTTCGGGTTCGGGGTAATCACAGAAACGCCCGGTTTGATCAGGTCGTTCCAGTCTTTAATTTGTTTCGGGTTTCCTTTACGCACCAGGAAGACGATGGTCGAGGTGTAGGGCGCGGAGTTATCCGGCAGGCGTTTGATCCAGTTTTTGTCGATGCGGCCGCGCTCGGCGATCGCGTCGACATCGTAGGCCAGCGCCAGGGTCACCACGTCGGCTTCAATACCGTTTATCACGGACGTCGCCTGCTTGCCGGAGCCGCCATGCGACTGGCGAACCACCACGTTATCGCCGGTTTCCTGTTTCCAGTGTGCCGCAAACGCTTTGTTGTATTGCTCGTACAGTTCACGCGTCGGGTCGTATGACACGTTCAGTAACTGGATATCCTTAGCCAGAACGCTGGTCGATGCCAGCAATAATGTTAAACCCACGCCCCATTTATTCATCGCCCAGCTCTCTTGTGTAGTGTTTTGATGAATGCAGCGTGCCAGAAAGCGAATCGAGGATTAAAGAATAAAAAAAGATTGGCTATAACGTAGTGGAATAAAAAAAGCGTGCGCGCATAAAAAAGCCGGGTGGCGGCTACGCCTTACCCGGCCTACGAGTCGTGCTTTTGTAGGCCCGGTAAGCGCAGCGCCACCGGGCAACAGAACCGATCAGTACAGTTTTTTCGCGCAGTCCAGCCAGTCACCTTTGAACGGACGCTTCATGTTTTCAATCGCGTCGATGATGTCGTGGTGAACCAGTTTTTCGTTCTGAATACCGACGCAGCGGCCGCCGTGACCCTGCAGCAGCAGATCGATAGCGTACGCGCCCATACGGGACGCCAGAATACGGTCGTAAGGGCCTGGGGAACCGCCGCGCTGGATGTGACCCAGTACGGTCGCGCGGGTTTCGCGTTTGGTTTCGGCTTCGATGTACTTCGCCAGCTCGTCAACGTCGCAGATGTGCTCGGTGATAGCCACGATCGCGTGTTTTTTACCCTTCGCGATGCCCGCTTTGATTTCAGCCACCAGATCTTCACGGCTAAATTCGACTTCCGGCACGACGATAAATTCACAACCGCCCGCAATGGCTGCCGCCAGCGTCAGGTCGCCGCAGTAACGGCCCATCACTTCAACGATAGAGATACGCTGGTGAGAAGAAGAGGTGTCACGCAGACGGTCAATCGCTTCAACAACGGTACCCAGTGCAGTAAAGAAGCCGATAGTGTAGTCAGTACCTTTGATGTCGTTGTCGATGGTGCCCGGCAGACCGATGCACGGGAAGCCCATTTCGGTCAGACGTTTTGCACCCATGTAGGAGCCGTCACCGCCGATAACCACCAGGGCGTCCAGGCCGCGTTTCTTCATGTTTTCGATAGCCACTTCACGAACGTGTTCATCACGGAATTCCGGGAAGCGTGCAGAGCCGAGGAAAGTACCGCCACGGTTGATCATGTCAGACACGCTGTAACGGTCGA
Source organism: Enterobacter asburiae (assembly GCF_007035645.1). Taxonomy (NCBI): domain Bacteria; kingdom Pseudomonadati; phylum Pseudomonadota; class Gammaproteobacteria; order Enterobacterales; family Enterobacteriaceae; genus Enterobacter; species Enterobacter asburiae. Next base: position 4,534,447 of record NZ_AP019632.1, read on the forward strand.
GCTGAACCATACGATCTTCATACAGGCCCAGATAACCGTCATAAACGCCAAAAACTTCCAGGCCTTCCGTCAGCGCTGCACGGACAACACCACGAATTGCCGCGTTCATGCCCGGCGCATCACCGCCGCTTGTCAACACACCGATTTTCTTAATCATGACTACCTCTGAACTTAGGAATGCAAAATTGAAATCTGTTGCCGGAAGAAACTTATCGACCAACGAATACTGCAAATAGTATATCAATCCCTTCCAGCTGAATTGATTCAGGTCAGACCAAACGGCGGTAATTTATACACAAAATGCTGGCCTGGCTCACTTTTTTACAACGAATTACGAAAGCCCAACATGACCGGGTACAACCGAGCAGGGATCCTGGTGAATGATGACGTCTGAACCAGGAAAACGCTGCAAAATCGCCTGCTCGACCTGCTCAGCAATAACGTGAGCCTGAACCAGTGGCAGGTTGTCTTCCATTTCAATATGAATCTGAATAAAGCGGGTCGGCCCTGACTGCCGCGTTCGAAGATCGTGTGCACCGCTGACGCCGGGCCAGGAGGTCACGATAGAAAAAATTTCATTACGTTCTGAGTCCGGGAGGGCGCGGTCAAGCAGTGATTGCACCGCTTCATACCCCATCCGCAGGGCGCTATATAAAATATAGATACCAATCCCTAACGCAAATAACGCATCGGCGCGATGCCAGCCATACCAGGCCAGACCGAGCGCAATAAGAATAGCCCCATTCATCATAACATCAGATTGATAATGAAGCATATCCGCCCGTACAGCCTGACTTTGCGTTTTGCGAACAACCCAGCGCTGGAACGTTACCAGAACAAGTGTGCATATAAGCGCAACGATCGTCACAACTACGCCCACGCCGGGATCGTTCATCGGGGTCGGCGAAACGAGATGCTGAATGCCGGTTAAAAACAGGAACAGCGCAGAGCCGGAAATGAACATACTTTGCGCCAGCGCGGCCAGCGACTCCGCTTTGCCGTGCCCAAATGTGTGCTCTTCATCCGCTGGCTGCAGCGAGTAACGCACCACCAGCAGGTTGGTCAACGAGGCGGCAATGTCCATCAGCGAATCCACCAGCGCCGCCAGAATACTGACCGAGCCGGTATACCACCAGGCAAAGATTTTAATCAGTAACAGGCTGGAGGCCATGACGGTCGCCGCAATGGCGGCCCGGCTTACCAGTCTTCCATAGGATTGATTCATAAACGCTCCTGTCATGTCATGCCGCTAGTATAACGGAAGCATGGGGAGTCTAAGGATGAATAAACGGTTAACAGCGCGGATGCGGGGCAAAAAAAACCCCCACATCATGTGGGGGAAGACAGGGATGGTGTCTATGGCAAGGAAAACAGGGTTTACTGGTTACTACGGGTACTGCTATTGCTACTGAAAAACGTCGTTTCTGAGCTTCGCTGCATCCGTGCAACCTCACGCAGCTGGTCCATTCGCTGCTGATGTCTGGCATTCAAAACCGCTTGCTGCTCGGGCGTTAGCAGATGGAACATCTGGTTGCGGACCTTCGCCATCTCTACCTGGCGGGCAACCTGTTCCTGTGCCATTTTTTCGGCCTGAGCGCGAACAGCGCTTTCGTCAAAATTTTCTGCGGTGACAAGGCGATGCATTGTCTCCATTTCGCTAACATTAACAGGGGGCTGGTCGTGTCGTGCCCTCTGCATCAGATCTCGCATCTGTTGACGCTGATGTTCGGTTAAACTTATGCCGTCAAACATATGGCTTTGGCTGCTGTTCTGCGTTGCGCCCTCTTGTAAGGGACTGTTATCGCTGATGATAGCTTCAGCAGCCTGGCTAAACGCACTGAACGCCAGCGTTGAGGCCATGACGGCAGCGGTAACTTTGCGCATCACTTGCTCCCAAAATCTTTCGTGTCGCGATTCAACGAGAGACAGTCTACGATTCAGGCTGCAAACATGCGTCAGGGGGTGTAAAACAACGTAAAGTCATGGATTAGACAGCCTTGATGTCGTAATTTCTGCCTCGGAGGTATTTAAACAATGAATAAAATACTGTTAGTTGATGATGACCGAGAGCTCACATCCCTTTTAAAGGAGTTGCTCGACATGGAAGGTTTCAACGTCCTGGTTGCCCATGATGGCGAGCAGGCGCTGAGTCTCCTTGACGACAGCATCGATTTACTTTTGCTCGACGTGATGATGCCGAAGAAAAACGGTATTGATACGTTGAAAGAGCTTCGCCAGACACACCAGACTCCCGTTATTATGCTGACCGCGCGCGGCAGCGAACTTGACCGCGTACTCGGCCTTGAGCTGGGCGCGGATGACTATTTACCGAAGCCGTTTAACGACCGTGAACTGGTTGCCCGTATTCGCGCTATCCTGCGTCGTTCCCACTGGAGCGAGCAGCAGCAAAATACCGACAACAGCTCGCCTACTCTTGAAGTCGACTCTCTGAGCCTGAACCCGGGCCGTCAGGAAGCAAGCTTTGATGGCCAGACGCTGGAACTGACCGGCACGGAGTTCACCCTGCTGTATCTGCTGGCGCAGCACCTCGGCCAGGTGGTTTCGCGTGAACATCTAAGCCAGGAAGTGCTGGGCAAACGCCTCACCCCGTTTGACCGCGCCATCGACATGCACATCTCTAACCTGCGCCGTAAGCTGCCGGAGCGTAAAGACGGTCACCCATGGTTTAAAACCCTGCGTGGTCGCGGTTATCTGATGGTTTCCGCTTCATGATAGGAAGCTTAACCGCCCGCATCTTCGCCATCTTCTGGCTGACGCTGGCACTGGTTTTAATGCTCGTTTTGATGTTGCCAAAACTCGACTCACGCCAGATGACGGAGCTTCTCGACAGCGAGCAACGTCAGGGCGTGATGATCGAGCAGCACGTGGAAGCCGAGCTGGCAAACGATCCGCCAAACGATTTAATGTGGTGGCGCAGGCTGTTTCGCGCTATCGACAAGTGGGCGCCGCCCGGACAACGCCTGCTGCTGGTGACCAGCGAAGGCCGCGTGATTGGGGCCGATCGCAATGAAATGCAGATTATCCGCAACTTCATTGGCCAGGCGGATAATGCCGATCATCCCCAGAAGAAGAAATATGGCCGCGTAGAGATGGTAGGGCCTTTCTCCGTCAGGGACGGAGAGGATAATTATCAGCTCTATCTGATCCGTCCGGCGAGCAACTCCCAGTCTGATTTTATCAACCTGCTGTTTGACCGCCCTCTCCTGCTGCTGATTGTCACCATGCTGGTCAGCTCGCCGCTGCTTTTATGGCTGGCGTGGAGCCTGGCAAAACCGGCGCGTAAGCTGAAGAATGCCGCCGATGAGGTGGCGCAGGGTAACCTGCGACAGCACCCTGAACTGGAAGCAGGTCCGCAGGAGTTCCTTGCCGCCGGAACCAGTTTTAACCAGATGGTGAGCGCCCTCGACCGCATGATGACCGCTCAGCAACGTCTGCTGTCGGATATCTCGCACGAGCTGCGTACCCCGCTTACGCGCTTGCAGCTTGGCACCGCGCTGCTGCGCCGCCGCAGCGGTGAGAGCAAAGAGCTGGAGCGTATTGAAACGGAAGCGCACCGCCTGGACAGCATGATCAACGACCTGCTGGTCATGTCGCGCAATCAGCAGAAAAACGCGCTGGTCAGCGAAACGGTGAAAGCGAATCACCTCTGGCACGAGGTGCTGGACAACGCGGCGTTCGAAGCGGAACAGATGGGTAAATCCTTTACCGTCAACTTCCCGCCGGGCCCGTGGCCGCTGTACGGTAACCCCAACACGCTGGAAAGCGCGCTGGAGAACATCGTGCGTAACGCTCTTCGCTACTCGCATACGAAGATTGAGGTGGCGTTCTCGGTGGATAAAGACGGGATCACCGTCATTGTCGATGATGACGGCCCAGGCGTGAGCCCGGAAGACCGCGAGCAGATTTTCCGTCCGTTCTATCGTACCGATGAGGCGCGCGACCGGGAATCGGGCGGCACGGGACTGGGTCTGGCGATTGTTGAAACCGCTATGCAGCAGCACCGCGGCTGGGTGAAAGCCGACGATAGCCCGCTGGGTGGGCTACGGTTAACGCTTTGGCTACCGTTGTATAAGCGTTCGTAGCTGTTAGTGCCGGGTGGCGGCTTCGCCTTACCCGGCCTACTTTCTGCGGAGGACTATTTTCCCCACAATCTCCGCGAATTATCCTCGATCTTGCTGCTTAAACGCCGCTTCTGCATCGTTCTTGTCCAGCTGATGGATAACCCCGCCGCCGACAGCAGGCGGTGATACTGCTCGTCGTCAAACGGCATATGCCAGGCAATGGCGCAGGCGTCATAAACAGACACATCGCTCAGGCGCGACGCCAGCTCAAGCGGCGCGTCCGCTGAAACCTGCCCAGCCAGCACCACGCGATACAGCCAGCCAGTTTTACCCGCTTTTTGCAGCTGGGCCGACATATCCTGAATTCCGAAATGGTAGTTGAGCTTGAAGCACGGCGAGCGTGGCTGCGTCACCTGAATCAGAGCATCGCCCCAGCGGTAGATATCACCGATAAACACGTTCTTTTCGGTGAGCCCTTCGGTGGAGAGATTCTCGCCAAACGCGGGAGCAACAAAGAGGTCCGCCTGCTCGGGAAACTCGGTTTTCCAGTGCTGATAGTGTTCGCGCGGGTAGTGGCACAGCGCGCGATCGGGCCCGCCGTGGATTTTCTTTTCGGCCTGCTCGTCACCCGCAAGCCCGAGGTCGGTTAACGTCAACTCACCGTCGACCTGAATTTTGGCGATGGCACTTGGGCGGCTGCCGTCGTACTCCCTTACCTTGCCTGTAAACACGTTCACCGGGTAATGCATTGCTGCCTCCATTACGCAGATACAAAAAAAGCGAGTCATAAGACTCGCTTCTCACAGGCGTCAATGCAACCTTATTTTTTAGCGGCGAAACGCGCTGCTGCTTCGTCCCAGTTCACCACGTCCCAGAAGGCTTTGATGTAGTCCGGACGACGGTTCTGGAATTTCAGGTAGTAAGCGTGTTCCCACACGTCCAGACCCAGGATTGGGAAGCCGGATGCGCCAGAAATCGCTTCACCCATCAGCGGGGAGTCCTGGTTAGCAGTAGAAACCACCGCCAGCTTGTCGCCTTTCAGAACCAGCCACGCCCAGCCAGAGCCGAAACGGGTTGCAGCGGCTTTTTCGAATTCCGCTTTGAAGTTGTCAACGGAACCGAAGTCGCGCTCGATAGCCGCTTTCAGGTCGCCCTGCAGGGTGGTACCGGTTTTCAGGCCTTTCCAGAACAGGCTGTGGTTAGCGTGGCCGCCAGCGTTGTTACGCAGAACGGTTTTCTTGTCCGCTGGCAGCTGGTCCAGCTTGGTGATCAGCTCTTCAGCAGACAGGTTAGCGAACTCTGGCAGGCTTTCCAGCGCGGCGTTCGCGTTGTTCACATAGGTCTGGTGGTGTTTAGTGTGATGGATTTCCATCGTCTGCTTGTCGAAATGCGGTTCCAGTGCGTCGTAGGCATACGGCAGGGATGGCAGTGTATAACTCATAATCCTCTCCATTATTGTCGGGCGGCACAGCTGTTAATGCCGCGTAAGCAGTTGGTTCATTATAGTTAATTAAATGATATTGAAAATGATTATCAATGCCGTAGTTTTTATAAGGTTATTCGTTTTTCGATTAATCGAGAAATTGTGAGTCTGCTCACGCGGTTAACGTGCTGATTGCCATCCAGAACACATCTGCGGCAACCTTCTGAAGGTCTCCAAACCGCCTAATTTTTACACTCCTCAAGTCGGTGGGAAGCCACTGACGATAAAAACGATGAGGGTGTAAAAATGAATCATGCGATTACGATGGGTATCTTCTGGCATTTGATAGGCGCTGCCAGTGCAGCCTGTTTCTATGCTCCGTTTAAAAAAGTGAGAGGCTGGTCATGGGAAACCATGTGGTCCGTTGGCGGTATCGTGTCCTGGCTGATTTTGCCCTGGACCATTAGCGCCATGCTGCTGCCCGATTTCTGGGGCTACTTCTCCTCCTTCAGCGCCGCCACCCTGCTGCCGGTGTTCCTGTTCGGCGCGATGTGGGGCGTCGGCAACATCAACTATGGCCTCACCATGCGTTATCTCGGCATGTCGATGGGGATTGGTATCGCGATTGGCATCACGCTGATCGTCGGTACCCTGATGACGCCAATTCTCAACGGCAACTTCGACGTGCTTATTAATACTCAGGGTGGGCGGATGACGCTCCTGGGCGTGCTGGTGGCGGTCATTGGCGTAGGAATTGTAACGCGTGCGGGGCAGTTGAAAGAGCGCAAGATGGGCATTAAAGCTGAAGATTTTAACCTGAAGAAAGGTCTGCTGCTGGCGGTGATGTGCGGCATTTTCTCGGCCGGCATGTCGTTCGCGATGAACGCCGCCAAACCGATGCACGAAGCGGCGGCCGCGCTGGGCGTCGATCCGCTGTACGTTGCGCTACCAAGCTATGTCGTGATTATGGGTGGCGGCGCGATGGTTAACCTGGGCTTCTGCTTCATTCGTCTGGCAAAAGTAAAAAACCTGTCGGTAAAAACCGATTTCTCGCTGGCAACATCGCTCATCATCACCAACGTGCTGCTCTCCGCTCTGGGCGGCCTGATGTGGTATTTGCAGTTCTTCTTCTACGCCTGGGGCCACGCCAGCATTCCGGCGCAATACGACTATATAAGCTGGATGCTGCACATGAGTTTCTACGTACTTTGCGGCGGGCTGGTTGGGCTGGTGCTGAAAGAGTGGACGAACGCCGGACGTCGTCCGGTTGGCGTACTGAGCCTCGGCTGCGTGGTGATTATTATCGCTGCCAATATCGTCGGCCTCGGCATGGCAAACTGATTACGTCCCCTTTCGACTGCGATGACGCCACTGTACCGGCGTCATCCCCACCTCGCGGTTAAACACCACTGAAAAGTAGTTACTGTCCTCAAAGCCGCAACTCATCGCCACATCACTGACCATCCACTCCGTATGCTGGAGAAGATATTGTGCATGGCAGATGCGCAGCTGGCGCAGATAGTGGTTCACCGTCATCCCGGTCAGGGTGCGGAAATGCTGGCGCAACGCGCGCTCGCTGCACTGTTCCTGCTCGCAGAATTTCTCCAGTACAAAGTTTTTATTCAGGCTGCCCGCAAGCCGGGTGATGAGCTTATCCAGCAGCGCTTCCTGCGTTGTGGCGGAGGGGTTATCAGTGGCGTAACGATGGCGCTTCAACGTCATCACCAGCTGGGCGAAAAGCAACTCCGCCAGCTGGTTAGCAACGGGGTCGTTCTTCTGGCTCTCCTGCTCCAGTTGAGAAATAACCTGCCGTACCTGAGCCATACCGCTACTGCTTAAGCGCCAGTGCGGAGAACCCTTAGCATCAAGAAAGCCCGGAATGCTCGCGGCCCAGTCCACGTTAAGCTTGAGCCTGTCCGGACAGTAAATAACGTTTTGCAGCACCAGGTCGTTAACCGAGGCGTAGGAGTGTTTATCATCCGCGCGAATGTAGAACAGGTCTCCGCGCGTGATGCGGTAGGGACGGTCGTTGAGGATGTGCAGGCCGTTACCGCGCCAAACCAGCACCAGCTCGCAAAACTCGTGGGTATGTTCGGCAAAGACGTCCTGCGGGTAGCGATCGGCCACCGTGACAGCCTGACTCGCGGAGGCAAAAAAATCATCTTTGCGAAGAATTAACTGAGCAGCCACACCACGACCTCTACGCCGAATAACCTGACACTATTAGCTTTTTTGCGGAAATAAAACGGTGACTGCCCTCGCGTTACTGAAGCATCGCGTCTTTTCCCTGGCGAATATCGCGCGGAGACCAGTTAAATTCCCGGCGAAATAGCGTTGAAAAGTGATTGCTGTCGCCAAAACCGCAGCAATAGGCAATATCCGTGACGCTATCGTCGGTATGACGTAAAAGATGACGCGCTTTGATCAGGCGCAGACGGTTAAGGTAGCGTTGCGGCGTCAGTCCGGTGTGCTGTTTAAGCTGGCGATGCAGGGTACGCAACGACAGGGAAAAATCATCCGCAAGCGTTTCCCAGCAGACATCCTCGGCAAAATGTTCTTCCAGCCAGGCCATCAGATGGTTCAGGCGCGCGTTGTTATCTTCCAGCCTTTCCACCAGGCTGCTGCGGCGCAGCAGCACCAGAAGCTGCATAAACAGCAATTCGCGCGTGGCAATGGCGTGCGTCTCCTGCCCGTCCTCGCTCTTCTCCATCTGGCTCACCAGCTGACGCACCTGCTGCAGGATGGACTGATTCACCCGCCAGTGCGACGGATAGTGTCCGTCTTGCTCCTGGGGCAACAGCTGGCTCAGCCCCGAAAGAAACTGGAACGCGTCCGGGGAACGGTAAAGCACATTCGTCAGACACAGGTTGTCGGTATGTTCATACAGGTGCCGGTCGTGGTCGCGCACGAAGCACACCGTACCGCCGCTGATGGTATAGGGCTGGCCATTGAAAACATGAATACCCGTCCCGCGCTCAACAATCACAATTTCGTGAAAATCATGATGATGCTCCGGGAACGCAGCCTGAGGAAGCCGTGGCTCAATCGCGACAGGCGAACCTCCTGAAGGAAAAAAATCCACGCAGTGCAGTACGGTCATAACGGCCCCCACCAATGAAAAATGTTCTCAAAATAGTAATTAAGGCCTCCCACACTCACCTTCAATTTTTGGCAGTAAACCTCGCAAAAGCTGTCCATTTTTCAAGAAACAGGGGGAAAGATCGGGAAATGCGCTCAGCGTCACACTGCCTGAGCATCCCGTCACTGCTGGAAACTGTGAACGCCCTCACATTCACCTTTGCTTTCTTGCCAGCGCGAGATTTGGCCTGTCAGTGGTGAGAAGGTGACTTTTTCTTCCCTTTTTTACACTCACCGCTAATGACTTAAGAAAGGACCCGACCATGACTTTTCGCCATTGTGTGGCTGTCGATTTAGGCGCATCCAGCGGCCGCGTAATGCTCGCGAGCTGGGACCGTGAGCAGCACGCGCTTTCGCTTCGCGAAATGCACCGTTTCGCCAACTGCCTGCAAAAGCAGGACGGTTTTGATACCTGGGATATCGATGCCCTGGAGGCGGAGATCCGTACCGGACTGAACAACGTCTGCAACGATGGCATTCGCATCGACAGCATCGGCATTGATACCTGGGGCGTGGACTACGTTCTGCTTGATAGCCATGGCGAGCGCGTCGGCTTGCCGGTGTCTTATCGCGACAGCCGTACCGACGGCCTGATGGCGAACGCTATCGCCCAGCTTGGCAAGGACAACATCTACGGGCGCAGCGGCATTCAGTTTCTGCCGTTTAACACGCTTTATCAGCTGCGTGCTTTGGTCGAGCAACAGCCGGAGCTGGTCGCGGACGTGGCCCATGCGCTGCTGATCCCGGACTACCTGAGCTATCGCCTGACCGGCAACATGAACTGGGAATATACCAACGCCACCACCACGCAGCTGGTCAACATCAACTCGGATAGCTGGGATGAACATCTGCTGGCCTGGACGGGGGCGTCGCCTTCCTGGTTCGGCACACCCACCCACCCGGGTAACGTGATCGGTCACTGGATTTGCCCCCAGGGGAACGCAATCCCCGTCGTTGCCGTCGCCAGCCACGATACCGCCAGCGCGGTAATAGCGTCCCCACTTGCAAGCAAAGACGCGGCTTACCTCTCGTCCGGCACCTGGTCGCTGATGGGCTTTGAGAGCAAAACCCCGTACGCCAGCGATGCCGCGATGGCCGCAAACATTACCAACGAAGGCGGTGCCGAAGGGCGCTACCGCGTACTGAAAAACATCATGGGGCTGTGGCTGCTCCAGCGGGTGCTGAAAGAGCAGAACGTTACCGACCTGCCCGCGCTTATCGCCGAAACCGAGAAGCTGAAGGCCTGCACGTTCCTGATCAACCCGAACGATGACAGCTTTATCAACCCGGCGCACATGAGCGCCGAAATTCAGGCCGCCTGCGTCGAGGGCGGGCAGCCGGTGCCGTCGAGCCCTTCCGAACTGGCGCGCTGCATTTTTGACAGCCTCGCCCTGCTGTATGCCGACATCCTCAGCGAGCTGGCGAGCCTTCGCGGAAAACCGTTCAGCCAGCTGCATATCGTGGGCGGCGGCTGCCAGAACCAGCTGCTGAACCAGCTCTGCGCCGATGCCTGCGGCATCACCGTGGTGGCGGGTCCCGTGGAGGCCTCCACGCTCGGGAATATCGGCATTCAGCTGATGACCCTGGACGAACTTTCCAGCGTTGACGACTTCCGTTCTGTGGTGGCGGCTAACGCCAGCCTGACCACCTTCACCCCCAATCCCTGCCGTGAAATTGCTCGCTTTCGGGCGCAGTTTCAGCAAAACCGACTGACTAAGGAGCTTTGCGCATGACAACTCAATTAGAACAAGCCCGGGGCCTGGCTAAACAGCGTTTCGCCGCCGTCGGCGTGGATGTCGAAGAGGCGCTGCGCCAGCTCGACCGTCTACCCGTCTCCATGCACTGCTGGCAGGGCGATGACGTCGCCGGTTTCGAGAACCCAGGCGGTTCCCTGACGGGTGGTATTCAGGCCACTGGTAACTACCCCGGCAAAGCGCGTAACGCGACCGAACTGCGCGCCGACCTGGAGCTGGCGCTGAGCCTGATCCCGGGGCCAAAACGCCTGAACCTGCATGCGATTTACCTCGAATCCGACGAGCCAGTGGCGCGCAATGAAATCAAACCGGAACACTTTAAGAACTGGGTGGAGTGGGCCAAAGCCAACCGGCTGGGCCTGGACTTTAATCCGTCCTGTTTCTCACATCCGCTGAGCGCGGACGGTTTTACCCTCGCCCACGCGGACGACGACATCCGCCAGTTCTGGATCGACCACGTGAAGGCCAGCCGCCGCGTTTCGGCGTATTTCGGCGAGCAGCTCGGCACGCCGTCGGTGATGAACATCTGGATCCCGGACGGCATGAAGGATATCACCGTCGACCGTCTGGCCCCGCGCCAGCGCCTGCTGGCCGCGCTGGATGAGGCCATCAGCGAGAAGCTGGACCCGGCGCACCACATCGATGCCGTAGAGAGCAAGCTGTTCGGCATTGGCGCCGAGAGCTACACCGTGGGCTCGAACGAGTTCTACATGGGTTACGCCACCAGCCGCCAGACCGCGCTGTGTCTGGATGCCGGCCACTTCCACCCAACCGAGGTGATCTCCGACAAAATCTCCGCCGCCATGCTCTACGTGCCGCGCCTGCTGCTGCACGTCAGCCGTCCGGTGCGCTGGGACAGCGATCACGTGGTGCTGCTGGATGACGAAACCCAGGCGATTGCCAGCGAAATCATCCGTCACGACCTCTTTGACCGCGTACACATCGGCCTCGACTTCTTCGATGCTTCCATCAACCGCATCGCAGCGTGGGTTATCGGCACCCGCAACATGAAGAAAGCCCTGCTGCGCGCGCTGCTGGAGCCTGTCGCCGCGCTGAAACAGCTGGAGGCTAACGGCGACTACACCGCCCGTCTGGCGCTGCTGGAAGAGCAGAAATCCCTGCCGTGGCAGGCGGTGTGGGAGATGTACTGTCAGCGTAACGACGCCCCGGCGGGCAGCCAGTGGCTGGACAACGTGCGGGCATACGAGAAAGACGTGTTGAGTCAGCGCGGGTAATTTTGCCCTCACCCTAACCCTCTCCCACAGGGAGAGGGAACTTTTACCCCCTCTCCCACAGGGAGAGGGCCGGGGTGAGGGTTCAACCTCACCGCGATAACTGGAAAATGAAGACTATGCAGACCATCACCACTTCCTGGTTCGTCCAGGGCATGATCAAAGCCACCTCCGACGCCTGGCTGAAAGGCTGGGACGAGCGCAACGGCGGCAACCTGACGCTGCGCCTGGACGACGCGGATATTGAACCGTTCGCGGCCGATTTCCACCAGAAGCCGCGCTATATCGCGCTGAGCCAGCCGATGCCGCTGCTCGCCAACACGCCGTTTATCGTCACCGGTTCCGGCAAGTTCTTCCGTAACGTCCAGCTCGACCCGGAGGCCAACCTCGGCGTGGTGAAAGTGGACAGCGACGGCGCGGGCTACCACATTCTGTGGGGTCTGACCGACGAGGCGGTGCCCACCTCCGAACTGCCGGCGCACTTCCTCTCCCACTGCGAGCGCATCAGGGCGACGAACGGCAAAGACCGCGTGATCATGCACTGCCACGCCACCAACCTGATCGCCCTGACCTATGTGCTGGAAAACAGCGCCGACTTCATCACCCGCAAGCTGTGGGAAGGCAGTACCGAGTGTCTGGTGGTGTTCCCGGACGGCGTGGGCATTCTGCCGTGGATGGTGCCGGGTACCGACGAAATCGGCCAGGCAACCGCCGTGGATATGCAGAAGCATTCTCTGGTGCTGTGGCCGTTCCACGGCGTGTTCGGCAGCGGCCCAACGCTGGATGAAACCTTTGGCCTGATCGACACCGCCGAGAAATCAGCGGAAGTGCTGGTGAAGGTGTACTCCATGGGCGGCATGAAGCAGACCATTTCCCGGGAAGAACTCATCGCCCTCGGCAAGCGCTTTGGCGTGAGCCCGCTGCAATCCGCGCTGGATTTGTACGCATAACGCCTTCGCAGGACAAACGTTGATCGTTAAGGAGAATTATCATGAGCTTTATGTTGGCACTTCCAAAAATCAGCCTTCACGGCGCGGGCGCAATCGGCGATATGGTCAACCTGGTTGCGAACAAGCAGTGGGGCAAAGCGCTGATTGTCACCGACGGCCAGCTGGTAAAGCTGGGCCTGCTCGGCAGCCTGTTTACCGCGCTGGACGCCCATCAGATGTCGTATCACCTGTTCGATGAGGTGTTCCCGAATCCGACGGAAGCGCTTGTGCAAAAAGGAATTTCGGCTTACCGGGACGCGGAGTGTGATTACGTGATTGCCTTTGGCGGCGGCAGCCCGATTGATACCGCCAAGGCGATCAAAATCCTCACCGCCAACCCCGGTCCGTCAACCGATTACTCCGGCGTCGGCAAGGTGAAAAATGCGGGCGTGCCGCTGGTGGCGATCAACACCACCGCAGGCACGGCGGCGGAGATGACCAGCAATGCGGTGATCGTCGACTCCGCGCGTCAGGTGAAAGAGGTGATTATCGACCCGAACATCATCCCGGACATCGCCGTGGACGATGCCAGCGTGATGCTCGATATTCCCGCCTCCGTGACCGCCGCAACCGGTATGGATGCCCTGACCCATGCCATTGAAGCCTACGTATCCGTTGGCGCGCACCCGCTCACCGACGCCAACGCGCTGGAAGCCATTCGCCTGATCAACCTGTGGCTGCCGGAAGCGGTCGAAGACGGTCATAACCTTAAGGCGCGCGAGCAGATGGCATTTGGTCAGTATCTGGCGGGCATGGCGTTTAACAGTGCGGGTCTCGGCCTTGTGCATGCCCTGGCGCACCAGCCGGGCGCGACGCACAACCTGCCGCACGGCGTATGCAACGCCATCCTGCTGCCGATCGTCGAAAGCTTTAACCGCCCGAACGCGGTCGCGCGTTTTGCCCGCGTGGCGCAGGCGATGGGCGTCGATACCCGCGGCATGAGCGATGAAGCCGCCAGCATGTCCGCCATTCAGGCGATTCGCAACCTGAGCGCTCGCGTCGGCATCCCTGCGGGCTTTAGCCAGCTCGGCGTGACCAAAGCCGATATTGAAGGCTGGCTGGATAAAGCGCTCGCCGATCCGTGTGCGCCATGCAATCCGCGCGCCGCCAGCCGTGATGAGGTCCGCGAGCTGTACCTGGAGGCACTATGATCCGCAAAGCCTTTGTGATGCAGGTCAACCCGGACGCGCACGAGGAGTACGCGCGCCGCCACAATCCAATTTGGCCGGAGCTGGAAAAGGTGTTGAAAGACCACGGCGCACACCACTACGCCATTTATCTCGATAGGGCCCGCAGCCTGCTGTTTGCGACCGTAGAGATTGAATCGGAGGAGCGCTGGAGCGCGGTAGCGAATACCGACGTCTGCCAGCGCTGGTGGAAACATATGGGCGACGTCATGCCGTCGAACCCGGATAACAGCCCGGTGAGTACCGAGCTGAAAGAGGTCTTTTACCTGGACTGATGTGTTAACGCTGCTGCCCCCGCGGCGGCGGCGATCTCCTGCCTGCTGCTCAGCGTAAACGCCGACACCACCGTAATCGCCAGCACGAAACAGCCCAGCATCAGATACGTCTCCTGGAAGCCGATCCGGTCATACATATTCCCGGCAAAAGCGGAGAGGAAAATGGCCGCCGACTGCTTGGCGAACTGGAAGCCGATCAGATAGATAGTCGCTGACAGTCGGGTATCAAACACCCCGGTGATGTACTTAAATGCGCCCACCAGCAGGAACGGGACTTCCAGCGCGTGCAGCATCTTGAGGGCAATCACCTCCACGGCGGTGGTGGCGAACGATGAACCGATAATGCGCGTCGCCATAATCACCCCGGCGATCAGCAGCGTGTTCTTCGCGCCGATGCGGTTAATGATCCACGGCGAACAGAACATAATGATGGCGTTACAGATTTCCCCCGCAGTCGTTGCGAAACCAAAGGCGCGGGTTCCTTCCTGCGGCGTGGCGAAGAAGGTTTTAAAGAAGGTGGCAAACTGCTGGTCGAAAACGTCATACACGCAGGCCACGCCAATCACATAGAGGATAAACATCCACATTCTGCGCTGGCGGAACAGGTTGAACACGGTTTTGGCGGTGATTTGCGGCTGGTTCGCGCCCAGGGCATCCATGACCTGCGCCGTCTGGTTGGGCTTTGGCTTCGCCACCACCAGCAGCAGCATCAGCAGCAATGCCGCTCCCGATCCCATCCAGAAAACGTACGACGGATCGATGCCGAACAGGATGCCGCCCGTTGAGGCGCACAAGCCCCAGCCGAGGCAGCCAAACATCCGCGCCTTGCCGTACTCAAAGAAGCTGTTGCGGCTCACGCGCTCAATGTAGGCCTCAATCGCCCCCGATCCGGCCGAAAATACAAAACCGATATACAGCCCGCCGCTCAGCGCGCCCAGCCAGATATTGACTTTCAGCAGCGGCGCGAAGACGTACAGGAAGAACGGCGCGAACAGAAACAGCAGCACCGCGATGATCCACAGAAGGTGTTTTTTCAGCCCCAGCTTGTCCGAAATCACGCCCAGCACTGGCTGGAAGGCGATAGCCGACAGCGAGATGCAGGAGAAGACAATCCCGGTGTGGGTTTTATTCAGGCCGATGATGTCCGACAGCCAAATCGGCAGGAACGGAAAGCAGGTGGCCATAATGAAGAAGTAGAGAAAGAAGAACAGCCCAAAGATCCAGAAGTTAGGGTTGTCTTTGTGGGTACAGGTTGTTGTGTTCATTATTTTTATCCTCAACGGAGGGCCGGCTGCCCGGCCCGTCACCCTTACACGCGTTCAACGCCAATTAGAATGGCGGTTTCCGGATCCAGAATCGGCAGCGCAATGCCCGCCTGCATCAGCCACTCGCCGCTCACCGTTTGCGGCGTTTCCATCCACGCCGGCAGCTTGCGCATGGTGTGCCCTCCCTCACCCGTAATCTGAATATTCGGGTGATCGAGCAGCGTGACGCGGTACCGCGCGCTGGCCTCCAGCCCCGCCATGCGCAGCGGCATCATCAGGCTGTAGTCCGGCATCGCGAGCTGGCTGACCATAAACAGCCCCTGCGCCTTATCTTCGCTTACAATACCCTGCGCCAGCGTGGTGGCGTCCGGCATATCAATTCGCCACTGGGTGCCGTGATGAATGACATCCCGCCACTGCTTGTGCAGCGCGGCGTAATGGCGATAGCCTTCGCGCTCCCGTGCGTCCACGGTGAGCGGATCCAGCTCCAGCCCCATATGGCCAAACAGAGCCGTCAGCCCGCGAAACTGGATGCTATGCTGGCGGAAGGTGGCGTGGCATTGATGATGACCGATATGCGCGCCCATCACCTCCGGCGGGAAGAAGTAGCTCATGCCGCGCTGGATGGTGCTGCGCTCCAGCGCGTCGTTGTTGTCGGACGCCCAGAAGCGGTGGCTGCGGGTCAGTACCTCATAATCAATGCGCCCGCCGCCGGAGGAGCAGGATTCAAACTCAATATGCGGGAAGCGTTCGCCCAGCACGTCCAGCAGGCGGTAAAACTGACGGGTCTGGGCGTCGGCGGCGGCTTTACCGTTGTGTCCAGGCTGCACCAGCTCGCGGTTCATGTCCCACTTCACGTAGTCGACCGCATGCTCGCCCAGCAGCCAGCTCATGCGCTCCACCAGGTAATCAAAGGCCTCCGGGATGTTGAGATTGAGCACCAGCTGGTGTCGTCCGGTCGCCCGGGGATAGCCCGGCAGCGCCAGTACCCAGTCAGGATGCGCACGGTACAAATCTGAATCCGGGTTGATCATCTCCGGCTCAACCCAGATGCCAAACTCCATGCCGAGCCGTTTGACGTGGTCGATCACCGGCGTCAGGCCGTTCGGGTATTTTTTCTCGTCCAGATACCAGTCGCCCAGCGCGGCATGGTCGTCGTTACGGCCTTTGAACCAGCCGTCATCAATGATGAAACGCTCCACGCCCAGCGCGGCAGCCTCGTCGGCCATGCGCTTAATGTAGTCCGGATCGTGGTTGAAGTAGATCCCTTCCCAGGTATTGAGGTGCACCGGGCGCGGTTTGTTTTCCGGGAAGCGGATGACGTTGTTGCGCAGGTAGCGATGAAACGGCTGGCTCATGCCGTTCAGGCCCTGCGTGGAGTAGCTGGCATACAGGCGCGGCGTCCAGAGCGTATCGCCCTCCTCAACCGCCATTTCACCCGGCAGGTAGAGCGCTTCGGCCTGAAGATAGCGACGACCGTCGGTTTTCGCTTCCGCGCGCAGGCGGTGATTACCGCTCCAGCCCAGATGCACGCCCCAGACGTCGCCCTGCATTTCGCTGAACGACGGCGTACCGGCAATCAGCGCCGGGAAGTGCTCGTGGGAGGTTTTACCCCGACGGTTTTCAATCACGAAGCTGTCGTGTTCAAGCTTAACGCGGTGCGGCTGAAACTCCCTGATCCAGCGTCCGTGGAAGGCCATTACCTCCTGCGCGCGCTCGGCCACCGGCAGCGTGACGGCGAAACGGTCAACCTGCCAGGGGATCGCTTTCAGGTTCGTTAAACCGTGACGAACCACCAGCACGCCGCTGGCATCCAGCGCCAGCTCGCTGGTCAGGCGCAGGCCCGCATGCTCATCTTCGGCGGTAATCGTCAGGGTGTTTACGTCCTGCTGCACCTGCGTGGTTTTGAACACCGGGGAACCGTCCAGCCCCTGGCGATGACCCTCAATGCCAGGCGAACCAAACAGACCATGCCCCAGCTCGGCCATCAGCGTGACCGGGGAGTCGACGTCAAGCCTGCCGTTGGCAACAGGACGTGCGAGCGTAGCAACATCCTGAGGCGAAAAGTGCTGAAGGTGAGGCCCCCAGTAGAGAATTTCGGCGAACGGATGGGTTTTGATCACCACGTCTACCGTCGTGGTTTCGAGTCGTGAAACGGGATCTTGCATCAGACATCTCCTGTCATCGGGATGATCTGAGTGTTGATCCGAAACGTTTCGGATACAAACCAAAACGTTTCGGTTCTGTGATCGGGTTTAAAATTTTGCGGTATTTAGGCCGTCTGGCCCGGAGAGAATTCAGGCTGCCAGAGCACCTGAAGCTGTTCAATATCGCCGCCGCTAATCAGCTGGCGCACCATATCGGCAATCTGTTTCCCGACGCCCTGGCGGGTGGACTGGATCACCGACGCCACCTCAATATCAACGATGCTGTCCTGCGGCAGGCCATCATAGACCACCAGCGAGACGGCGTTGTCGCCGGATAAACGCCCCAGCTGCGCCAGCGCCATCGCCGCGCCGTCGCCGTGGGTGTTGCAGTCGGTGATGATGGCCGTTGGCGGCTGCGGCAGGGCAAGCAGTTCTTTCGTGGTGGCATACCCGACGCGGCGCGAAGGCGGCATGGCGCGCAGCCATTCGCTGGAAAGCCCGGCTTCCCGCAGGGCCTCGAGATAACCCTGACGGCGCTGGGTGATAAATGCCTGATTGTTGCTTTCGCCAAGTAGCGCGATACGCTGATGGCCTTTCTCGATCAGCCAGCGGGTCGCCTGCCAGGTACCGGCATAGTTGTCGAAGTCAAACCACGCATACGGCTGCGGGAGGTGGCTGCGCCCAAGCGCCAGGAAAGGAAAACCGGCGGCCTGAAGCTGCACAAGACGCGGATCGTGATCCAGCGTGTGCGCCACGATCAGCGCGTCGACGCGTCGGCTTTGCACCATGCGCATATAGCTGTGCTTATCCGCCAGATCGTCGTCGGCGATGAGCAATAAGTCGATCTCATGTCGCGCCAGTTCATGGCTAATTTCGCCGACCATGTCCATAAATACGCTGTTATTGAGCGGAACAGGATGTACGGGAAACACCAGCCCGACGGCGTCAATTTTGCCCATCTTCAGGCGGCGGGCGAAGGTGTTCGGTCGGTAACCACGGCGCTGAGCCTCTGCTTCCACGCGTGCGCGCGTCTCGGCGGAGACGTCGTCATATCCGTTGAGGGCGCGGCTGACGGTGGTGACTGACAGCCCCAGTTCTTTAGCAATGGCTTTAAGCGACATGAGTTTCCGTATCTCTGTTAGTTTTGTTCCGCCACCAGCAGCGCGTGCGTATCCGGCTCCAGCGCCTTAAAGATATGCGGCAGATCGGCGGGATAACAGATGTAATCTCCCGGGCCGAGTTCTTCCGCCGCGTCGATCAGGCCGACTAACGCGCGCCCCTGCGTCACAATAATATGTTCAACGGACCCCGGCGGATGCGGCTGGGAAATGCGGTCTGCGCCCGGCTGGGTAAGCAGGAGATATACGTCGCGTCGCGCGCCCGGCGGACATGCTGCCAGCAGTATCGCCTCGTAGTTGGCCTGTCCGGCAACGACCTTCGTACCTTCACCACGACGGATCACCTGAGTGGTAGGCTGCTGTGGTTCAAGCAGGCGGGCGAAAGGAATATCCAGCGCCACGCAAAGCGACCACAGCGTTTCCAGGCTAGGGTTACCGTTGCCTGACTCAAGCTGAGAAAGCGTGGATTTAGCGATCCCGGCACGGCGAGCGATTTCCGCCAGTGAAAGCCCGGTTCGCAGGCGTTCTCGCACCAGGCTTTTTGCGATTACGCTGATTGGCTGCGTCATAAAACGGCCTCTTTGTTCTTTTAATCGAACGAATCGTTCATCTTGAAAAACACTTCTGTTGCGTTCATTATAATGGATACACGTTCGATATGGCTAAAAATGTATGAAGCATCATCTCTCTTGCCTGAAAGGCGACACCATAAAAGCAATCATCCTGGTCTGCCTCGCGGTCGGCGTGGTCGGGATGTCATACGGCTCCCTGGCGATGGCCTACGGTTTCCCGGTCTGGGTACCGTTTGTACTCTCCATCACCGTACTCGCGGGCGCGTCAGAGTTTATGTTTATCGGCATTGTGGCAAGCGGCGGTAACCCGCTGGCGGCTGCGGCCGCGGGGTTGCTGGTCAACGCGCGGCACGTGCCGTTTGGCGTGACGGTGCGTGAGCTGGTCGGCAAACGCGGCCTGAGCCTGTTGGGCTGCCACATCATGAATGACGAAAGCGTGGTGTTTGGCCTGTCGCAAAAAACGCCCGAACAGCGCAAAGCGGCGTACTGGCTATGTGGTTTAGGCGTGGCGATTGTCTGGCCGCTGGGGGCCCTGCTGGGTGCCATGGTCGGCAAGCTGCTACCGGACCCGGAAACCATTGGCCTGGATGCGGTATTCCCGGCCATATTGCTGGCGCTGGTGGTTCCCGCGTTTAAAAACCGTACCACGCTGATCCGCGCCTGCAGTGGCGCCGCGCTGTCACTGGCCGCCGTGCCGTTTGCCCCGGTGGGATTACCGGTGCTGCTCTCCTTACTGGGTCTCGCTGCGAGGAAAAAATAATGGGAAATATGACGTTTTTTATTCTCGGTATCGCCATTTTGTCTGCGGGAACGTATCTGATGCGTCTTGGCGGGGCGAAACTGGGCAGCAGGCTGGCATTGTCAGAGCGTTCACAGGCGCTGCTGTCAGATGCGGCAACGGTATTGCTGTTTTCCGTGGCGCTGGCGACCACGTTTTATGAAGGTGACCACTTTGCCGGAATGGCGCGCGTGCTGGGCGTGGCGTTTGCGGTATTTCTGGCCTGGCGGAAAATGCCGTTAATTGTGGTGATCGTGGCGGCGGCAGTGGTAACCGCGCTGCTGCGCGTGGCGGGCATAAACTAAAAAAGCGCCCCGGGGGCGCTCTTTCGACGGTGTGACAGCTTATTTAGTCAGTTCAGCAGTCATGTGTACGCGGTTACCTGAGAACGCCTGGGTAATTTTGTAAGATGATGCGCCAGCATCCTGAGCCTGAGCCGCGATTTTAGCTTCTGCGCCATCAATGGTAGAGGCGGTTGCGGTCACGGTCTGTGCAGCGAAAGAACCGAAAGAAGTAGCCAGAGCGATTACAGCGACAAAAGTTTTGATGCTTTTCATGATATAAACCCTTTCATTAAGTTGTTTAGATAAGGCACCGTGCCTTGATGAGATAAATACTAGACCTCATCTCGAACAACTAAAAGCGGAAGGATTTGCTATTATCATTCAAAATTATTGATTAACTATTAATCGCTGCGGATGGGTATAAACGGTCGCCCTTCCCGGCTTGCAGAAGCCCACCAGCGTCAGGTTGCAGCGCTCCGCCACCTCCACCGCCAGCGTGGTCGCCGCCGACACCGCGAAGAGAATTTCCACACCGCACATCGCCGATTTTTGCACCATCTCATAGCTGGCGCGGCTGGAAACGAGTGCCGCCCCCTGCCTCCAGACATCACTTTCACGCGCACGGCGACCGAGCAGCTTGTCCAGCGCCACGTGGCGGCCCACGTCCTCGTGGCCCCCGGCAATATCGCCCGACGGCAACACCCATGCCGCCGCGTGCGTGCAGCCGCTCAGCTGGCCGATGGGCTGGACATCGTTCAGGTGCTCGAGCGCATGGTCGAGGTGAGCCAGATTATAGGTCTGAGTAAACGGCAGTGGCGCAACGGGTTTGCCAATATCATTCAGCTGCTCAACGCCACACACGCCGCAGCCGGTACGCCCGGCCAGCGCGCGGCGGCGCTCTTTCAGCCCCATAAAGCGGCGGCTGGAGAGTTCGATTTGCACTTCAAGGCCGTTGCAAGCCTGCACCACATCCATGCCGTAGATCTCCTGCGGATGGTCAATGATGCCTTCCGAGAGGGAAAAACCGATGGCGAACAGCTCGAGATCTTTCGGCGAAGCCATCATCACCACATGGGAGATACCGTTGTAAACGAGCGCAACGGGCACCTCTTCCGCCAGAAAATCCGGCGTGGCATGGGTAATGTGGGGCGGTCTGTGTACCGACAGTTCCACAATGCCCGCAGGCAGGGGGGACGAGTGGGGATCACGGTTTTGTTTAGACACAGCGGTATTCCTGAACAACCACGGAGGTGAGCCTGCTATTGCATCACAAACAACAGGGCTTACGCATAGTATGGATCAACTTTTCAGCATCAAGTTTACCTACTCACTTGTGAGAGGTACAACAAAACGCATGCTACACCCCTTTAACATGCGGGGTTAATAATGTGATTAATATCACACTTTATAGTCAACAGGGTGATAATACGTTCACTTTGTATTAACGCCATTAGAACAGCTGTACCGACATTGTGGTATTCTGATGATATCCCTCGTGGAATTGAGGGATTAACGCAAATTTTTCTCCTTTGCGGTCAATTCTCAACCGCGAAGTTAAAACTACATATGTAAGCAATGTCGAAACAAGGAGTGACCCATGCAGGTCAGCAGAAGGCAGTTCTTTAAGATCTGCGCTGGCGGTATGGCAGGCACCACGGCAGCGGCACTGGGCTTTGCGCCCGGCGTAGCGCTGGCGGAAACGCGGCAGTATAAACTGCTGCGCACCCGTGAAACCCGTAATACCTGTACGTACTGCTCTGTCGGTTGCGGGCTGTTGATGTATAGCCTCGGCGACGGTGCTAAAAACGCCAAAGCGTCTATTTTCCATATCGAAGGCGACCCGGATCATCCGGTCAACCGCGGCGCATTGTGCCCGAAAGGGGCCGGTCTGGTGGACTTTATCCACTCCGAAAGCCGCCTCAAGTTCCCTGAATATCGCGCGCCTGGCTCCGATAAATGGCAGCAAATCAGCTGGGAAGAGGCGTTCGACCGCATCGCAAAACACATTAAAGAAGACCGCGATGCCAACTTTGTTGAGAAGAACGCCGACGGCGTCACGGTCAACCGCTGGCTCTCCACCGGGATGCTGTGTGCCTCTGCTTCCAGCAACGAAACCGGTTATTTAACCCAGAAATTTACGCGCGCACTCGGTATGCTCGCGGTCGACAACCAGGCGCGTGTCTGACACGGACCAACGGTAGCAAGTCTTGCTCCAACATTTGGTCGCGGTGCGATGACCAACCACTGGGTCGACATCAAGAACGCCAACCTCATTGTGGTGATGGGCGGTAACGCCGCTGAAGCGCACCCTGTCGGGTTCCGCTGGGCGATGGAAGCCAAAATCCACAACGGTGCGAAACTGATTGTGATCGATCCCCGCTTTACGCGTACTGCGTCAGTGGCGGATTTCTACACCCCAATTCGTTCAGGTACTGACATCACTTTCCTGTCAGGCGTATTGCTGTACCTGATGACCAACGAAAAATATAACCGCGAATACACCGAAGCCTATACCAACGCCAGCCTGATCGTGCGTGAGGATTACCACTTCGAAGATGGCCTGTTCAGCGGTTACGACGCCGAAAAACGCAAATACGATAAAACCAGCTGGAACTACGAGCTGGATGAAAAAGGCTTTGCGAAGCGCGACACCACTCTGCAACACCCGCGCTGCGTGTGGAACCTGCTGAAAGAGCACGTTTCCCGCTACACGCCGGAGGTTGTCGAAAACATCTGCGGTACGCCGAAGGCTGACTTCCTGAAGGTGTGCGAGCTTATCGCCGAAACCAGCGCGAAAGATAAAACCGCGTCGTTCCTGTACGCCCTCGGCTGGACGCAGCACTCCATCGGCGCGCAGAACATCCGTACCATGGCAATGGTTCAGCTCCTGCTCGGCAACATGGGAATGGCAGGCGGCGGCGTCAACGCCCTGCGCGGTCACTCCAACATTCAGGGTCTGACCGACCTCGGCCTGCTGTCTCAAAGCCTGCCGGGTTACATGAACCTGCCAAGCGAGAAACAGACCGACCTGCAAACCTACCTGACGGCCAGCACGCCTAAACCGCTGCTCGAAGGCCAGGTAAACTACTGGGGCAACTATCCGAAGTTCTTCGTCTCGATGATGAAAGCCTTCTTCGGCGATAAAGCGACGGCTGAAAACAGCTGGGGCTTTGACTGGCTGCCGAAGTGGGACAAGGGTTACGACGTTCTGCAGTATTTCGAGATGATGCATCAGGGCAAAGTGAACGGCTATCTGTGCCAGGGCTTTAACCCGGTTGCCTCGTTCCCGAACAAGAACAAGGTTGTTGAGTCTCTGTCGAAACTGAAGTTCCTGGTGACGATTGACCCGCTCAATACCGAGACCTCAACCTTCTGGCAGAACCACGGTGAATCGAACGACGTCGATCCGTCGAAGATCCAGACCGAAGTGTTCCGTCTGCCGTCGACCTGCTTCGCGGAAGAGAACGGTTCTATCGTCAACTCCGGACGCTGGCTGCAGTGGCACTGGAAAGGTGCGGACGCCCCGGGCATCGCCATGAACGACGGCGAGATCCTGGCCGGTATCTTCTTACGCCTGCGTAAGATGTATGCGGAAGAAGGCGGCGCGAACCCGGAACCGGTGCTTAATATGAGCTGGAACTACTCGACGCCGGAAAACCCAGCGCCGGAAGAAGTGGCGATGGAGAGCAACGGTAAGGCGCTGGCGGACGTTATCGACCCGGCCACCGGTACCGTGCTGGCGAAGAAAGGCGATCAGCTCAGCACCTTCGCGCACCTGCGCGATGACGGTACCACGTCAAGCGGCTGCTGGATCTTCGCCGGTAGCTGGACGCCAAAAGGCAACCAGATGGCCAACCGCGACAACGCAGACCCGTCGGGCCTTGGCAATACGCTGGGCTGGGCATGGGCGTGGCCGCTCAACCGCCGTATCCTCTATAACCGCGCATCCGCTGACCCGCAGGGCAACCCGTGGGATCCGAAGCGTCAGCTTCTGAAGTGGGACGGCGCGAAATGGGGCGGCGTGGATATTCCGGACTACAGCACTGCCGCACCGGGCAGCGACGTTGGGCCGTTTATCATGCAGCCTGAAGGGATGGGGCGTCTGTTTGCTATCGATAAGATGGCGGAAGGTCCGTTCCCGGAACACTACGAGCCGTTTGAGACGCCGCTGGGTACCAACCCGCTGCACCCGAACGTGGTCTCTAACCCGGCAGCCCGTATCTTTAAGGGCGATTTCGAAGCGCTGGGTAAAAAGGACAAGTTCCCGTACGTGGGTACCACCTACCGTCTGACCGAGCACTTCCACTACTGGACCAAGCACGCGCTGCTTAACGCCATCGCGCAGCCGGAACAGTTCGTGGAGATCGGCGAGAAGCTGGCGGGCAAGCTCGGCATTGCCCATGGCGATACCGTGAAGGTCTCCTCTAACCGCGGCTATATCAAGGCCAAGGCGGTGGTGACCAAGCGTATTCGCACGCTGAACGTTCACGGTCAGCAGGTGGATACCATCGGTATTCCGATCCACTGGGGCTATGAGGGCGTGGCGAAGAAAGGGTTCATTGCGAATACCCTGACGCCGTTCGTCGGCGATGCGAACACGCAGACGCCGGAGTTTAAGGCCTTCCTCGTGAACGTGGAAAAGGTGTAACGGAGACGACTTATGGCTTATCAATCTCAAGACATTATCCGTCGTTCCGCGACTAACGGTTTCACGCCCGCGCCTCAGGCGCGGGACCACCAGCAGGAAGTGGCGAAGCTTATCGACGTGACCACCTGTATCGGCTGTAAAGCCTGTCAGGTGGCGTGTTCTGAGTGGAACGACCTGCGTGACGAAGTGGGTCACAACGTCGGGGTGTACGACAACCCGGCGGACCTGACCGCCAAGTCCTGGACGGTGATGCGTTTCTCGGAAGTTGAGCAGAACGACAAACTGGAATGGCTTATCCGCAAAGACGGCTGTATGCACTGTGCGGATCCGGGCTGCCTGAAGGCATGTCCGTCAGAAGGGGCTATCATTCAGTATGCCAACGGTATCGTCGACTTCCAGTCCGAACAGTGCATCGGCTGCGGCTACTGCATCGCGGGCTGCCCGTTCGACGTACCGCGCCTGAACCCGGAAGACAACCGCGTCTACAAATGCACGCTGTGCGTTGACCGCGTCACCGTCGGCCAGGAGCCAGCGTGCGTGAAGACCTGCCCAACCGGCGCAATCCACTTTGGCTCCAAAGAGGATATGAAAACGCTGGCGGCAGAGCGCGTGGGCGAGCTGAAAACCCGCGGTTACGACAACGCGGGCCTGTACGATCCGGCCGGAGTTGGCGGTACGCACGTGATGTACGTGCTGCACCACGCCGACAAGCCGAACCTGTATCACGGCCTGCCGGAGAACCCGGAAATCAGCGCCACCGTGAAGTTCTGGAAAGGCATCTGGAAACCGCTGGCAGCGGTCGGTTTTGCTGCCACCTTCGCAGCGAGCATCTTCCACTACGTCGGCGTTGGTCCGAACCGCGCGGAAGAGGAAGACGACAACCTGCATGAAGAGAAAGACGAGGTGCGCAAATGAGAAAACGTGACACCATCGTGCGCTACACCGCGCCGGAACGCATCAACCACTGGGTCACCGCCTTCTGCTTCATGCTGGCGGCGATAAGCGGGCTGGGGTTCTTCTTCCCGTCCTTCAACTGGCTGATGCAGGTACTGGGTACGCCGCAGCTGGCGCGCATCCTTCACCCGTTCGTGGGTGTGGTGATGTTTGCCTCGTTTATCATCATGTTTTTCCGCTACTGGCACCATAACCTAATCAATCGGGATGATATCTTTTGGGCGAAGAATATTCGTAAGATCGTCGTCAACGAGGAAGTGGGTGATACCGGGCGTTATAACTTCGGCCAGAAATGCGTATTCTGGGCGGCGATTATCTTCCTGGTCCTGTTGCTGGTGAGCGGCGTGATCATCTGGCGTCCGTACTTTGCGCCTGCTTTCTCAATCCCGGTGATCCGATTTGCGCTGATGCTGCATTCATTTGCCGCAGTGGCGTTAATTGTGGTTATCATGGTGCATATCTACGCCGCCCTTTGGGTGAAAGGCACCATTACCGCGATGGTGGAAGGATGGGTAACCAGTACGTGGGCGAAGAAACATCACCCGCGCTGGTACCGTGAAGTCCGCCAGAAACAGGAAAAGTCATCTGAATGAGTATTCGCATAATCCCGCAAGATGAGCTGGGGTCGAGCGAGAAACGCACGGCGGATTATATTCCGCCGTTGTTATTCCCCAGACTCAAGAACCTCTACAACCGCCGCGCAGAGCGTCTGCGCGAGCTGGCAGAGAACAACCCGCTGGGCGATTTTCTGCGCTTTGCCGCGCTGGTTGCCCACGCGCAGGAAGTGGTGCTGTACGACCACCCGCTGCAAATGGATCTGACCGCGCGCATCAAAGAAGCCAACGCGCAGGGCAAGCCGCCGCTGGACATTCACGTCCTGCCGCGCGACAAGCACTGGCAAAAGCTGCTGCATTCGCTGATTGCCGAGCTGAAGCCGGAGATGAGCGGCACCGCGCTGGCGGTCATTGAGAATCTGGAAAAAGCGTCCGAACTTGAGCTGGAAGAGATGGCGAGCGCGCTGTTTGCCTCCGACTTCGCTCTGGTGAGCAGCGATAAAGCGCCGTTTATCTGGGCCGCGCTGTCGCTCTACTGGGCGCAAATGGCAAGCCTGATCCCCGGTAAAGCCCGCGCCGAATACGGCGAGGCGCGCCAGTTCTGCCCGGTCTGCGGCTCTATGCCGGTATCGAGCATGGTGCAAATCGGCACCACTCAGGGGCTGCGCTACCTGCACTGCAACCTGTGTGAAACCGAGTGGCACGTGGTGCGCATCAAGTGCAGCAACTGCGAGCAGACCCGCGATCTGAACTACTGGTCGCTGGAAAATGAAGAAGCGGCGGTGAAAGCCGAAAGCTGCGGCGACTGCGGCACTTACCTGAAGATTCTTTATCAGGAAAAAGACCCGAAAGTCGAAGCCGTGGCCGACGATCTCGCCTCGCTGATTCTGGATGCGAAGATGGAGCAGGAGGGCTTTGCCCGCAGCTCGATCAACCCGTTCCTGTTCCCGGGCGAAGGGGAGTAATTCCCTCTGACAGTGCCGGGCGGCGTAAGCTTGCCCGGCCTACAGTTGGTAAGGTGAAACGACTCCAGTAATGCCCGTAAAGTCTTTCGTGTTTCGAGAAATCAACGGACAATTTCTGCTCTGAGCTGTGGCCAGAATGATAGCATCAGGCAGTTTCATTCCATGCTTCTCGCGCAGAATTACACTTCTTTCAGCGATATCTCGGGTGATATCAATAATCTCAAATACGCCCATCACTGTCGCAGTTTTCGCTTCGTGACCATGTTTGCGGGCCCCCACCATAACTTCCATCCATGTGATCAGACTAATGGCTCGATGCGAAGCTGTGCGATCAATTGCATCCGCAGCCTCAACGCGATTATTAAAAAGATCGATGAGTATATTGGTATCGAACACCGCCATGTGCTCCATGATTACCACTCCTCACGCAGCTTGCGTTCATACTCAAGCCCATCTTCCTGCTGGTTTCCCCACAAGCCAAGCGCATCGCGGATAACCGATGAACTCTGCTGGTCAAGATATTGCTCAATGGCTTCCCGAAGCAATTCGGCACGAGGCCGGTTACGCAGCTGCTTCAGATTATCCAGTCGTTGAATTACGTCATCAGACAAATCGATCAGAATTCTGCCCATATCAAGATCCGCGGAAAGACTCATATATCACCTTAGTATATCACTATTGTCTATTTTCAAGGCAACATACGCTTTCATTCTGAAGGGTTAAAGCCCGTAGCTATAGTTTTCCTGCTATTTGCGAAGCGCTTTCCAGATTTTTAGTCCTCGACAATTTTCTTATTTTCTTTTGAATCAAACCAGGTTATAAAACTGTATATCCATACAGTTAAAGGGAATTTTAATGGCACTGGAACAGGGTATTGCGCAGCTGGTTCAGGGATTTATCGCTGCAGGCCGGCCTTCGTCACGTCGACAGACCATTGAGGTACGACGAGCAGGGTATATTGCCAGCACGGGGCTTGCCGGGAAGACAGAAACGCGCGTTCAGGTAGAGACGCTAGTGCTTGAGGGCCTTACCATTCGGGTATTTTCACCTCTTAATGCCCCTGAAATATTGCCTGCTGCCATCTACTATCACGGCGGATGCTTTATCAGCGGCGGCTTTGATACCCATGACAACCAACTCCGTCAGTTAGCCTGCTACGGCAATTGCCGGGTGATCGCGGTTCAGTACAGGCTGGCGCCGGAGCATACCTTCCCTACCGCACATGACGATGCTGAAAGAGGTGCAGATCTGGTCTGGCAATATGCGGACAAATTAGGCGTGGATAAGAACAGGCTCACCCTCTGTGGAGACAGCGCAGGAGGGCATCTGGCGCTGGTAACGGCGCTGAGGCTTAAGGTTAAAGGGCTGTGGCAACCCGTACAGCTCATTCTTATCTATCCTATGCTCGATGCCACGGCCAGCTTTGAAAGCTATGCCCTCAATGGCACGGATTATATTATCACCCGCGATACCCTGCTCAGCGGGTATGAAATGTATCTCGCAGAGACTGACCGCCAGCATCCGGAAGCCAGCCCGCTGTGGCGCGATGATTTTTACGGGCTTCCGCCAGTGCATATCATTACAGCAGAGTACGATCCGCTGTGCGATGAGGGAGAAATGTTGTATCAGCATCTCACTGAGCAGGGTGTGAAGTGTACCGCTCAGCGCTGGCTGGGCGTCATCCATGGCTTCTTTCAGCTTGGCGGCGTCAGCCAGTCAGCGCGAGACGTTATGCGGGATATCGCCGGGCGGATTAACCACGCCCGAGGAGAGTGAACAGAAGATTACTCCTCCTCGTTCCCACCCTCTTCATACGCGCCGAAGGGCTTCGCTGGAAGAACAATGTAGGTGCCTTCAAACACCGCACCCGGTGTTTTATCGCCAAACAGTTCAACCTGCATTTGTACGCGGGCTTTGCGGCCGCGCGCCAGGCGGTCCAGATCGCCGCCCAGTGACCCCAGATCGGCCACGGCGCTCGGCTTGCCGCTTATCGGTGCGCTATAGCGGATGTGAGCATCAGCAAGAATAATGGTGCCGCCCAGATGGCGCTCGCGAAGCATCAGCCAGATGAGCCCCCAGCCGGTGAGCGTCGCGAGGGAAAACAGACTTCCGGCAAACAGAGTGTGGTGCGGGTTTTGATTGCCGGTTTCCGGCATGGTGGTAATAAATTTTTGTCCGGTGTACTGCTGAATGCGCACGCCCATTTTTTCGCTGAGCGGAATGTGCTGATACCAGGCCTGCTGCAGCTGTCCACACCAGTCGGCGCGATGAAGAATATCATCCAGCGTGGCGATGGGTTTGATCATCAAAAAATGACGAATCGGCGTGGTTTGTGGGGTCGTGATTTCCCCCTGATTCACAAAGCCGAGCTTGGCGAAAAAATCTACGGCATCTTCGCGGGCGCTACAGGTAACGCGCTTAACGCCTTCCTGACGGGCGACGGACTCAAGGGTCATCGCCATTAGCGTTCCCAGACCTTTGTCCTGAACGGAGGGATGAACCGCCATAAAGCGAATCGACGCTTCGTTATCGGCGTTGATATACAAGCGCCCGACGGCGACGAGGTTACCCTCTTCGTCCATCACCATCTGATGGTGGGCCATCGCATCCCAGGCGTCGCGTTCCGATCCTTTTGGCTGATGCAGTGGCTTGCGCAGCATTTCCCAGCGGAACTGGTAATAAGCGTCTAACTCTTCTTCCGTTTGCGGTACTCGAAGGTGATACATAGCTGTACTCTCTCTTGTTACCCGCGGCCACGCCGCCAGTTGGCTCATACCTGGAGCCAGAATGTGACGGGGCCATCGTTCACCAGCGAAACCTGCATATCTGCAGCGAATCGTCCAGTTTGCGTATTCATTTCCTGCTGGCGACAACGCTCAACAAAGTACTCGTAAAGTGTTTCTGCACGATCCGGCGCGGCGCCTTTGGAGAAGCTCGGACGCATGCCGCGTTCGGTATCCGCAGCCAGCGTAAACTGGGAAACCACCAGCACGCTGCCGCCCGCCTGCTGGACGTTCAGGTTCATCTTGCCTTCCGCATCGCTGAAAATACGGTAGCCCAGCACGCGCTCACACAAGCGGTTGGCTTTTTGTTCGTCGTCATCCTTTTCGACACCTAACAACACCAAAAGTCCTGGGCCAATTTCACCCGTCACCTCTCCCTCCACGGTGACGCTGGCACGGGTTACGCGCTGTATCAATGCAATCATGGTTGGTCTGCTTCTAATTGTTTTTCAGCTTCTGCTGCTTTTTTAAGTTCGCGGTACACACCGAGAGTGACAGTTATTTCGGCACCAAGCAAGACGATACACCAGGTCCAGTAGACCCAGACAAACAAAATGGGGATCACCGCCAGCACGCCGTAAATCAGCTGATAGGACGGAAACATGGTGATGTAGAGGGCAAATCCTTTTTTACCGAGCTCAAAAAGCAACGCCGCCACCAGCGCGCCCACAACCGCATCGCGGTTAGGTACGCGCGTGGTCGGCACGACGCTATAGAGCAGCCAGAAAGAAAGCCACGACAGGATCAGCGGAAAGATGCGAAGCGCATTATCAATTACGCCGTTTAAATCACTCGCCCAGCGCAAGGAGAGAAGATACGAACTGATCGCCAGGCTCGCCCCGGCCAGCAGCGGCCCCAGCGTAAGAATCATCCAGTACACGGCAAAGGAATAGACCTTTGGCCGCGCTTTTTTACTCCGCCAGATCGTGTTCAGCGCATTATCAATGGCGTACATCAACAGCAGCGCGGTAACGATAAGACCGCACGCCCCCACTGCCGTCATCTTGCTGGAATTGGCAACAAACTGCTCAATGTAGTTCTGAATGACATCCCCGGTTGCAGGAATGAAATTCGCGAAGACAAAATGACGAAGCTGCAGGCTGACGTCCGCAAACATCGGAAAGGCGGAAAACAGGGCAAAGATGACCGCCACCAGAGGCACTAATGAAAGCAACGACACGTAGGCGAGGTTACCCGCCAGCGTGGTCATGTTGTCCTCGTCAATACGGTGCCAGAGCAGTTTCAGCCAGGCCCTGAGGGGGCGAGTATGATGCGTGGCTTTTTGATGAACGGTTTTTAGCATAGCTGCTTCGCAAAGTAGTTTGGTATCGTCTCTTTTCCGGTCACCAGAATTGACGTTATACCCAACTGGTTAGCTCCCTCTATATTATCGGCGTTGTCGTCAAAAAAGACCGCATCGGCCGCGGTGAATCCTTCCGACTGGAGAACAGCCTGATAAATGCGTGCTTCAGGTTTACGCATGCCCATCTCCTGCGAGAGATAGATCTTATCGGCCGCCGCCTTAACTTCAGGATATTCCTCAGGCCAGAACGTGGTATGCAGGCGGTTGGTATTTGACAACACAACGACCCGATGGCCCTGCTCGCGAAGCTTGTGCATGATGTCGATCACTTCAGGCCGGATGGCGACAAATACTGCCTGCCAGCCGTGAGAAAACTGCTCGTAGCTTAAGGGTAGATCCATCTCCTGGCAGAAACGTTCAGCAAATTCTTCATCGTCGATCTCGCCGCGTTCATGCTGATGGAAGGTCTCGCCCATCGCGAAATTTTGCTTCAGTGTCGCCAGCGGAACGCGGCTAAAGTCGCTCCATGCACCCAGCACGCGATTAAAATCGATATCGACGATTACGTTTCCTAAATCAAAGATATAAAGCATGGTTATCTCCTGCTCGCCGTAGAGAGGTAACTGTAGCGGGAATAAAGAGATTTGACTATGCGTGCTGCCTAAGGTGTGCGATCGATTTTTACGGGGCGCTTTTACGACAGTAAAGTGAAGGGACGTTCGACGCGGCAAAAAGCCAGGCCCCCCGATACTCATCGATCATCAGGCTCAGCTCTCTTCCCGGCGTGCGATAAAAACCCGGCAGCGTGGCGTTGATATCAGCCTCATCCGCATTATCGGCGAAGGTTTTAACAATACGATCGTTATTTAATACGCGCGCGTTCTGATGATAGCTGTAGTGAAAATAGATGGTCCGGTTAACTTCAGAAACCGTCTGACCAAATCATTTACCGTTAATGACGGTGGATCCCTCCCGATGCTGCATCCGCCAGGAAACCGTACCCACAAATAGGTTTTTACCAATCGTCCATTCCACATCCCCCGTACAGCGTATCGGCGAACTCGAGAAATGCGAATACGCTAACCAGCCGCTGGTGATAGCGGCCCCCAGAAACGCCGCCAGAAAAATAATACGGTTCTGGAGTGTCTTCATTGCTCATGCGCCCAAAAATAATGCGTGGTACATAATGCTGCCGCATCCCGTCGCGCATCGTTATTACAGACAAACGCCGCGATTCGCTCCGTTTTACTATAGCCGATCAGAAAAACGTATCTTTTTTCGGCGCACAGACCGGGATGATTTTTTAACAGGCGCAAGTAATGATCCTGAACAGGTTCATTAGGTGCATAAAAAAGCTGGCAGGCGTTGTTCGTACTGCCCGTTGAAAGTGGCAAGTAGTAGCTAAACGGCATGTTCTGGTGATGCTTATATAATATCACCCCATTCATAAGCGCGATCAGCAAAAACACAGCGGTGGTTATTATCAACCAGACCGGCATCTGCGTCGCGGTACCTTCAGCTATTTCCGCCTCGTTATTAACCATCACGGGCTCAGCGGTTGGGGTAAATACTTCAACCTGGGTGGCTTCGGAAAGCGTAAGCCCGCGGCGAGAAATCGTTTTTACCGTATCTCGCGGCAACCCCACCTCAGCAAGCGCGTTGCGTAATGTCAAAATGGCCTGGTAAAAGGTATTCGGTGTTGTGACGTCATTGCGCTCCCCCCATCCCACTACCATTAACTTATTTTGCGAAATTATTTTTCCAGGATGGGTGATGAGATAAAGAAAACAGAGATTGGCAGGAAGCTGCAATTGTATCGTTCGCTCGGTAATATGATTTACCAGGGTTTTGTTTTCTGGGTCATACTCGACCAACTTGTTAATGAGATACAATTTTCCTTTCCTCAGAAATAACAATACATAACTCTATACACCAAAAACATATACGTATATTTAACAACAGTATAGGTCAGATGGATTAGGACGCGATACCGCCCCATCTAAGATTAAAAACAACATATTATTTTTCAATTGGTTACAAGGCACTTTTCTTAGGTTTACCTCATCTAAAACGACATAATGAGATTTCATTACACTTCGCCAGCCCAAATAATTATATTGAGCCGCAACCAGAGAAAAGACTGACGTTGCGGCAGACTGAGGAAACGAATCTTTAGCTATTAGTGCTATTTCGTGTACCTCCTTCCTGGATTTTTTTTGCCGAATAATCTTAAAGGAGTGACAAATATTCCTGGAGTCGTTCTGCCAGGTGATGTTTTTTCGCTATGACGACGGACTGACTGAATAGATAAGCCCAGGAATTTATTTCCCTGATACTCTTTTTCATAAACAAGACAGGATAACTGGATATGTTTCAAGATTGACACATTTGAACGGCAATGAAATATTGGCAATAAAAAAAGACAGGAGTGGACTGGATGATAACATCGTCGAAAACAGTTGCCCGCTGTATAAGCTGTGAATTGTCCTGTCAGTTATTTCCAGATAACGCAGTACGATCACAATATTGTGGTAATGCCTCGTTCGCAGTTTGGCCGGTTGGTAATCATTTCCTGCAGATTGCAGTTGTAAATAAAATATTACGCAGGAACAAGAATCACCTGTCACGAGGGTTTATTTTTGTAGACTTTTCGATGTACAACCTGCGCGTACTGGCCGATCCGCAATGGATTGAACGCCTGGCGATAACTAACATGAACATCGTTATAATCTCGGACCGTAAACTAGAGGCATTGGCTAATTACTTACTCACTCACCACAGTGAAATAAAGGGAGTTATTTATTCAGACGATAATGACGTTATATTGCAGGATAAAATCAACCACCTTTTCTCCGGAAGACGGGTAAATAGCAGACGTGGAAGTAAGTTGAATGCTGTCGAATTTACTTTGCTTAACAGGTTTTTATCAGGAGCATGCCTCCAGGAGATTATAAAAACAGACAGCATTGATGTTAAAAAAATTTATGTTCATAAAATACGACTTGAGAGGAAGTTAGGTACCAGCATTCATAAAATTCTCGTTTCTATTTTGTAATTTCAACCTCTTAGCATACCCACAATTAATCGCGTGGAGGATGTTCTACGCCTGAAAGAAAGGGGGCAGACATGCCATATTTAATGAAACACTCACCTGTCGCAGTTGCGATTTCACTGGCGTTATCGTCAGCGTTATTTACCGCGCATGCAGCGGTAATAGATTTTGCTAATTTACCTGCCTCCGGAGCAGTAACGGAGTTGCCTGCAGAAATACAGGCGCTAATTCCTGCAACGGCAAACGCGAACTTTAGCAAAAATACCAGCGATCCTAACTATGTCTACCAGTACAGCCCGGGTAATATCCCAATCTACGGAGATGGGATCACCCTCGAAGGACCGGGGGCGGAAGCCTTTGAGCATTCAGTCACCGTTATTCAGAACTCCACGTCCGGCAGCCCGGGGGTAATATTTGGTGACGATCTGACTATTCGCACCCAGTCAAAAGTGGCTGCCAATAATGGTAAAGACGTCGACGGCATTCGTACCCATGGTATGAACACGCCGGACAACCCGGTGTTTATTATTACCGGAGACCGCACCCACATTTACGTTAATGGCCAAAGCGGTGACGGCATCAATGCCGGGTACAGCTCCTTCAGCCAGGGCTCTCTTGGCTCCGCCAATATTTATGTGGGTGACGATCTCTATATTGAAACCACCGGCAGTACCGGTCGCGGCATTAGCGCCTATGCATTGAATGATGCTTCAAAGGCCCAAAATAACGTTATCGTCGGCGATCGTGCGCATATTGTGACGCGTGGTACCTACGCCGAGGGGATTCGTACCAACCAGAGCGGCTCTTATGTTCGTCTGGGGAGTGAGGCCACCATCGAAACGTACGGCACATCGGCCTACGGCCTGTATGCGGGCTCTGCATCCAAAATTGAGCTGGGAAAAAACGCGACGATTACCACCGACGCGGCCAGCGCCTCCGGGGTGTATTCTACCGGCTCGTCATCCATCACCCTTGATGAAGGCGCGACCATCACCACCAACGGTGCCAGCGCGCATGGCGTCTATGCGTACACAGGCGCGGTGAATCTTGGTGATAACGTCACCATTGCGGTCAACAGCAGCGAGAAAACCAGCAGCTCCGCGCAAGCGCCGCACGGGATGTATGCCTGGTCACGCGGCGTGATAACGCTCGCGGGTGGCGCAACCATTACCACCGCAGGCCAGCGCGACAGCGGTAGCTACGCCCTGAACGCCAGCAACGGTGGCGTGATTGATGCCTCCGCGGGCGGAAAATTCACCCTCAACGGTGACATCCTCTCCGCTGGCGGCGTCGCGGCCACCAGCACTGCCGCAGCGCAAAACAGCGCGATCGCGCTCACCATGCAGGACAACTCTCTCTGGAACGGGGCGTCTTACATTGAGAGCAACGCCAACGGTACCGGGACTATCGCGCTTACGATGAATGATGCCGTGTGGAATATGCGCGACAGCTCCACGCTGACCAGCCTGACGCTGAATGCGGGCGGTACGATTAATTTCCAGCATGCTGAGGATGCGGCGTGGCAAACCCTGACCATCAGTGACGATTTTATCGGCAACGGCGGCAAGCTGGTTTTCAATACCGTGCTGTTTGACGACACATCGGAAACGGACAAACTGATCGTTGAAGGCAACACCTCCGGCCATACCGGGGTGGAAGTGAACAACATTGGCGGTACTGGCGCACAAACCATTGAAGGGATTGAAATCGTCAGCGTTGGCGGCAACTCTGACGGGACGTTTGAGAAGGCCAGCCGTATCGTGGCGGGGGGTTATGACTATAACGTTGTGCAAAAAGGTAAAAACTGGTTTCTCACCAGCCTGGTTGAGCCCGTTGACCCGCCGGTCGACCCGGTAGACCCACCTGTTGACCCAGTGGACCCGCCCGTCGACCCGGTGATTCCGCCGCAGGAACCGGTCCCCCCTGCTGCACCACCGCAAAGCGAGCATCAGTATCGCCCTGAATTTGGTAGCTATCAGGCGAACAGCTATGCGGCAAATACGCTGTTTATGACCCGCCTGCACGACCGTCTGGGTGAAACGCAGTACACCGACCTGCTCACCGGCGAGCAAAAAGTAACGAGCCTGTGGATGCGTAACGTCGGCGGCCATACGCGTTTCAGAGACGGCAGCGGCCAGTTAAAAACGACCGCCAACCGCTACGTGCTGCAGCTGGGTGGTGATGTCGCCCAGTGGAGCACCGACGGCCTGGATCGCTGGCATCTTGGCCTGATGGCGGGCTACGGCAACAGCCAGAGCCGGAGTGCTTCCAGCCTGACCGGATACCACTCGCGTGGCGAAGTGAATGGCTATAGCGTCGGTCTGTACGGTACCTGGTACGCAAACGACGCGGATAAAAGTGGAACCTACGTTGATAGCTGGATGCTGTATAACTGGTTCGACAATAAGGTGATGGGGCAGGATCAGGCGACTGAGCGTTATCACTCCAGCGGCGTAACCGCCTCTGTAGAAGCTGGCTATAGCATTAAGGTGGGCGAAAGCGGCCGCAATAGCTACTGGATCCAGCCGAAAGCGCAGGCCGTTTGGATGGACGTGCAGGCTGACGACCATCGCGAACGCAACGGCACGCGGGTGAAAGACGAGACTCAGGGGAATCTGATGACACGTCTCGGCGTGAAAGCCTATATCAGCGGACATAACGCGATTGACGACGGTAAATCCCGTACCTTCCAGCCGTTTATCGAGGCGAACTGGATCCACAATACCCAGACCACGCGCATCCGCATGGATGACGTCAGCAATGAAATGCGCGGTGCTCGCAATATCGGCGAGTTAAAGACGGGCGTAGAGGGGCAGATTACATCTCAGCTTAGCGTTTGGGGCAATGTGGCTCAGCAGATAGGCGACAAAGGCTACAGCGATACCCAGGGGATGCTGGGGGTGAAATACAGCTTCAAATAATAATAAAAAAGCCGCTGAGAGATCAGCGGCTTTTTAGTTGCCGGGTGGCGCTCACGCTTACCCGGCCTACGGATTGACCGTATTACTCTTCTTTCGCACCGCGCATAGCACGTTTACGATCGTTCTCGGTCAGGTGACGTTTACGGATACGAATTGACTGTGGAGTCACTTCTACCAGTTCGTCATCATCGATGAATTCCAGAGCCTGCTCCAGAGTCATCTTGATCGGTGGAACCAGAACCGTTGCTTCGTCAGTACCGGACGCACGCATGTTGGTCAGTTTCTTACCGGTCAGGCAGTTTACGGTCAGGTCGTTAGAACGACTGTGAATACCGATGATCTGGCCTTCGTAAACTTCAGCACCGTGACCCAGGAACAGCTTGCCGCGATCCTGCAGACCGAACAGCGCAAACGCAACCGCTTTACCCTGACCGTTGGAGATCAGCACGCCGTTGTTACGCTGGCCCACTTCGCCCGGACGCACGTCGTCGTAGTGGCTGAAGGTGGAGTACAGCAGACCGGTACCGGAAGTCATGGTCATGAACTCTGAACGGAAGCCGATCAGACCACGGCTTGGGATCACGTAGTCGAGACGTACGCGGCCTTTGCCATCTGGATTCATGTTTTTCAGGTCGCCTTTACGCTCACCCAGAGCCTGCATCACAGAACCCTGGTGCTGCTCTTCAACGTCCAGCGTTACGTTTTCGAACGGCTCTTGTTTACGGCCGTCGATTTCGCGGAAGATTACTTTCGGGCGGGAAACCGCCATTTCGAAACCTTCACGACGCATGTTTTCGATCAGAACAGACAGGTGCAGCTCACCACGACCAGAAACGCGGAATGCATCGGCATCCTGGGTTTCTTCAACGCGCAGCGCAACGTTGTGCACCAGCTCTTTGTTCAGGCGGTCAAGGATCTGACGAGAGGTAACGAATTTACCTTCTTTACCACAGAACGGAGAGGTGTTGACGTTGAAGAACATGGATACGGTTGGTTCATCAACGGACAGGGCTGGCAGCGCTTCGACGTTCTGCGGATCGCAGATGGTGTCGGAGATGTTCAGTTCACCCAGACCGGTGATAGCGATGATGTCGCCCGCTTCCGCAACGTCACTCTCGATACGCTCAAGACCCAGGTGAGTCAGTACTTTACCGACTTTACCGTTACGGGTTTTGCCTTCGCTATCGATGATAGTAACCTGCTGGTTAGGCTTCACTTTACCGCGCTTGATACGACCAATGCCGATTACGCCAACGTAGTTGTTGTAGTCGAGCTGAGAGATCTGCATCTGCAGGGTGCCGTCGAGATCGACGTTTGGTGCAGGAACACGGTCAACAATCGCCTGATACAGCGGGGTCATGTCTTCAGCCATGTCTTCGTGGTCCAGACCTGCGATACCGTTCAGCGCAGAGGCGTAAACGATAGGGAAGTCCAGCTGCTCGTCGGTCGCGTCGAGGTTAACGAACAGGTCGAAGACCTGGTCAACAACCCAGTCAGGACGCGCGCCAGGGCGGTCAACTTTGTTGATAACAACGATTGGCTTCAGACCATGGGCAAAAGCTTTTTTGGTCACGAAGCGCGTCTGTGGCATTGGGCCATCCATTGCGTCAACGACCAGCAGAACGGAGTCTACCATGGACATTACACGTTCAACTTCACCACCGAAGTCGGCGTGCCCTGGGGTATCAACGATGTTGATACGGTAGTCATTCCATTTAATCGCGGTGTTTTTCGCGAGGATGGTAATCCCACGCTCTTTCTCCAAATCGTTGGAGTCCATCACGCGTTCTTGGGTTTCGGCACGCGCATCAAACGTACCGGATTGCTGCAGCAGCTTGTCGACCAGGGTAGTTTTACCATGGTCAACGTGCGCGATGATGGCGATGTTACGCAAATTTTCGATCACAACTTTGCCTCAGGCATTTAGAAATAGCGCGTTATTGTACACGGATTAATCGCACTACAAAACAGGATCACAAACATCCCCCGCAAACAAGTATTGCAGAGATGCTTTGTGATCGCTTTCACGGAGCGGTAAAAGGGCACTTTAACGTAAATTGCACCAATATGGTGCTCAATGTTCACATTGAAGCACTATACTGGTGCAACAAATCCATTGTGGTGCAGCCCTTTTGCACTATGGTGCGCATGATAACGCCTTTTTGGGGTGATTTAAAAGTTGGCACAGATTTCGCTTTATAAAAAATACATGGCACCAGCCAGTACAAACAGAAATTGAAG
Organism: Enterobacter asburiae; assembly: GCF_007035645.1. Lineage (NCBI taxonomy): Bacteria > Pseudomonadati > Pseudomonadota > Gammaproteobacteria > Enterobacterales > Enterobacteriaceae > Enterobacter > Enterobacter asburiae. The sequence goes on from NZ_AP019632.1 coordinate 4,574,112, forward strand.
ACCTCGTTACCACGACGACAATGACCAATCTGGAGAGTTAAGTATGTCCGCTGAACACGTTTTGACGATGCTGAACGAACATGAAGTGAAGTTTGTTGATCTGCGCTTCACCGATACCAAAGGTAAAGAACAGCACGTCACAATCCCTGCTCATCAGGTGAACGCCGAATTCTTTGAAGAAGGCAAAATGTTTGACGGCTCCTCCATTGGTGGCTGGAAAGGCATTAACGAATCCGACATGGTTCTGATGCCAGACGCGACCACTGCGGTCATTGATCCGTTCTTCGAAGAACCAACCCTGATCATTCGTTGCGACATCCTCGAGCCAGGCACGCTGCAGGGCTACGACCGCGACCCACGTTCTATCGCGAAACGCGCTGAAGAGTACCTGCGTTCTACCGGCATCGCAGACACCGTTCTGTTCGGGCCAGAGCCAGAATTCTTCCTGTTCGATGACATCCGCTTCGGTGCCTCTATTTCTGGCTCCCACGTGGCTATCGACGACATCGAAGGTGCATGGAACTCCTCCACTAAATACGAAGGCGGTAACAAAGGTCACCGTCCTGGCGTGAAAGGCGGTTACTTCCCGGTTCCTCCGGTCGACTCTGCACAGGACATTCGTTCCACTATGTGTCTGGTGATGGAAGAGATGGGCCTGGTTGTTGAAGCTCACCACCACGAAGTGGCGACTGCTGGTCAGAACGAAGTGGCAACCCGCTTCAACACCATGACCAAAAAAGCGGACGAAATTCAGATCTACAAATACGTTGTGCACAACGTTGCGCACCGTTTCGGTAAAACCGCGACCTTCATGCCAAAACCAATGTTTGGCGATAACGGTTCCGGTATGCACTGCCACATGTCTCTGTCCAAGAACGGTACCAACCTGTTCTCTGGCGACAAATATGCCGGTCTGTCCGAGCAGGCGCTGTATTACATCGGTGGTGTTATCAAACACGCTAAAGCGATCAACGCCCTGGCGAACCCAACCACGAACTCCTACAAGCGTCTGGTCCCGGGCTACGAAGCGCCAGTGATGCTGGCCTACTCTGCACGTAACCGTTCTGCTTCTATCCGTATTCCGGTGGTGGCTTCTCCTAAAGCACGTCGTATCGAAGTTCGCTTCCCGGACCCAGCGGCTAACCCATACCTGTGCTTCGCAGCACTGCTGATGGCCGGTCTGGACGGTATCAAGAACAAGATCCACCCGGGCGAAGCGATGGACAAAAACCTGTACGACCTGCCGCCAGAAGAAGCGAAAGAGATCCCACAGGTTGCTGGCTCTCTGGAAGAAGCCCTGCAGGCGCTGGACGCAGACCGCGAGTTCCTGACTGCAGGTGGCGTATTCACTGACGACGCTATCGATGCTTACATCGCCCTGCGTATGGAAGAGAACGACCGCGTGCGTATGACGCCACACCCGGTAGAGTTCGAGCTGTACTACAGCGTTTAATTAAAGTTGTTTTACCCGGCGTGATAAGCGCCGGGGGTAGTTGCCGTGGAAACTTTTAGCCCATCTCCGGATGGGCTTTTTTCTCCACCAACAACCTGATCTCACGCGCTTTTTACGCCGAAAACGCTATACTGCACTAAATTAGTGCAAACGACTCCAGGAGACTGCTGAATGGCAACTGGCACGCTGCCCGATGCTGGGCAGATCCTCAATTCTTTGATTAACAGCATATTGCTGGTCGATGACGAGCTGGCCGTTCATTACGCCAACCCGGCGGCGCAGCAGCTGCTCGCCCAAAGCGCACGTAAACTGTTCGGCACCCCGCTTCCTGAACTCCTGAGCTATTTTTCACTGAATATTGGCCTGATGCAGGAAAGTTTGCAGGCCGGCCAGGGGTTTACCGATAACGAAGTGACGCTGGTGATCGACGGGCGCTCGCACATTCTGTCGCTAACCGCGCAACGTCTTCCCGAAGGCCTGATCCTGCTGGAAATGGCGCCGATGGATAATCAGCGTCGACTGAGCCAGGAGCAGCTTCAGCATGCGCAGCAGATTGCCGCCCGTGACCTGGTGCGCGGCCTGGCGCATGAAATCAAAAACCCGCTGGGTGGATTACGCGGCGCGGCGCAGCTTCTGACCAAGGCGCTGCCCGATCCCGCGCTGGCGGAATATACCAACGTCATCATTGAGCAGGCGGACCGTCTGCGGAATCTGGTAGACCGTCTTCTCGGTCCGCAGCAGCCGGGAATGCACGTTACTGAAAGCATCCATAAAGTGGCAGAGCGGGTGGTGAAGCTCGTCTCAATGGAGCTGCCGGAGAACGTCACGCTGGTACGTGATTACGATCCAAGCCTGCCGGAACTGGCCCATGACCCGGACCAGATTGAGCAGGTCCTGTTGAATATTGTGCGTAATGCCCTGCAGGCGCTGGGGCCTGAAGGCGGCGAGATTATTTTACGCACCCGCACCGCCTTCCAGCTCACGTTACACGGCGTGCGCTACCGGCTGGCCGCCCGAATCGACGTTGAGGATAACGGGCCCGGCATTCCATCGCATTTGCAGGACACCCTGTTCTACCCGATGGTAAGCGGTCGCGAAGGCGGAACCGGCCTGGGCTTATCCATTGCCCGCAGTTTGATCGATCAACACTCCGGGAAAATTGAATTTACCAGTTGGCCGGGACATACCGAGTTTTCGGTTTTCCTGCCGATTAAAAAATAAAGGTGACGTTTATGCAACGAGGGATAGTCTGGGTAGTCGATGACGATAGCTCCATCCGTTGGGTGCTTGAACGCGCGCTCACAGGGGCAGGATTAAGCTGCACGACGTTTGAGAGCGGCAGCGAAGTGCTCGACGCACTCACCACCAAAACGCCAGATGTTCTGCTTTCGGATATTCGTATGCCGGGCATGGACGGGCTGGCGCTGTTAAAGCAGATCAAACAACGCCACCCTATGCTTCCGGTCATCATAATGACTGCGCACTCCGATCTGGATGCCGCAGTGAGCGCCTATCAGCAAGGGGCGTTTGATTACCTGCCCAAACCCTTTGATATCGACGAAGCGGTGGCGCTGGTTGAGCGCGCGATTAGCCATTATCAGGAGCAGCAACAGCCGCGCCACGCGCCCGATTTTGGGCCAACGACAGACATCATCGGTGAAGCGCCGGCGATGCAGGACGTGTTTCGCATTATTGGCCGTTTGTCCCGCTCGTCCATTAGCGTATTGATTAACGGTGAATCGGGAACCGGTAAAGAGCTTGTGGCGCATGCATTGCATCGCCATAGTCCACGGGCAAAAGCGCCGTTCATCGCCCTGAATATGGCGGCGATCCCGAAGGATTTGATTGAGTCCGAACTGTTCGGCCATGAAAAAGGGGCATTTACCGGCGCCAATACCATTCGCCAGGGGCGGTTCGAACAGGCTGACGGCGGTACGCTGTTCCTGGATGAAATTGGCGATATGCCGCTGGATGTCCAGACCCGCCTGCTGCGCGTGCTGGCCGACGGGCAGTTTTATCGCGTGGGCGGCTATGCGCCGGTGAAGGTGGACGTGCGCATTATCGCCGCGACCCACCAGAACCTGGAGCAACGCGTGCAGGAAGGAAAATTCCGCGAGGATTTATTCCACCGTCTGAACGTTATTCGCGTTCATCTGCCGCCGCTGCGTGAACGCCGGGAAGATATTCCCCGCCTGGCGCGTCATTTCCTGCAGGTAGCCGCCCGCGAGCTGGGCGTGGAAGCCAAGCAGCTTCACCCGGAAACCGATGCCGCTCTGACGCGTCTGGCGTGGCCGGGCAACGTGCGTCAGCTGGAAAATACCTGCCGCTGGTTAACCGTGATGGCCGCCGGGCAGGAAGTGCTGATTCAGGATTTACCGGCCGAGCTGTTTGAAGCGACCGCGCCTGAAAGCAGTACCGGGCACGCGCTGCCGGACAGCTGGGCGACGCTGCTGGCGCAGTGGGCCGACCGCGCGCTGCGTTCCGGTCATCAAAACCTGCTGTCTGAAGCTCAGCCGGAGATGGAGCGTACGCTGTTAACTACCGCGCTTCGTCATACGCAGGGCCATAAGCAGGAAGCCGCTCGCCTGCTGGGATGGGGACGTAATACCCTGACGCGCAAGCTTAAAGAGCTGGGAATGGAGTGATCGTACGTCGCTGTGTAAAGGTTATTCATTGAGCGCAAATTGCCGTTATTTTGCGCTTTACTGTTCCGATGAGTTTTGTATGATCGTGCCCGGAAATTGGGGGTGAACATCATGCTGGAAACAATCGTGAATATGCTCTCTAGCGGAGCCGCTGAAAGCCACACGCCACAGACAGCCGTTGCGGCTATGTTGTGTGCGGCGCTGGTGGGGCTGTTTAGCTAGCGAGTTGAACGTAAAAGCCGGGTGGCGGCTTCGCCTTACCCGGCCTACGTTTTGTGCATTTTGCAATGCGCCTTAAATCACCCGCGAGAACTGCTGTAGTCGCGCTTTCTGACGCAGATACGCGTCAAAGCACATGCAGATATTACGGATCAACAGACGCCCTTTCGGCGTGACCTCAATCGCGCTCTCCGACACATCCACCAGCCCGTCTTTCGCCAGCGGTGCAATCAGCTTCAGGTCTTCCGCAAAATAATCGCTGAAGTGCAGATCCCACTGCGACTCAACGTCGCTGAAATCGAGACGGAAGTTGCAGATTAGCGCCTTAATCACATCGCGCCGGATGCAGTCGTCGCGCGTTAACGCGATGCCGCGCCACAGCGCGTTGCCCGTTTCATCAACCTGCTGGTAGTAAAGCTTCAGCTCTTTCTGGTTCTGCGCGTAACAGTCGCCAATCATGCTGATAGCGGAGACGCCCATCCCCAGCAAATCGGTATCGCCCTGGGTTGTGTAGCCCTGGAAGTTGCGGTGCAGAACGCCTTCACGCTGCGCAATCGCCAGCTCGTCATCCGGACGGGCAAAGTGATCCATCCCGATAAACTGATAGCCGGTTTCGGTCAGCGAGGTAATGGTTTCCTGCAGGATATCCAGCTTCTGCTGGGCAGAAGGAAGATCGGCATCTTTGATTTTGCGCTGAGCGGCAAAGAGCGTCGGCAGATGCGCATAGTTAAAGACGCTCAGGCGGTCCGGGTTGAGTTCGGCCACGCGCTTCAGGGTGAAGGCGAAGCTTTCCGGCGTTTGCTTTGGCAGGCCGTAAATCAGGTCAATATTGGTCGAGGTGAAACCAATCTCACGCGCGTGATTGAGTAAGGCAAAGATAAATTCTTCGTCCTGCTCGCGGTTCACCAGGCGCTGAACCTCTTTATTGAAATCCTGCACGCCCATGCTCAGACGATTGAAGCCTTCGGCGCGTAAGTGATCCAGTACATCCAGCTCAATTTCACGCGGATCGACTTCGATCGAGATTTCAGCGTCGGCGTTAAAACTGAAATTGCCGCGCAGCAGGGTCATCAGGCGGCTGATTTGCGCTTTATTCAGATAGGTTGGCGTACCGCCGCCCCAGTGCAGCTGGCTGACTTGACGGCCAGCAAACAGCGGCGCGCGATGCACAATTTCTTGTTCGAGCGCATCAAGATATTGGTCGGCTTTGTGCTGCTGACGGGTAACGATTTTATTGCAGCCGCAGAAGTAGCAAAGCTTGTGGCAGAACGGAATATGGACGTAGAGCGACAGCGGACGCTCAGGATAGCGCGCGACAGCCTGCTGGAAATCAGCCTCGCCGAAAGCATCGGAGAACTCCAGCGCGGTGGGGTATGACGTATAACGCGGCCCGGAATAGTTATATTTCTGGATTAGGGACAAATCCCAGTCGATAGTTGGTGCTGACATGCTCACTCCTTCCGTTGGTGTCGCGTTCGTATACGGCGGCCCGTTCTGGCCCCATCGCGGGCCATCATTCGGGTGCGCAGCCACTTCTGTCGCCGCGACAACCGCCGTAGTTTAACGAATAACCACACCAGATAACATATAACCGGAAGGGTTATAAGCAGGACTATCGTGCCTGCCGGGTGCAAATGTTAGTTTCCACCCTTCAGAAGACGCATCATATCTTCCTGCTTCTCGTCTTCTTCTTCATCTTCGTCATCGTCGTATGACAGGCCCAGCTTCTGCATCAGTTCATCAATACGATCCAGTTTGGCATCCACCCATGACTGCTCTTCAGCGGTCAGGGTTTCACCCTCTTCAAGACGTTCCAACAGCGCGTCCAGGCGCTCATCGTTCTCCAGCAAATCCAGCTCAGCCTGCGGTGAAAGCATAGGTTTCTCGCTCTTTGGTTTGTGCTGCTTAGTGACCGGGGTGTCTGTCACGCCCAGTGGAATGGGAGTTTTACTGCCGATACGAGGGTCTTTCTGCTGTTTGCCTTTTGCAGATGCACCTGCTGCACCACCACCGTTGGCACGGCTACCCGCAGCGTGACCGCGATGTTTTTTGTCGCGTTTGCGATCGCGCGCTTCCTGGTTCAGTTCTTCGCGCGTTTTGCGGCGTGCTTTTACAGGGCGTTTCGCGCCCGCAGCGGAGGTTGGTTTTTTCATGATGTTTTATCTTTAAGTCGTTTTCTTCAGTATAGAATTGCGGCGAAATCTAGCAGAAAGCAAGCAAAGAAAAAAGGCGACAGAGCAATCTGTCGCCTTTTTTCCTGACTCACAACCCTTAGCGGGTCAGACATTCCGTGTTTGCCAACAACAAACCCTGTTTATCCCTTGGCTAATACCGTCCGTGATACGGTTCCATTTCCTTTTAAAACGCCTCCAGGCGCTGGTCATCCTGACAATCCTGCGTCTTCGCCTCCTGGCGCTCCTGACCCTAATCCTTAAGTCGATTTCCTGTTGGCTTCCTCGCCCTGACGCACACTTTACCTTGTTCCGTTAAACTAACAAGCAACGAAACGGTACAAAAAGGATTTTTCAGACAATTACCCGGAAATAAGCTTATGATTTAAAACAGTTTGGCTTTTTTGACGCCTGCGAATTCTCTGAAATCTCCCATAGCATCACTGGCCGATCTCTCACACCGATTGGGGCATTCGCCTACAGCTCATAGCAATCAGAAAAGCCTTTTGGCTGCATTCGGGTATAATCCCCTTCAGATTACGATTTTGGAGACGACCACGTGACTACCTGGAACTACCAACAGACGCATTTTGTCACCAGTGCGCCCGATATTCGCCACCTTCCTTCTGATACCGGTATTGAAGTGGCATTTGCTGGCCGCTCCAATGCGGGGAAATCCAGCGCCCTGAATACGCTGACCAATCAGAAGAGCCTGGCGCGTACCTCAAAAACACCTGGCCGTACCCAGCTGATCAACCTGTTTGAAGTCGCAGAGGGCAAACGCCTGGTCGACTTACCGGGCTACGGTTACGCGCAGGTACCGGAAGAGATGAAAATCAAGTGGCAGCGTGCGCTGGGTGAATACCTGGAAAAACGCCTGTGCCTGAAAGGTCTGGTGGTGCTGATGGATATTCGCCATCCCCTGAAAGATCTGGATCAGCAGATGATCGACTGGGCTGTAGCAAGCGATATCGCCGTGCTGGTGCTGCTGACGAAAGCCGATAAGCTGGCGAGCGGCGCGCGTAAAGCGCAGGTGAACATGGTTCGCGAAGCGGTGCTGGCGTTCAACGGTGATGTGCAGGTTGAGCCGTTCTCCTCGCTGAAAAAGCTGGGCGTGGACAAGCTGCGTCAGAAGCTCGATACCTGGTTTAGCGAGCTGGAACCCGCGACGGAAGCGGAAGAAGAGTAATACCGAGCGCGGCGATAGCCGCGTTTTTTTTGCCTGAATTTTTCTTTGCCGCAATAAAAAACGCCCCAGTCATTACTGACTGGGGCGGCTAAAATATTCAGCCAAATCCGATTACGTGAAGTAAAAGGTCTGAAAGATAGAACATCTTACCTCTGTACCCTACGCCGACAACTCTACCCCTTTTTGTGCTGCAGAAAAAGCACTTTTTGTAGTTTTTTTTCATTCTTTACATAGGGAATTCTAATGATTGTCACAAAACGCGCGTTGTTATGTTGCAAACTTACATAAAAAGCGCGTTATGCGAAGAACCGTTAGTGAGCCTGATCCCAGTTTTCGCCACTTCCCACTTCCACCAGCAACGGCACGTCAAGCGTCATGCTGCTTTCCATCAGTTCGTGGATCTTCTTCGACACGGCGTCGAGGTCGTCTTTGTGCACTTCAAATACCAGTTCATCGTGTACCTGCATGATCATTTTCACGCGAGGCTTCTCTTTTTCCAGCCAGGCATCAACGGCGATCATTGCACGCTTAATAATGTCCGCCGCGGTACCCTGCATCGGGGCGTTGATCGCCGCACGCTCTGCGCCAGCGCGACGCGCCGCGTTGCTGGATTTGATGTCCGGTAAGTAGAGACGGCGGCCATCCAGGGTTTCGACGTAACCTTTTTCCTTCGCCTGCGCGCGGGTGCGTTCCATGTATTCCAGCACGCCCGGATAACGCTCGAAGTAGAGATCCATATACTTCTGCGACTCTTTGCGCGGAATGTTGAGCTGTCGCGAAAGACCAAATGCGCTCATGCCGTAAATCAGACCGAAATTGATCGCCTTAGCACTGCGGCGCTGCTCGTTGGTCACGCTGTCCAGCGGCAAGCCGAAGACTTCCGCCGCGGTTGCCCGGTGGATATCCTTCCCTTCAGCAAACGCGGTCAGCAGGCCTTTGTCGCGGGACAGATGCGCCATAATGCGCAGCTCAATTTGCGAGTAGTCAGCAGAGACAATCAGATAATCCTCTGGTGCGATGAAAGCCTGTCGAATACGGCGGCCTTCTTCGTTACGTACCGGGATGTTCTGCAGGTTGGGATCGGTTGATGAGAGACGACCGGTCGCCGCGACAGCCTGGTGGTACGACGTGTGCACACGACCCGTTTTCGGGTTGATCATCAGCGGGAGCTTGTCGGTGTAGGTAGACTTCAGCTTCGCGAGGCCACGGTACTGAAGAATCACTTTTGGCAGCGGGTAATCCAGCGCCAGCTCTTCCAGCACCTCTTCAGAGGTTGACGGCGCGCCGCCAGGAGTTTTCTTTAGCGGCTTGATGCCCTGCTTTTCAAACAGAATGGTTTGCAGCTGCTTCGGCGAAGAGAGGTTAAACGGCTCGCCTGCAAGCTCATGCGCTTTTTGCTCGAGCTCGGTCAGACGCTGCGCCAGCTCCCCGGAGTGGTTATGCAGCACCGTTGGGTCAATCTTCACGCCGTTGCGTTCAATGCGGGACAGAACGGGTACCAGCGGCATCTCGATATGCTGGAACACGTTCAGCGGACCTTCATGCTTCTGCAGTTTTGGCCACATCTTCAGGTGCAGCTGTAGCGTGACATCTGCGTCTTCCGCCGCGTAGCGCCCCGCTTCTTCCAGAGCAATCTGGTTAAAGGTGAGCTGATTTTTCCCTTTACCGGCAATCTCTTCAAAGGTGATCGTTTTGTGCTTGAGCCAGCGGTCAGATAAGGAATCCATATCATGGCGGCCCGCGACGCTGTCCAGAATGTAGGATTCAAGCATGGTGTCGAAGGCAATACCGCGCAGTTCAATGCCGTAGTTTTGCAAAATACCGCGGTCGTACTTGAGGTTTTGTCCAACCTTGAGCGCCTTTTCGTCTTCCAGGATCGGCTTCAGCAGCTCAAGCACGCGTTCACGGGAGATCTGCTCCGGCGCATCCAGGTAATCGTGCGCCACAGGGACGTAGGCGGCAATACCCGGCTCTGTCGCAAATGACAGGCCAACCATATTGGCAGAGATGTTATCGAGGCTGTCGGTTTCGGTATCAAAGGCGAAGACCGGCGCCTTTTTCAGCTTATCGATCCAGGCGATCAGCCGTGACTCTTCAAGAATGGTTTCGTAGTTGTCGAAGGAAAGCGCCACGGCTTCTTCTTCCACCTGCTCTTCTGCGTCAACGACGATCGTCTCCTTCGGCTTTGCAGCAGGTTTGGCCCCTTTCGCCTGCAGCCATTTACCGGCTTCCACGTCAGCGGTCCAGCGCTTGAATTCGTATTTCTTAAACAGGCTCAGCAGATCGTCAGCGGAAGGCTGTTGCACTTCAAGCTGCTCACAGCCCAGCTCCAGTTCGACATCGGTTTTGATTGTGGCCAGCTTATAGGAGAGATAAGCCACCTCTTTGTTCTCTTCCAGTTTTCCGGCCATGGTTTTTGCGCCACGGAAGGAGAGCCCGGCGATTTTGTCTGGCTCCGCGTAGAGCGTATCCAGACCACCCAGCCCCTGGAGCAGCGCCTGCGCGGTTTTTTCACCGACGCCAGGGACACCCGGGATGTTATCCGAGGAGTCGCCCATTAACGCGAGGAAGTCGATAATCAACTCAGGCGGCACGCCGTACTTTGCGACAACTTCTTCAGGCCCGAGAATGGTGTTAGTCATGGTGTTAATCAGGGTAATACCTGGCGTCACCAGCTGCGCCATATCTTTATCACCGGTGCTGATCAGCACAGGACGACCCATCTTTTCTGCTTCACGCGCCAGCGTGCCGATGACGTCATCGGCTTCAACGCCTGAGACGGCCAGCAGCGGTAGCCCCATCGCTTTTACCATGGTATGCAGCGGCTCAATCTGCGCGCGCAGATCGTCAGGCATTGGCGGACGGTGAGATTTGTAATGCTCAAACAGCTCGTCGCGGAACGTTTTACCTTTCGCATCAAAGACCACAGCCGCATGGGTCGGCTGATACTGAAGGATCAGGCTGCGCAGCATGTTCAGCACGCCGTACATTGCGCCGGTGGGTTCCCCTGCGCTATTGGTCAGAGGAGGAAACGCATGATATGCCCGATACAGGTAAGAAGAGCCATCGACGAGAATAAGAGGGTTTTCTGGGATCTGAACCATAATGTCCGTGCCTTTAATCAATTTATGGGTAAAGGATGCCACAGAAGGATGAAAACATCAGGTATTAGCGCCAGATACAGGAAAAGATTTTGCGATCGTGAGGATCGCTCGCAAAAATCAAACTGTGGATAAGTTTGTGCATATTTTCACTTCATATGAATAACAGACGTAAAAAATACATATGCGTTAATTTTTAGATCTTAATTATCATGCTGTTATAGCATTAGATCTTATCTATATGGTCAACTGATGGCAATTTAGTCTATGTGGATATAAGCCTTGTTAAGCGCGCAATCACAGAGAAATCGTCTGCGACAGAGTAAAAGCGGCCAAATCATCACGTCAAAGCGCCATTAATTTGTCTGTTTTCTGGTAAAATCAGCGCCCGGCGTCTCATAGCCGACCGCTCACTTACAGCTAACTACCTGAAAAAGCTCATCATGCCGAGATTGCTCGCAGCAATAACATTACTGTTAAGCATCATTTTAACTATCCTAGTGACTGTCGCCTGCTCTGTGCCGATCATTATCGCCGGGATCGTTAAACTGCTGCTGCCTGTTCCCATGGTGTGGCGAGCCGTGTCCGCATTTTGTAACTTCATGATGTACTGCTGGTGCGAAGGACTGGCGATCCTGCTGTGCCTGAACCCGCATCTGAAGTGGGATATCAAAGGGCTGGAGAGTCTTAACAAGAAGAACTGGTATCTGCTGATCTGCAATCACCACAGCTGGGCGGACATCGTGGTGTTATGCGTACTTTTTCGCAAACACATCCCGATGAACAAATACTTTCTGAAACAGCAGCTCGCCTGGGTGCCTTTTATCGGGCTGGCCTGTTGGGCACTTGATATGCCGTTTATGAAACGCTATTCGCGCAGCTATTTGATTCGTCATCCCGAGCGTCGCGGCAAAGATGTGGATACCACGCGCCGTTCCTGCGAAAAGTTTCGCGCGCATCCTACGACCATCGTGAACTTTGTTGAAGGCTCCCGGTTTACGGAAGAGAAGCATCAACAAACTCGCTCCCCTTACCAGCACTTGCTGCCGCCAAAGGCTGCGGGTATTGCGATGGCGCTTAACGTGCTGGGATCACAGTTCGATAAGCTCCTGAACGTCACACTCTGCTATCCGGAAAACGATAAGACGCCGTTCTACGATATGCTCAGCGGCAAACTGACGCGCATTGTTGTGCGTGTCGATCTGGTTCCGATAGATGCCGGGCTGCACGGTGATTACGTTAACGATAAGAATTTCAAGCGTCGTTTCCAGCAGTGGCTTAATACGCTCTGGAAAGAGAAAGACGAACAGATAGACAATATCAAATCTTCATACAAAAACGCCGGTCAGTGACCGGCGTTTTTACATCCGCGAAATTACTTCTTCTCAACCAGGTATTTCACGGTATCAGCATACTGCTGTACGAAGATATCCATGCTGCTGGTGTCCATGCCCTGCATGTTCAGCTGGTATTTGCCGTTAACAAACATCGCCGGAACGCCCTGAAGCTGGAGGTCAGCAGCCGCTTTTTCCTGCTGAGCAACCAGAGATTTCACCACAAAGCTGTTCCATGCTGCGTCATACTCTTCCCCTTTCACGCCGGCATCAACGAACACTTTACGGATATCCGCAGTGGTCTGAACGGTCTGGGTTTTCTGTACGGCTTCAAACATTGGCGCAGTGATCTTATCTTCCACGCCCAGTGCCATCGCAACCGCCCACGCCTGGGTCAGGTCTTTACCCAATGGGCCCAGGAACTCGACGTGGTACTTGGTCATTTTGGTGCCTTCTGGCAGCTTTTTCTTCACGTTGTCAGAAACATGCAGAACCTGCTCGAACTGATAGCAGTGTGGGCAATAGAACGAGAAGAACTCCAGAACCTGTGGCTCGCCAGCGACCGGTTTGTCCAGCGTGATGAACTGTTTGCCGTCGGTAAACTGCGCAGCAGAAGCGCTAAATGCCAGAATCATACCTGCCAGCGCCAGCCAAATTTTTTTCATGATTAACTCTCTCCTGGGTGTGTCCAATTAATACATCGGCGTTAATTGCAGAGGGGGTTCCTGAAGAACCTTGACCTGCTCAGTAAATGTAGATATCTGGCTACGCCAGTAATCCTCTCCGGTAAGCCACGGGAAATTCCGGGGAAATGCGGGATCGTCCCAACGCCTGATTAACCATGCGAGATAATAAACAAAACGCATCGCACGTAAAGGCTCAATCAGGGCAATTTCGTCTGAATTAAACGGGCTAAATTCTTCATAAGCTTCAATAATGGTTTCAAGCTGCATGCGTTGCTCGGCTTTGTCGCCATTGAGCAACATCCACAGGTCCTGAACCGCTGGCCCCATACGCGCATCATCGAGATCGACAAAAAGCGGGCCATCACGCCAGAGGATATTTCCGGCATGACAATCGCCATGCAGGCGCAGGACAGAAATATCGTCGCGCCAGCAGGTTTTAACAGCAGCAATGAGCTTATCGGTGGCGTTGAGGAAATCATCCTTTAACGCAGTGGGAATCATGGCAGACGTTTCGAATATTCCGCGCGGCTCAAGAAGGTATTCCTGAATCCCGATAGTCGGGCGGGCAATAAAGGCTTTTTTGCGTCCCGTCTGGTGTATGCGCCCAAGATAGCGGGCAACCCACTCCATCTGATCAATATTATCCGCTTCAAATTGGCGGCCACCCAGGCTCGGGAATACAGCGTAGTAAAACCCTTCGTGCGTGAGGAGCGTTTGGTTATTGAATTTTAGCGGTGCGGCAACGGGAACATCGTCATCCAGCAGATCGTGAGCAAACTGATGCTCTTCCTGAATTTGTTCTGCGGACCAGCGTTCAGGACGATAGAATTTTACGACGAAGCGCTGACGATCCTCATCCTGAAACTGATAGACGCGGTTTTCGTAGCTGTTTAACGGTGTTAGCCCGGAATCCACCCGAATACCCTGTTCAAACAGGGCATCCATAATGGTGTCCGGGTGTAATGTCTGGAAAGTAAAAGCCTGGTCGTTCATCCGATCATCCGGAAATTATACGAATGATTCAGGATATCATCTTGTGGCGATTTCGGTGCCGCCGCTTACAAGCTTTTACTCTTTAATTACGCCTCGGGCGCGCAGTAATGCGGTCTTAAAATCTTCCTCATAATCTTTCTGAATACCAGGAATAACAGCATCTTTGGCAGAGTCACGCATTTTAAGGTGATAGATCAGGATGTCGTCAGAAAGGTCTGCCAGATCGCCGTCAAAACCTGACTCTTTCGCCAGTTTCTGTAAAAATTGCATCAGATTTAGCTCTGGCTCTTTTTGCCAGGCGGGCTGGAGGAGTTCAATAACTTCATTCAGACGTTTACATTTCATGGTGGTGCTCCTTTCATTTAGAGTGACACGTTAGCAGGGTCAATCCCACAATAAAAGAGGCGATATTCATGAATCTTAGCCAGGAAATCATTGGGGTCGTTCTGGCAGGTGGCAGGGCGACGCGAATGGGGGGAAAAGATAAGGGGCTTCAACGCCTGAACGGCAAACCCTTGTGGCAATGTGTCGCTGATACGCTCGCAGGCCAGGTGTCGACAATGGTCATCAGTGCTAACCGGCATATCGACACTTACCAGCTCAGCGGGTATGCCGTTTACCAGGATATCCTTGAGGATTACCCGGGACCGCTGGCCGGCATGCTTTCGGTCATGCAACAGTCTCACGGAGAGTGGTTCATCTTCTGTCCCTGCGATACCCCGTTTATTCCGTCCTGTCTTGTCGAACGTTTGTTGCTGCTTCGGGGTACGGCTCCTGTGGTTTGGGTACATGACGACGAGCGTGATCATCCTGCTATCGCATTGATGCACCGATCCCTGGCGCCAGCCCTGCAGTCCTATCTGGCTGCGGGAGAGCGCAGGGTGATGGCTTTTATGCGCGAGTCTGGCGGTCATCCCGTTGATTTTAGCGATTTAAAATCAGCTTTTGTGAATGTGAATACGCCTGAAGATTTGCAGATGATGCAGGAGAAAAAATGATACCTGTTGTCGCCATTTCCGCCTGGAGTGGGACCGGAAAAACCACGCTGCTGAAAAAGCTCATTCCTGCGCTTTGTGCCAGAGGTATCCGTCCAGGATTGATTAAGCACACCCACCATAATACGGATATCGATAGACCGGGCAAAGATAGCTATGCATTGCGTAAAGCGGGTGCAGCGCAAACGATGGTGGCAAGTACTCAACGCTGGGCGCTGATGACAGAAACGCCGGATGAGGCACCGCTGGATCTCGCTTATCTGGTCAGCCGGATGGATCACGCCACGCTGGATCTGGTGCTGGTCGAGGGATTTAAGCATGAGGCCGTGCCTAAGATCCTGCTGTTCAGAAGCGATGCCGGGCATGATTTCAGCGAGTTAACGCTGGATGAGCATGTGATTGCGGTGGCCAGTGATGTTGTATTGCCGCTTGAAGCTCCGATGCTGGATTTAAATGATGTGGGTGGGATTGCGGAGTTTATTGTGGAGTGGAGTGCGATCTGACTTGCCGGATGGCGGCTTTGCCTTATCCGGCCTACTAAGCGCCATCGGGCTTTTCTGCGCGCACAAAGCAAAAAACCCCGCACCTTACGGTACGGGGTTCTTCTAATTGATGCCTGGCAGTTCCCTACTCTCACATGGGGAGACCCCACACTACCATCGGCGCTACGGCGTTTCACTTCTGAGTTCGGCATGGGGTCAGGTGGGACCACCGCGCTAAAGCCGCCAGGCAAATTCTGTTAATCTGTATCAGGCTGAAAATCGTGTCTCTCTCATCCGCCGAAACAGCTTCGGCGTTGTAAGGTTAAGCCTCACGGTTCATTAGTATCGGTTAGCTCAACGCATCGCTGCGCTTACACACCCGACCTATCAACGTCGTAGTCTTCAACGTTCCTTCAGGACCCTTAAAGGGTCAGGGAGAACTCATCTCGGGGCAAGTTTCGTGCTTAGATGCTTTCAGCACTTATCTTTTCCGCATTTAGCTACCGGGCAGTGCCATTGGCATGACAACCCGAACACCAGTGATGCGTCCACTCCGGTCCTCTCGTACTAGGAGCAGCCCCCCTCAATTCTCCAGCGCCCACGGCAGATAGGGACCGAACTGTCTCACGACGTTCTAAACCCAGCTCGCGTACCACTTTAAATGGCGAACAGCCATACCCTTGGGACCTACTTCAGCCCCAGGATGTGATGAGCCGACATCGAGGTGCCAAACACCGCCGTCGATATGAACTCTTGGGCGGTATCAGCCTGTTATCCCCGGAGTACCTTTTATCCGTTGAGCGATGGCCCTTCCATTCAGAACCACCGGATCACTATGACCTGCTTTCGCACCTGCTCGAGCCGTCACTCTCGCAGTCAAGCTAGCTTATGCCATTGCACTAACCTCCTGATGTCCGACCAGGATTAGCTAACCTTCGTGCTCCTCCGTTACTCTTTGGGAGGAGACCGCCCCAGTCAAACTACCCACCAGACACTGTCCGCAACCCGGATTACGGGTCTACGTTAGAACACCAGCCATTAAAGGGTGGTATTTCAAGGTCGGCTCCACGCAGACTGGCGTCCACGCTTCAAAGCCTCCCACCTATCCTACACATCAAGGACCAGTGTTCAGTGTCAAGCTATAGTAAAGGTTCACGGGGTCTTTCCGTCTTGCCGCGGGTACACTGCATCTTCACAGCGAGTTCAATTTCACTGAGTCTCGGGTGGAGACAGCCTGGCCATCATTACGCCATTCGTGCAGGTCGGAACTTACCCGACAAGGAATTTCGCTACCTTAGGACCGTTATAGTTACGGCCGCCGTTTACCGGGGCTTCGATCAAGAGCTTCGCGTTACCGCTAACCCCATCAATTAACCTTCCGGCACCGGGCAGGCGTCACACCGTATACGTCCACTTTCGTGTTTGCACAGTGCTGTGTTTTTAATAAACAGTTGCAGCCAGCTGGTATCTTCGACTGATTTCAGCTCCACCCGCAGGGGCTTCACCTACATATCAGCGTGCCTTCTCCCGAAGTTACGGCACCATTTTGCCTAGTTCCTTCACCCGAGTTCTCTCAAGCGCCTTGGTATTCTCTACCTGACCACCTGTGTCGGTTTGGGGTACGATTTGATGTTACCTGATGCTTAGAGGCTTTTCCTGGAAGCAGGGCATTTGTTACTTCAGCACCGTAGTGCCTCGTCATCACACCTCAGCGTTAAAAAGGTACCGGATTTACCTGGAACCTCCGCCTACATGCTTAAACCGGGACAACCGTCGCCCGGCTAACATAGCCTTCTCCGTCCCCCCTTCGCAGTAACACCAAGTACAGGAATATTAACCTGTTTCCCATCGACTACGCCTTTCGGCCTCGCCTTAGGGGTCGACTCACCCTGCCCCGATTAACGTTGGACAGGAACCCTTGGTCTTCCGGCGAGCGGGCTTTTCACCCGCTTTATCGTTACTTATGTCAGCATTCGCACTTCTGATACCTCCAGCATGCCTCACAGCACACCTTCAACGGCTTACAGAACGCTCCCCTACCCAACAACGCCTAAGCGTCGCTGCCGCAGCTTCGGTGCATGGTTTAGCCCCGTTACATCTTCCGCGCAGGCCGACTCGACCAGTGAGCTATTACGCTTTCTTTAAATGATGGCTGCTTCTAAGCCAACATCCTGGCTGTCTGTGCCTTCCCACATCGTTTCCCACTTAACCATGACTTTGGGACCTTAGCTGGCGGTCTGGGTTGTTTCCCTCTTCACGACGGACGTTAGCACCCGCCGTGTGTCTCCCGTGATAACATTCTTCGGTATTCGTAGTTTGCATCGGGTTGGTAAGCCGGGATGGCCCCCTAGCCGAAACAGTGCTCTACCCCCGAAGATGAGTTCACGAGGCGCTACCTAAATAGCTTTCGGGGAGAACCAGCTATCTCCCGGTTTGATTGGCCTTTCACCCCCAGCCACAAGTCATCCGCTAATTTTTCAACATTAGTCGGTTCGGTCCTCCAGTTAGTGTTACCCAACCTTCAACCTGCCCATGGCTAGATCACCGGGTTTCGGGTCTATACCCTGCAACTTAACGCCCAGTTAAGACTCGGTTTCCCTTCGGCTCCCCTATACGGTTAACCTTGCTACAGAATATAAGTCGCTGACCCATTATACAAAAGGTACGCAGTCACACCACAAGGGTGCTCCCACTGCTTGTACGTACACGGTTTCAGGTTCTTTTTCACTCCCCTCGCCGGGGTTCTTTTCGCCTTTCCCTCACGGTACTGGTTCACTATCGGTCAGTCAGGAGTATTTAGCCTTGGAGGATGGTCCCCCCATATTCAGACAGGATACCACGTGTCCCGCCCTACTCTTCGAGTTCACAACCTGTGTGCTTTCGTGTACGGGACTGTCACCCTGTACCGTGCGACTTTCCAGACGCTTCCACTAACACACAAGCTGATTCAGACTCTGGGCTGCTCCCCGTTCGCTCGCCGCTACTGGGGGAATCTCGGTTGATTTCTTTTCCTCGGGGTACTTAGATGTTTCAGTTCCCCCGGTTCGCCTCGTTAACCTATGTATTCAGTTAACGATAGTGCAACGAATTGCACTGGGTTTCCCCATTCGGACATCGCCGGGTCAAAGGTTCATATCACCTCGCCGGCGCTTTTCGCAGATTAGCACGTCCTTCATCGCCTCTGACTGCCAGGGCATCCACCGTGTACGCTTAGTCGCTTAACCTCACAACCCGAAGATGTTTCACTTCTGATTGCGAAAATTTGAGAGACTCGAACACACATAACATGTGTGTCGTTTCAATTTTCAGCTTGATCCAGATTTTTAAAGAGCAAATATCTCAAACGTCACCCGAAGATGAGTTTTGAGATATAGGGGTCGGCGACTTTCACTCACGAACCAGCAAGTGGCGTCCCCTAGGGGATTCGAACCCCTGTTACCGCCGTGAAAGGGCGGTGTCCTGGGCCTCTAGACGAAGGGGACGTGTAAGTCTCAATCGCAAGACGCCTTGCTATTTACTTTTCATCAGACAATCTGTGTGAGCACTACAAAGGCAGGTTCTTTAAGGTAAGGAGGTGATCCAACCGCAGGTTCCCCTACGGTTACCTTGTTACGACTTCACCCCAGTCATGAATCACAAAGTGGTAAGCGCCCTCCCGAAGGTTAAGCTACCTACTTCTTTTGCAACCCACTCCCATGGTGTGACGGGCGGTGTGTACAAGGCCCGGGAACGTATTCACCGTAGCATTCTGATCTACGATTACTAGCGATTCCGACTTCATGGAGTCGAGTTGCAGACTCCAATCCGGACTACGACGCACTTTATGAGGTCCGCTTGCTCTCGCGAGGTCGCTTCTCTTTGTATGCGCCATTGTAGCACGTGTGTAGCCCTACTCGTAAGGGCCATGATGACTTGACGTCATCCCCACCTTCCTCCAGTTTATCACTGGCAGTCTCCTTTGAGTTCCCGGCCGGACCGCTGGCAACAAAGGATAAGGGTTGCGCTCGTTGCGGGACTTAACCCAACATTTCACAACACGAGCTGACGACAGCCATGCAGCACCTGTCTCAGAGTTCCCGAAGGCACCAATCCATCTCTGGAAAGTTCTCTGGATGTCAAGAGTAGGTAAGGTTCTTCGCGTTGCATCGAATTAAACCACATGCTCCACCGCTTGTGCGGGCCCCCGTCAATTCATTTGAGTTTTAACCTTGCGGCCGTACTCCCCAGGCGGTCGACTTAACGCGTTAGCTCCGGAAGCCACGCCTCAAGGGCACAACCTCCAAGTCGACATCGTTTACGGCGTGGACTACCAGGGTATCTAATCCTGTTTGCTCCCCACGCTTTCGCACCTGAGCGTCAGTCTTTGTCCAGGGGGCCGCCTTCGCCACCGGTATTCCTCCAGATCTCTACGCATTTCACCGCTACACCTGGAATTCTACCCCCCTCTACAAGACTCTAGCCTGCCAGTTTCGAATGCAGTTCCCAGGTTGAGCCCGGGGATTTCACATCCGACTTGACAGACCGCCTGCGTGCGCTTTACGCCCAGTAATTCCGATTAACGCTTGCACCCTCCGTATTACCGCGGCTGCTGGCACGGAGTTAGCCGGTGCTTCTTCTGCGGGTAACGTCAATCGACAAGGTTATTAACCTTATCGCCTTCCTCCCCGCTGAAAGTACTTTACAACCCGAAGGCCTTCTTCATACACGCGGCATGGCTGCATCAGGCTTGCGCCCATTGTGCAATATTCCCCACTGCTGCCTCCCGTAGGAGTCTGGACCGTGTCTCAGTTCCAGTGTGGCTGGTCATCCTCTCAGACCAGCTAGGGATCGTCGCCTAGGTGAGCCGTTACCCCACCTACTAGCTAATCCCATCTGGGCACATCTGATGGCAAGAGGCCCGAAGGTCCCCCTCTTTGGTCTTGCGACGTTATGCGGTATTAGCTACCGTTTCCAGTAGTTATCCCCCTCCATCAGGCAGTTTCCCAGACATTACTCACCCGTCCGCCGCTCGCCGGCAAAGTAGCAAGCTACTTTCCGCTGCCGCTCGACTTGCATGTGTTAGGCCTGCCGCCAGCGTTCAATCTGAGCCATGATCAAACTCTTCAATTTAAGTTTGATGCTCGTGAATTAAACTTCGTAATGAATTACGTATGTTCACTCAGAGACTTGGTATTCATTTTTCGTCCGAGGACGTTAAGAATCCATGTCACTTTGAGTGCCCACACAGATTGTCTGATAAATTGTTAAAGAGCAGTGCCGCTTCGCTTTTCGCAGCGGCGCGGGGTGTGCATATTACGCTTTCCCGCTTCAGAGTCAAGTGATTAATTTCGCTTTTCTCTGCTGACCCGGCGGCGTGTGTGCCGTTGTTCCGTGTCAGTGGAGGCGCATTATAGGGAGTTATTCCGACGTGACAAGAGGAAATTTAAAAAAAGTTTCCATCCGCGTTTTTTTTCACCAAAAGAGGTGAAATCAAGCTACAAATTGTTCTATTTGATGTATCTGCAACCACAATCACATTCGAGGTGGCATAATTATCAGCATGAATCTTTAAGGAATAAAAGCGATGCCATTAAGCGCACAACAGCTGGCCGCCCAAAAAAACCTGTCGTACGTGCTGGCAGAAAAGCTGGCTCAGCGGATTCTAGCGGGTAAATATGCCCCAGGTAGCATCCTGCCGGGTGAGATGGAGCTGGGTGAGCAGTTTGGGGTGAGCCGTACCGCCGTGCGCGAAGCGGTGAAAACCCTAACGGCAAAAGGTATGGTGCTTCCACGGCCTCGCATTGGCACACGCGTGATGCCACAGAGTAACTGGAATTTTCTCGATCAGGAGCTGCTCTCCTGGTGGATGACGGAAGATAACTTTCATCAGGTCGTCGATCACTTTCTGGTGATGCGCAGCAGCCTTGAACCTCAGGCATGTCTGCTTGCCGCCACGCTGGGAACAGCAGAGCAGAAAGCGCAGCTTAACGCGCTGATGGAAGAGATGGTGTTCCTGAAAAAAAACTTCAACCGCGAACGCTGGGTTGAGGTCGATATGGCCTGGCATGAACACATCTATATGATGAGCGCCAATCCGTTCCTCACCTCTTTTGCCTCTTTATTTCATTCGGTGTATCACACCTACTTTACCTCTATTACACAAAACGAAGTGGTAAAACTGGATTTGCACCAGGCGATAGTTGATGCCATCCAGGAAAGCGACGGGCAGCGAGCCCTGAGTGCGTGCCAGGCATTGCTGGCCGCGCCAACCCACCAGCAGGTAAATAAATGACAACGAAAAAAGCGCGCAGCATGGCCGGATTGCCGTGGATTGCAGCCATGGCGTTTTTTATGCAGGCACTGGACGCCACCATCCTCAACACAGCGCTTCCCGCTATAGCGCAAAGCCTTAACCGCTCCCCGCTGGCGATGCAGTCCGCCATCATCAGCTACACCTTGACGGTCGCAATGTTAATTCCGGTCAGCGGCTGGCTGGCCGACCGCTTTGGCACCCGCAGAGTTTTCATGCTGGCCGTAACGCTCTTTACGCTCGGTTCGCTGGCCTGTGCGCTCTCATCATCCTTAACGGAGCTGGTTATCTTCCGCATATTACAGGGCATTGGCGGCGCGATGATGATGCCGGTGGCGCGCCTTGCTTTGCTGCGGGCCTACCCCAGGAGCGAACTGCTTCCCGTACTCAACTTCGTCACCATGCCGGGCCTGGTTGGCCCGATTCTTGGCCCGGTACTCGGTGGCGTGTTTGTCACCTGGGCAAGCTGGCACTGGATCTTCCTGATTAATATTCCAATTGGCGTTGCGGGGCTGCTGTATGCCCGCAAATATATGCCGAACTTCACCACGCCAAGGCGCAGCTTCGATATGGGCGGCTTTTTCCTGTTTGGCCTGAGCCTGGTGTTATTCTCCAGCGGGATGGAGCTGTTTGGCGAGAAGATCGTCGCGACGTGGTTAGCGCTCTCCGTTATCCTCGGCGGTATTCTGTTATTCCTTCTTTATATACGTCACGCGCGTCGTCACCCGACGCCGTTAATCTCCCTGGGGCTCTTTAATACCCGAACGTTTTCCGTTGGGATTGCAGGGAACATTGCGTCTCGTTTGGGGACGGGCTGTGTGCCGTTCCTGATGCCATTGATGCTGCAGGTGGGTTTTGGCTACCCGGCCCTGATTGCTGGCTGCATGATGGCGCCCACGGCAATGGGCTCGATTCTGGCAAAATCAACCGTGACACAGGTGCTGCGCTGGTTTGGCTATCGTAAGACGCTGGTCGGCGTGACGGTCTTTATCGGTCTGATGATTGCGCAGTTCTCGCTGCAATCCGCCGCGTTACCCGTCTGGATGCTGATCCTGCCGCTGTTTGTGTTGGGCATGGCGATGTCGACGCAGTTCACGTCGATGAACACCATCACCCTCGCCGACCTGACTGACGAGAACGCAAGCAGCGGCAACAGCGTGCTGGCGGTAACGCAACAGCTGTCGATCAGTTTAGGGGTTGCCGTGAGTGCAGCGGTGCTGAGGTTTTATGAGGGTTTTGACAGCGCGAATACCGTTGAGCAGTTCCACTATACCTTTATCACCATGGGCGCACTTACCGTGGTATCGGCGCTGGTCTTTATGCTGTTAAAACCAAAAGACGGCCGAAACCTGATTAAAGAGCGTCACAAAGAGAAAGCTAAACCGAACCGCGTTCCATCAGAACAGGAGTAAGCTGCAGCCGTTGCTGTTGCAGCGTGGGCTGCGCCATACGGTGGATCAACACATCGATGGCCAGCTCGCCCAGTTCATCTTTTGGCTGATGGATCGTGGTCAGCGGCGGCGTCATGTAGCTGGCCAGTTCGATATCGTCATAGCCAATCACCGCCATATCATCCGGCACGCGTAGCCCCGCCTGATACAACGCCTGATAGGCACCAAACGCCATCGCGTCGTTACCAATAAAGACCGCCTGCGGACGCGGCTTTTGCGTTAGCAGTTTCTGCATTGCCTCGAAGCCGCCGTTAAACTCAAAGTCGCCGGTGATCCGGTAACCATCAGGAATGGCAAGCCCCGCTCGCTCCATGGCGGAGAGATACCCTTCCAGACGCAAACGCGCCGGAGTTTTATCCAGCGGCCCCGTAATACAGGCAATGCGAGTGTGTCCTTTATCAATCAGGTACTGAGTCGCCATATCGCCGCCCAGCAGGGAGTTATCCTGAATGAGATCGCTGGTTCCGTCGAACGGCGCCCAGTCCATCATCACGGTGGGAATCGAAGGATAACGCTGGATGATCTCTTTCGAGGGCTGGTGCGTTTCGGTGCAGAGCAGCAGTAGCCCGTCGACGCGTTTTTGCATCAGCGTTTCCAGGTTACGATTCATGCGCTGCTCGTCTCCCTCGGTATTGCACAGCACCAGGCTGTAGCCACGCTCGAAGCAGCTGCGCTCCACGCCGCGAACCAGTTCTGAATAAAAGGGGTTGGTACTGGCGGTGATCAGCATACCGATGGTGCGCGTCTGGTTGAGCTTAAGACTGCGCGCCAGCGCAGACGGCGCATAGTTGAGTTCTTTTACCGCAGCTTCGACTTTCTCCCGAATCGCCTCGCTGACGAAGCGATCGTTGTTTATAACGTGGGAGACCGTCGAGGTAGAAACGCCCGCCATGCGGGCGACATCTTTCATTGTGGCCAAGCGTTACCCCTGCTGACTTAAGAATTCATCGATCTCTTTACGCCACGGAACGGAAGGCTGGGCGCCTTTGCGCGTCACCGCAATCGCGGCAGCAGCGTGTGCGAAGCGAATAGCGTCATCCATTCTCTTGCCTTCCAGCAGCGCGGTGACCAGTGCACCGTTGAAGGTATCTCCCGCTGCGATGGTATCAATCGCTTTGACCTTAAAGCCCGGCACGCGACGGCCTTCGCCATTGACGCTTGCCCACACCCCACGGCTACCAAGGGTGATAATCACGGTACCGATGCCCTTATCATGCAGCGCACGCGCGGCTCGCGCGGCATCGTCATCATTTTCTACGCGAATGCCCGTCAGTTTTTCGGCTTCGGTTTCGTTCGGCGTAATGATGTCCACCAGCGCCAGCAGCTCGTCTGATAATACACGGGCCGGGGCCGGGTTAAGTACGACAGTGGTATGATTTTCATGCGCAATTTTCGCGGCGGCCAGCACGCTTTCAACCGGTGACTCCAGTTGCATGAGCAGGGCTTCCGCTCCGGCGATGATGGCACGTTGCGCTTCTACGCGCTCCGTCGTCAGCGCAGCGTTAGCACCCGCATGAATACCGATGACATTCTCACCTTCAGCGTTGACGAAAATCAGCGCCACGCCGGTCGATTCCCCTGCAACCACGCTGACCGGTGCGACATCAATGTTGTCGCTCGCCAGCTGTTTGCGTACGCGCTCACCGGTATCGTCATCACCCGTGCAGGCGATAAACGCAATATTCGCCCCGCTGCGACCGGCGGCGACGGCCTGGTTGGCACCTTTACCGCCAAATGCCACCTGATACTGGTTACCCGTGACGGTTTCGCCCGGTGCAGGGAACGATTCAAGGTTAAGAATGTGATCGGCATTGATACTGCCAAGGACGACGAGGTTGCCTGCGGTTTTCATGGTTGGGTTGTCCATCTGAGAGCGCCACCGGTGTTACCCGGTGGCGTATGCCACACTTTTCTTTATTGGTGTCCCTCAGGCAGCCAGCGACTGCCTGATTCGCCTTTTACTGCTTGATGACCAGCTTCAGGTCAACTGGGTATTTAGCCTGAACTTTTTCGCCCTTCAGCACTTTGTCGGCAGTTTCAACGCCAGTGGCGCCAATCTGCTCAGGCAGCTGAGCGATGGTCGCAGCCAGTTTGCCATCGTTTACTGCTTTTTCACCATCCGGCGTACCGTCAAATCCGACAACCATCACATCAGATTTACCTGCGGTCTGCAGGGCACGCAGCGCGCCGAGCGCCATTTCGTCGTTCTGCGCGAATACCGCCTGCACGTCAGGGTGCGCGGTCAGCAGGTTCTGCATAACGTTCAGACCTTTAGTACGGTCGAAGTCTGCCGGCTGGCTGGCCAGCACGTTGAATTTGTGCGCAGCCACAGCCTGCTGGAAGCCTTCACCACGCTCGCGGGCTGCGGACGTACCGGCAATCCCCTGCAGTTCGATAACTTTCGCGCCTTCGCCGGCTTTCTTCGCGATGTAATCACCCGCGATTTTGCCGCCCAGCACGTTATCAGACGCAATGTGGCTAACAACTTCGCCTTTCGTTGCCTGGCGGTCCAGAGTGATCACCGGAATTTTCGCCTGGTTTGCCATTTTAACGGCGTTACCGACGGCGTCAGAATCGGTTGGGTTGATCAGCAGAATTTTGGTACCACGAACGGTTAAGTCCTGAACGTTAGCCAGCTCTTTCGCCGGGTTGTTCTGTGAATCCAGCACCACCAGGTTGTAGCCCAGTTTGTCCGCTTCTTTCTGCGCACCGTCCTTCAGGGAGACGAAGAACGGGTTGTTCAGAGTAGAGACAACCAGCGCGATGGTATCTTTCGCCATGGCGTTAGCACTTACGGTTGCGCTCAGCGCGACAGCAGAAACCAGGGTAGCCAGTTTTTTCATGTTCATATCTAAGATGTCCTGTAGTGTCGTCAGTTACTGTTTTTTGTTGTCTACCAGTACCGCCAGCAAAATTACCACTGCCTTAACGATCATCTGGTAATAGGAGGAAACACCTAACAAATTCAAACCATTATTCAGGAAACCGAGAATCAGTGCGCCGATCAATGTCCCAACAATGCGACCTTTACCGCCCGCAAGACTCGTACCGCCCAGAACCACTGCTGCGATAGCATCCAGCTCATACCCCGTACCCGCCGTCGGCTGCGCAGAAGAGAGGCGCGCCACTTCGATGATACCTGCCAGCGATGCCAGCAGACCGCACAGGGAGTAAACGATAATTTTGACTTTATTAACGCTGATCCCGGACAGGCGCGTTGCCGCTTCGTTACCGCCCAGCGCGTAAATATAACGGCCCAGACGGGTGTGGTGCAGCATGTACCACGCCGCCAGGAAGACGATAGCCATGATCCAGACCGGAGTCGGAACACCCAGCGGGCGACCGATACCGAACCAGCCAAACAGATCCGCGTTATCGGTAAAGCCGGTGTTAACCGGGCTACCGTTGGTGTACACCATGGTGACACCGCGCAGCAGCAGCATCATCACCAGCGTGGCGATGAACGCCTGAACGCGGCCTTTTGCCACAATCACGCCTGTTACGGCGCCAATCGCCGCGCCTGCCGCCAGGGCAGCGGCCACGGCCACCAGCGCGTTGACTTCAATGCCGACAATCGAAGCGGCGATCGCGCCGGTGAGCGCCAGTAGGGAACCGACGGACAGATCGATACCTGAGGTCAAAATCACCAGCGTCATGCCGACCGCCATAATGGCGTTCACCGATGTTTGCTGCAGAATGTTGAACAGGTTATTAACGGTGAAAAAGTTCGGGCTCATGGTCGATACAATCGCGATCAGCACCAGCAGGGCAATCAGCGATTTTTGTTCCATCAGCCATGCCTTTGTGAAATAGCGGCGACCAGAAACAGCCTGGGTAGTCATCTTCTTACTCCTGATTCACGCGATTAAGCTTGCCCACAGCGGCAGCCATCAGAACTTCCTGGGTGGCCTGCTCGCGAGTGAATTCACCGCCGAGATGCCCTTCATGCATGACGATAATGCGATCGCTCATGCCTAATACTTCTGGCATCTCGGAAGAGACCAGAATGATGCTCAGACCGTCGGCCTTGAACTGGTTAATCAGCTGATAGATCTCTTTCTTCGCGCCCACGTCCACGCCGCGGGTTGGCTCGTCGAGGATCAGCACTTTCGGGCGCGTCATCAGCCCGCGCGCAATCGCCACTTTCTGCTGATTACCGCCGGACAACAGGCCAATCGCCTGCTCCATCGACGGGGTTTTGACGTTAAAGAGACGGATAAAATCGCTGACCGCCTGCTGCTCATCTTTATGCTTCAGGCTACCGCCGCTATGGCTGAAATAGCGCAGCGCAGTCAGGGACATGTTCTCTTTAACCGACATCCCCAGCACCAGGCCGTCGCGTTTGCGGTCTTCGGATATATAAACGATGCCGTTCGCCAGACCATCCTGCGGAGAACGGGTGACCACTTCATGACCGTCGAGGGTGACATAACCGCTGGTGCGCGGCAGTGCGCCGTACAACACTTTCATCAGCTCGGTACGTCCAGCACCCATCAGTCCCGCCACGCCCAGGATCTCGCCCTGGCGCAGGGTAAAGGTCACGTCGTTCACACCCGGACCGCAGAGGTTGTCCACCTTCAGGCGGATCTCACCCGGCGCTTTCTCCAGATGCGGATACTGATCTTCGAGCTTGCGTCCCACCATCATTTCGATGAGCGTATCTTCGGTCAGCGTGGCGACTTCGCGCTCGGCAATAAACTGCCCGTCGCGGAAGACGGTAACGTCATCGCAGATTTCGAAGATCTCTTTCATGCGGTGAGAGATATAGACAATCCCGCGCCCCTGCGATTTCAGCTCGCGGATCACGCGGAACAGGGATTCGGTTTCGGTATCGGTCAGGGCGTCGGTAGGTTCATCCATAATGATGACCTTCGACTCAAAGCTCAGCACCTTCGCGATTTCCACCATCTGCTGATCGCCAATGGACAGATCGCCGACCAGGCGGTCGCTCTTAAAGCGCAGGTTCAGCTTCGCCAGCAGCTTGTCCGCTTCGGCGTACATCGTTTTCCAGTCGATTTTGCCGAACCGGTTAACAAACTCGCGGCCGAGGAAGATGTTTTCCGCAATGGTGAGCTGCGGTATCAGGTTCAGCTCCTGGTGAATAATACCGATCCCGGCTTCCTGAGAGGATTTCGGACCGTTGAAGGTGGTCTCTTTCCCCAGCCAGACGAGTGAACCGGCATCGCGTTGATAGATACCGGTCAGCACTTTCATCATGGTGGATTTGCCGGCACCGTTTTCGCCCACCAGCGCCATCACGCGCCCGGGGTAGACGTTCAGCGCCGCGCCGGAGAGGGCTTTTACGCCCGGGAACGACTTATCGATCCCTTTGAGTTGCAGTAATGCGTCCATGATGGCCTCAGAATGTGACGCCAGCACAGAGAATGATATTCGCATACGGGGAACACTCCCCGCTGCGAATCACCGCCTGACTGTCTGCGGTTTGTTGTTTGAACTGTTCGTGCGTCGTGTAACGAATTTCTATGGTGTTTCCCTGGTGTTGTTGCAGTTGCTCAATATGGCTGAGCAACGTTTCGTGGAGTTGCGGATTATGTTGTTTGATTTCCGCCGCGAGAATGGCCGCCTCAACCTGCATCTCCGCGGTCACCACATCCAGTACCTGCATAAACGAGGGTACACCCTGCGTTAACGCCATATCGATACGGGTTGTGCTGCGCGGAACCGGTAAGCCTGCATCGCAAACCACCAGCGTATCGGTATGCCCAAGACGGGAAATAACCGATGAGATTTCTGAGTTGAGTACCGTGCCTTTCTTCATTTTCTTGCTCCACTAGCGAAACGTTTCGCTGACATCAGTTTAATCTCAAGAATGTTCAGAAAACCATCATGACGTAACAGATTTGTGATCGACGTCGAAACGTTTCGCTAAGTGAAATGCAGAGACAATTATTGTGGGTTGGCGAGGGGTTTGGTAGGCCGGGTAAGCGAAGCGCCACCCGGCATTTTCAGAAGGGATTAGATCTCGACCTGCGTCCCCAGCTCAATGACGCGGTTAGGCGGGATCTCAAACTGGTCAGGCGCGCGCAGGGCGTTACGCTGCAGGATGAGGTACAGCTTGCCGCGCAGGCGCAGATACCACGGGCGCTTGCCGATGATCAGCGACTCGTGCGACATAAAGAACGACGTCTCCATCATCCGGCAGCTCAGTCCTTCCAGGCCGCAGCGGTGGAACACCTCTTCCACGTTTGGCGTTTCGCGCCAGCCGTAGCTTGCCACCACGCGCCAGAAGGTCGGCGACAGCTGCTCAATCTGCACGCGACGGACGTTATGAACATACGGCGCATCTTCCGTGCGCAGCGTCAGCAGGATCACCCGCTCGTGCAGCACCTTGTTGTGCTTGAGGTTATGCATCAGCGCGAACGGAATGACGTTCAGCGCGCGTGACATATATACCGCAGTACCCGGCACGCGGACCGGCGGGGATTTCTCCAGAGAAGCGATCATCGCCTCCAGAGAATTGCCGTGCTCGTGCATGCGGCGCAGCAGGCGGAAACGCTCGCTTTTCCATGTGGTCATGACGATGAACATCACCAGACCCAGCGTCAGCGGCAGCCAGCCACCGGAGACAATTTTATCGAGGTTCGCTGAGAACAGCGGTACGTCGATACACAGGAAGCCCACCAGAATCATCGCCACGAGGAATTTATTCCAGTGCCAGTTTCGGTACGCCACCGTGGTGGAGAGAAGCGATGTCAGCACCATCGTACCGGTTACCGCAATACCGTACGCCGCCGCCAGGTTACTGGAGTGCTCGAAGCTGACGATAACAATAACAACAGCGAAATAGAGGAGCCAGTTAACGAACGGGATGTAGATCTGGCCCGACTCCATCTCTGAAGTATGAATGATGCGCATTGGCGAGAGATACCCCAGACGCACGGCCTGGCGCGTCAGAGAAAACACGCCGGAAATCACCGCCTGGGAGGCAATGACGGTCGCCAGCGTCGCCAGGATCAGCATCGGCACCAGCGCCCAGTCGGGCGCCAGCAGGAAGAACGGGTTCTTGATCGCTTCCGGGTTTTTAAGCAACAGCGCGCCCTGACCGAAATAGTTCAGCACCAGCGACGGCAGCACCACAATAAACCATGCCACGCGGATAGGTAGTTTCCCGAAGTGGCCCATGTCAGCATACAGCGCTTCCACACCGGTGATGGAGAGCACGACGGCCCCCAGCGCCACGAAGGAAACCACTTTGTATTCGAGGAAGAAATGCACCGCCCAGTAAGGGTTCAGCGCATGCAGCACTTCAGGGTTCGCAATAATGCTGCGCAAGCCAAGCGCCGCCAGGATCAGGAACCAGGCCAGCATAATCGGCGCGAACAGTTTGCCCACCAGCCCTGTACCGTGCTTCTGGATCATGAACAGCAGCGTCAGGACAATAATGGCCAGCGGAACCACCCATGAATCGAGCTGCGGAGCGATAATCTCCAGCCCCTCAATCGCCGACAGCACCGAGATAGCCGGCGTTATCACCACTTCCCCGTAGAAGAAACTGCCGCCAATCAGGCCGATAATGACCAACACAGAGGTCATCCTGGCCGAGGTATTACGCCCGGCAAGAGACATCAGGGTCAGGATCCCACCTTCACCTGCGTTATCAGCACGCATAACGAAGGAGAGATATTTAACGGAAACCACCAGGATCAGCAGCCAGAAAATGAGGGACAGGAAGCCAAACACGGCATCGCGTTCAACACCAAAACCAAACTGGCCGGACAGACATTCACGAAGCGTATAAAGCGGGCTGGTGCCGATATCACCGTAGACAACCCCGATCGCCGCAAGCGTTATTGCGGGTAATGATTGCTTATTATCAGTGCTCATAGACTAGTCTTTTCGTTTAAATAACAAATGTGTTCCCGGTCCCTTGGCCCACAAAAAGCGCACAGTATGCACGATTCATTGCAAAATCGTACCCCTAAATGCAACCGCATTAATGTAGCGCAAAGAAAATTGCGCCGCACTTCAGTCTATTACCAGCCCTGACTGAAACGTCTATACTCGCTTCAATCGGCCGCCACGACGGCGAAAGGATGCAAAACTATTATGGCTCACTCACATTTATTAGCAGAAAGAATTTCCCGCCTCAGCAGCGCGCTGGAGAAAGGCCTTTTCGAGCGTAGCCACGCCATCCGCCTCTGCTTACTGGCGGCGTTGAGCGGTGAGAGCGTGTTTTTGCTGGGACCGCCGGGCATTGCCAAAAGCCTGATTGCCCGCAGGCTGAAATTTGCTTTTCAGAACGCCCGCGCCTTCGAATATCTCATGACCCGGTTTTCCACCCCAGAAGAAGTTTTTGGTCCTCTCTCCATTCAGGCATTGAAAGATGAGGGGCGCTATCAGCGTCTGACAGAAGGGTATCTTCCGGAGGCTGAGATTGTTTTTCTCGATGAGATCTGGAAAGCGGGGCCGGCTATTCTGAACACCCTGCTCACGGCGATAAACGAACGTCGGTTCCGTAACGGCGCCAGTGAAGAGAAAATCCCGATGCGTCTGCTGGTGGCCGCCTCTAACGAACTGCCTGAAGCCGACAGCAGTCTGGAAGCGCTATATGACCGTATGCTTATCCGCCTGTGGCTGGACAAAGTGCAGGATAAATCCAACTTCCGCTCCATGCTGGTCAGCCAGCAGGATGAGAGCGAAAATCCGGTATCCGCTTCGCTGCAGGTGACGGATGAGGAGTATCACCAGTGGCAGCAGGACATCGGCAAAATCAAACTGCCAGACGCCGTCTTCGAGCTGATCTATCTCCTGCGCCAGCAGCTTGATCTCATCCCTTCAGCGCCCTATGTCTCCGATCGCCGGTGGAAAAAAGCGATCCGCCTGCTGCAGGCCAGCGCCCTGTTCAGCGGGCGTGACGCCGTTGCGCCAATTGACCTGATCCTGCTCAAAGACTGCCTCTGGCATGATGCAGAAGGCATGAACCTGATGCAGCAGCAGCTTGACGTTTTGATGACCGGGCACGCCTGGGGGCAGCAGGCAATGCTCAACCAGCTGGGGGCGATTGCCCAGCGGCGCATCCAGCTCCAGCAGCAGCAAAGTGATAAAACCGCGCTGAAAGTGAATCGCCTTGGGGGCATGTTCGCCCGCAAACCGCACTACGAGCTTCCCGCGGATCTGACTGGCGCAACGCTAACGCTGCTGCTCCAGCAGCCGCTTAAACTGCATGATATGCAGGTGGTGCACATTACGATTGAGCGCGAGGCGCTGGCGCAGTGGCTGGATAAGGGCGGAGAGATCCGAGGAAAACTCAACGGCATTGGTTTCGCGCAGCCGCTGAATATGGAAGTGGACAGCAGCCAGCACCTGGTGATCCGCGACGTCAGCCTCCAGGGCTCGCGTCTTGCGCTTCCGGGCACCGCCTCTGACAGCGTCCCCGAAGAGATTAAGCAGCAGCTGGAAGCGCTGGATACCGAATGGCATCAGCAGCACACCCGCTTTAGCGAGCAGCAAAAATGCCTCTTTATTCATAGCGACTGGCTAGGTCGCATCGAAGCCAGCCTGCAGGACGTCAGCGCGCAGATCAAACAGGCGCGTCAATGCTAACGCTGGATACGCTTAACGTCATGCTGGCCGTCAGCGAGGAGGGATTGATCGAAGAAGTGGTCATTACCCTTCTGGCGTCGCCGCAGCTGGCGGCGTTTTTTGAAAAATTTCCAAAGCTTAAAAAGGCGATGACGGACGATCTGCCCCGCTGGCGGGAAAATTTGCGTCAGCGGTTCAGGGAGACCGAAGTTCCGCCTGAGTTAACGGAAGAGGTGGCCTGCTATCAGCAGTGCCAGCGGCTCTCCACGTCGCAGTTTATCGTCCAGCTCCCGCAAACCCTGACGTTGCTCGATAACGTCCACTCTCCGTTTGCCAGCCAGGCCCGGGCGCTGGTCACGGATAACGCCACCTTTACCCCCGCACTACATACCCTTTTCTTACAGCGCTGGCGCCTCAGCCTGATGGTTCAGGCCACAACGCTGAACCAGCAGCTGCTGGATGAAGAGCGTGAACAACTGCTCAGTGAAGTTCAGGAACGGATGACGCTGAGCGGCCAGCTAGAACAGGTGCTGGTGGAGAATGAAAACGCCGCAGGGCGTCTGTGGGATATGAGCGCCGGCCAGCTCCGGCGCGGGGATTATCAGCTGATCGTCAAATACGGCGATTTTCTGGCGCAGCAGCCCGAGCTGATGAAGCTTGCAGAACAGCTGGGTCGCTCAAGGGAGGCAAAGTCGGTCCCAAAGAAAGATGCCCCGATGGAAACCTTCCGCACCCTGGTGCGCGAACCGGCTACCGTGCCGGAGCAGGTCGACGGGCTCCAGCAGAGCGATGACATTTTACGCCTGCTGCCCACGGAACTGAGCACGCTGGGGATGACCGAGCTGGAGTATGAGTTCTATCGTCGGCTGGTGGAAAAACAGCTTCTCACCTACCGACTGCACGGCGAAGCCTGGCGCGAGAAAGTCAGCCAACGGCCGGTCGTCCATCAGGATTTTGATGAACAGCCGCGCGGGCCATTCATTGTTTGCGTGGATACGTCCGGTTCGATGGGCGGGTTTAACGAGCAGTGCGCGAAGGCGTTCTGTCTGGCACTGATGCGCGTGGCGCTGGCCGATCGTCGTCGCTGCTTCATCATGCTCTTCTCCAGCGAGGTGGTGGGCTATGAGCTGACGAATCAGCAGGGTATCGAGCAGGCAATCCGCTTCCTGAGCCAGCGTTTTCGCGGCGGCACGGATCTGGCCAGCTGCTTTCGCAGCATTGTGGAGCGTATGCAGGGAGGCGACTGGTATGACGCTGACGCGGTGGTGATTTCCGATTTTATTGCCCAGCGGCTGCCGGATGACGTGGTGAATAAGGTGAAGGAGTTACAGCGGGTGCACCAGCACCGATTTCATGCGGTGGCGATGTCAGCCCATGGAAAACCCGGCATCATGCGCATCTTCGATCATATCTGGCGCTTTGATACCGGGCTGCGTAGCCGCCTGCTCAGACGCTGGCAGCGTTAATTACAGAAGAGAACCGACGCTTTCACGTACCTGCTGCGGCCAGACGCCACACTGAACCTGACCGATATGGGGTAATTGCAGCAGCAGCATGGTCAGACGGGACTGGCCGATACCACCGCCGATAGTCTGAGGCATTTCACCGCGCAGCAGCGCCTGGTGCCACTCGAGTTTGAGACGATCTTCATCGCCGGTGACCGCCAGCTGGCGCTTCAGCGCGTCAGCATCCACACGGATCCCCATAGAAGAGAGCTCGAATGCGTCTTCCAGTACCGGGTTCCACACCAGAATATCGCCGTTCAGCCCGGCAAATTCGCCCTCACCCGCAGTGCTCCAGTCATCATAATCCGGCGCGCGAACGTCGTGGCGTTTGCCATCAGACAGCTTGCCGCCGATACCGATCAGGAATACTGCACCTAATTCTTTAGCAATCGCACGCTCTCGGCCTTTAGCATCGAGATCCGGAAAGCGGCTCAGCAATTCCTGACTGTGAACAAAGTGGATCGTATCCGGCAGGAACGGTGCCAGACCAAACTCTTTGCTTACGGCCGCTTCGGTCGCTTTGATCCCGGCGTAGATCGCCTCAACGGTGGATTTCAGCGTGCCGACGTGACGTTCACCATCACCCATTACGCGCTCCCAGTCCCACTGGTCAACGTAAACGGAATGAATCGGTGAAAGGCGATCTTCATCGGGACGAAGGGCTTTCATGTGCGTGTAAAGCCCTTCCCCCGCGCTGAAGTCGTGTTGTCCCAGGGTTTGACGCTTCCACTTCGCCAGGGAATGAACCACTTCAAACTGAGCGTCTGGCAGTGTTTTCACTTTCACCTGTACCGCTTTTTCGCATCCAGAGAGGTTATCCTGCGTCCCGTCACCCACGCGGCTCAGAATCGGCGCCTGAACTTCAATAAGGCCAAGCTTCTCTTCCAGCTGGCGGGAAAAATGGGATTTTACGAAACTGATCTGGCGTTGTTTGGCGATGTAAGCGGTTTTCATTATTTATACTCCTGCGTCCTGTTGATATTGATTAAGCAACAGAAACGGCACCATATTCAATAACTCATCAACAAAAAGCCACCTTAACTTTTTATTCGATAAAATTAAACGCTAGAATAGAGTGATTCATTAATCCTCATAAGAAAAAGCTATGGAAAATTATCAGATCGACAATCTCGACCGCGGCATCCTGGAGGCGTTAATGGCCAATGCCCGTACCGCCTACGCCGAGCTGGCGAAACAGTTTGGCGTCAGCCCGGGGACCATTCACGTTCGCGTAGAGAAAATGAAACAGGCGGGGATCATTACCGGCGCACGCATCGACGTCAGTCCTAAACATCTGGGTTACGACGTCTGCTGCTTCATCGGCATCATTCTTAAAAGCGCCAAAGACTACCCTTCAGCCCTGGCGAAGCTGAACGCGCTGGATGAAGTCACCGAGGCGTATTACACCACCGGGCATTACAGCATCTTTATTAAAGTCATGTGCCGATCCATCGACGCCCTCCAGCAGGTACTTATCAACAAGATCCAAACAATCGATGAAATTCAGTCCACCGAGACGCTGATCTCCCTGCAAAACCCGATCATGCGTACCATCCGCCCGTGATCGGGCAAATTCATTCCCACATTTTCCACAGGTAGATCCCAGCTCGTTCACAGCGTACAATGGCCGTCTCTTTATCTGGGCGAGCGATCAATGGCGGACATTACCCTTATCAGCGGCAGCACCCTTGGTGGTGCGGAATACGTAGCGGAACACCTGGCTGAAAAGCTGGAAGATGCGGGCTTTTCTACTGAAACCCTGCACGGTCCGTTGCTTGAAGATCTCCCGACTGACGGGGTCTGGCTGCTGATCACCTCCACGCACGGCGCGGGCGATCTGCCGGATAACCTGCAACCTTTATATGACGAACTGCTGGAACAGCAGCCCGACCTGTCAAACGTCCGTTTTGGCGCGGTGGGGATCGGCAGTCGTGAATATGACACCTTTTGCGGGGCAATAGAGAAAGTTGAAGCCGCTGTTACCTCTTGTGGAGCAAAACAGCTGGGTGAAACGCTCAAGATCAACATCCTCGATCATGACATTCCGGAGGATCCAGCCGAGATCTGGCTCGCGGAATGGAAAAATTTACTCAAAAACGATTAAAGATCGCGCGAACAGATGTGGATAACTCTGGTTAAAAGCTCGTATTAACCCGTAGTTATCCAAAGAACAACTGTTGTGTTGTTTTTGCCCTGTGCATAAAGTCGCGATCTGATCCCAGCTTATACTGTCCAGGATCACCGATCATTCACAGCAAACGATCCTTTATAACTGCATGATCTTCTTTGTGAGATCGGACTTATCCACACAGGTTCGCGATCCTAATAAGAGATCACAATAGAACAGATCTCTAAATAAAAAGATCTTCTTTTTAATAGCCCAGGATCCCAATGCTTTCTCGAAAGACTAAAGTTGAGTAGAATCCACGGCCCGGGCTTCAATCCATTTTCATACCGCTTTACGCGAGGCAGACCACCATGTTTTATCAGGATCCTTTTGACGTCATCATCATTGGCGGGGGTCATGCAGGCACTGAGGCCGCAATGGCCGCAGCGCGTATGGGTCAGCAGACCCTGCTTTTGACACACAATATCGACACGCTGGGACAAATGTCCTGTAATCCGGCGATTGGCGGCATTGGGAAAGGACACCTGGTAAAAGAAGTGGATGCACTTGGCGGCCTGATGGCGAAAGCGATCGATCATGCTGGTATCCAGTTTAGGATACTAAACGCGAGTAAAGGTCCCGCTGTGCGTGCGACCCGTGCCCAGGCAGACCGCGTGCTTTACCGTCAGGCTG
This sequence comes from Enterobacter asburiae, assembly GCF_007035645.1. NCBI lineage: Bacteria > Pseudomonadati > Pseudomonadota > Gammaproteobacteria > Enterobacterales > Enterobacteriaceae > Enterobacter > Enterobacter asburiae. Next base: position 4,610,968 of record NZ_AP019632.1, read on the forward strand.
TGCGTACCGCCCTGGAGAACCAGCCGAACCTGATGATCTTCCAGCAGGCGGTTGAAGATCTTATCGTTGAGAACGATCGCGTCGTGGGTGCGGTGACTCAGATGGGCCTCAAATTCCGCGCGAAAGCCGTGGTGCTGACCGTGGGCACCTTCCTGGACGGTAAAATTCATATCGGTCTGGATAACTACAGCGGTGGCCGTGCTGGCGATCCGCCGTCTATTCCACTGTCTCGCCGTCTGCGTGAACTGCCGCTGCGCGTCAGCCGCCTGAAAACCGGCACGCCGCCGCGTATTGATGCGCGGACCATTGATTTCAGCGTGCTGGCGCAACAGCACGGTGATAACCCCATGCCGGTTTTCTCGTTCATGGGCAATGCGGCACAGCATCCTCAGCAGGTACCGTGCTATATCACGCATACCAACGAGAAAACCCATGACGTGATCCGCAATAACCTCGATCGCAGCCCCATGTATGCCGGCGTGATCGAAGGGATCGGCCCACGCTACTGCCCGTCGATCGAAGACAAAGTGATGCGCTTTGCCGATCGTAACCAGCACCAGATCTTCCTGGAGCCGGAAGGGCTGACCTCGAACGAAATTTACCCGAACGGCATCTCCACCAGCCTGCCGTTCGATGTACAGATGCAAATTGTTCGCTCAATGCAGGGGATGGAGAATGCGAAAATCGTTCGTCCCGGCTACGCTATTGAGTACGATTTCTTCGATCCACGCGACCTGAAGCCAACCCTGGAAAGCAAATTCATCCACGGTCTGTTCTTCGCGGGGCAGATTAACGGCACTACCGGCTACGAAGAAGCGGCTGCACAGGGCCTGCTTGCCGGTCTGAACGCCGCACGCTTCTCTTCTGAGAAAGAGGGCTGGGCACCAGGCCGTTCTCAGGCGTATCTGGGCGTGCTGGTTGACGATCTCTGCACGCTGGGTACCAAAGAGCCGTACCGTATGTTTACCTCTCGCGCGGAATATCGCCTGATGCTGCGCGAAGATAACGCCGACCTGCGCCTGACCGAAATGGGCCGCGAGCTGGGTCTGGTCGATGACGAACGCTGGGCGCGCTTCAACGAAAAGCTGGAGCGCATTGAACAGGAACGTCAGCGCCTGAAAACCACCTGGGTGAATCCGCAGGCGGAAACCGCTGCCGAAGTAAACGCTCACTTAACCGCGCCGCTGTCGCGCGAAGCCAGCGGGGAAGATCTGCTGCGCCGTCCTGAAGTCACCTACGAGAACCTGGTCAAACTGACCGCGTTCGCGCCTGGCCTGGAAGACGCTGAAGCGGCAGAGCAGGTTGAGATCCAGGTGAAGTACGAAGGTTACATCGCGCGTCAGCAGGATGAGATCGAAAAACAGCAGCGTAACGAAAACACGCTGCTGCCGGAAATGCTGGACTACCGCCAGGTGACGGGCCTTTCCAACGAAGTGATCGCCAAGCTGAACGATCACAAACCGGTATCGATCGGCCAGGCATCCCGTATCTCCGGCGTCACGCCTGCGGCGATTTCCATTCTGCTGGTCTGGCTGAAAAAGCAGGGCATGCTGCGCCGCAGCGCATAATGCCAGAACATTGCCCGGTGGCGCTGCGCTTACCGGGCCTGATGAACCCGTAGGGCGGGTAAGCGAAGCGCCACCCGCCATCTAAGTTTTCCAACAGGTATTCACCGTGCTCAAAAAACTCTCTCGTCTGCTGGATCAGGCAGGTATTTCGCTCACCGATCACCAGAAAAATCAGCTGGTGGCCTATGTCGATATGCTGAACAAATGGAACAAAGCGTACAACCTGACCTCAGTACGTGACCCCAACGAGATGCTGGTACGCCATATTCTCGATAGCATCGTGGTTGCCCCCTGGCTGAAAGGTGAGCGTTTTATCGACGTGGGGACGGGACCAGGTTTACCGGGCGTTCCGCTGTCGATTGTTCGCCCTGAGAGCCACTTCACGCTACTGGACAGCCTCGGCAAGCGCGTGCGCTTTTTACGTCAGGTACAGCATGAGCTGAAGCTTGAAAACATCACGCCCGTGCAGAGCAGGGTAGAGGAGTTCCCGGCAGAGCCGCCGTTTGACGGGGTTATCAGCCGTGCATTTGCTTCGCTCAACGATATGGTGAGCTGGTGCAAACACTTACCTGCGGAGAACGGCCGCTTTTATGCGCTGAAAGGGCAGTTGCCAGGCGATGAGATTGAACAGCTCCCGGACGGTTTTGCTGTTGAATCCATCGAGAAATTACACATTCCTCAGCTCGATGGGGAGCGTCATCTGGTGATAATTAAGCCAAACAATTTTTAAAAAATTAATAAAAAATGTGGAATTTGTGCTGTTCTTCGCATGTTAAAAAACAGCACAAATACAGAGGATTTACCGTCGGGCTTTTAACCTCTTTTTCACTAAGGTTTTTCTTATGGTTAACCTGGCGACTTTTATTCACCGCGAAGATAGTCATCTGTGAAAATATAAGTCTGCTAAAAGTGGAAGGCAGTAACCAGAACGCAATGTTAATTATTTATTAAGAATGTCAATAAAACGTTTTTATTGTGTACTGGGCTGTTTTGAAAATAGTTAAGGCATTTTGCTTTTAATTTCATAAAGATAAATTTTCGCGATTTGCGCCTTTGATAAATACAACCTTATCGCAAATGTGTGTTTTGTGATCTCGTGCACGCTTTATCGCCAACGTTTTCGCGCTGTTTGCAGTTTTGGTCGAAGGTTGACGCTTTCAGCGAAAGTTAAAAAATAGCGGTGGGGAAAAATATTTAAACATTTATTCACCTTTTCGCTACTTAATGTTTGAAATCACGGGTGCGCACCGTATAATTTGACCGCTTTTTGATGCTTGACTCTGAGCCTTAAAGGACGTTTTATACGACACGCGGCATACCTCGAAGGGAGCAGGAGTAAAAACGTGATGTCTGTGTCGCTCTTGAGTAGAAACGTTGCTCGTAAGCTTCTGTTCGTTCAGTTTCTGGCTGTGATAGCAAGTGGACTGCTGTTTAGCCTCAAAGACCCCTTCTGGGGCATCTCCGCCGTGTGCGGGGGTTTGGCGGTTGTGCTGCCAAACGTGTTGTTTATGATTTTTGCCTGGCGTCATCAGGCGCATACACCTGCCAAAGGCCGCGTGGCCTGGTCCTTCGCCCTCGGCGAAGTGTGTAAGGTGTTGCTAACCTTTGCTCTACTGGTGATGGCGCTGGCGGTTTTGAAAGTGGTCTTCATGCCGCTGATAGCAACGTGGGTTTTGGTGCTGGTGGTACAAGTTCTGGCTCCAGCTGTAATCAATAACAAAGGGTAAAAGGCATCATGGCTTCAGAAAATATGACGCCGCAGGATTACATAGGTCACCATCTGAATAACCTTCAGCTGGACCTGCGTACATTCTCGCTGGTGGATCCACATAACCCCCCGGCCACCTTCTGGACGATCAACATCGACTCCATGTTCTTCTCGGTGGTTTTGGGTCTTCTGTTCCTGGCCATGTTCCGCGGTGTTGCTAAACGAGCGACCAGCGGTGTACCAGGGAAATTCCAGACTTTCATCGAAATGATCATCGGCTTCGTCCATGGCAGCGTCAAAGACATGTACCATGGTAAGAGCAAGCTGATTGCTCCGCTGGCCCTGACCGTGTTCGTTTGGGTCTTCCTGATGAACCTGATGGACCTGCTGCCAATCGATCTGCTGCCGTTTATCGGCGAGCACATCTTCGGCCTGCCTGCGCTGCGTGTTGTACCGTCTGCGGACGTGAACATCACCCTGTCGATGGCGCTGGGCGTATTTATCCTGATTCTTTTCTACAGCATCAAAATGAAAGGCGTAAGCGGCTTTGTGAAAGAGCTTACCTTGCAGCCGTTCAACCACTGGGCGTTTATTCCGGTCAACCTGATCCTGGAAGGCGTTAGCCTGCTGTCCAAACCTGTTTCACTGGGTCTGCGACTGTTCGGCAACATGTATGCGGGTGAGCTGATTTTCATTCTGATCGCGGGTCTTCTGCCGTGGTGGTCACAGTGGATTCTGAATGTGCCATGGGCCATTTTCCACATCCTGATCATTACGCTGCAAGCCTTTATCTTCATGGTTCTGACGATCGTCTATCTGTCGATGGCGTCTGAAGAGCACTGATTTTTTACCAACACTACTACGTTTTAATTGAAACAAACTGGAGACTGTCATGGAAAACCTGAATATGGATCTGCTGTACATGGCTGCCGCTGTGATGATGGGTCTGGCGGCTATCGGTGCTGCGATCGGTATCGGCATCCTCGGGGGCAAATTCCTGGAAGGCGCAGCGCGTCAACCTGATCTGATTCCTCTGCTGCGTACTCAGTTCTTTATCGTTATGGGTCTGGTGGATGCTATCCCAATGATCGCTGTAGGTCTGGGTCTGTACGTGATGTTTGCTGTCGCGTAGTAGTAGTTTTAAAACCCTAAGCCACAGAAATTAAAGAGGTATTGTGCTGTGAACATGAACGCAACAATCCTCGGCCAGGCCATCGCGTTTATTCTCTTTGTCTGGTTCTGCATGAAGTATGTATGGCCGCCTTTAATGGCTGCCATCGAAAAACGTCAGAAAGAAATTGCTGACGGTCTGGCTTCCGCAGAACGCGCTAAGAAAGATTTGGACCTTGCACAGGCCAACGCGACAGACCAGCTGAAAAAAGCGAAAGCTGAAGCTCAGGTAATCATTGAACAGGCTAACAAACGCCGTTCTCAGATCCTGGACGAAGCCAAAGCTGAAGCAGAACAGGAACGTACTAAGATCGTGACACAGGCTCAGGCAGAAATTGATGCTGAGCGTAAACGTGCTCGTGAAGAACTGCGTAAGCAGGTTGCGATTCTGGCTGTTGCTGGCGCCGAGAAGATCATCGAACGTTCCGTGGATGAAGCTGCTAACAGCGACATCGTGGACAAACTTGTCGCTGAACTGTAAGGAGGGAGGGGCTGATGTCTGAATTTGTTACGGTAGCTCGCCCCTACGCCAAAGCAGCTTTTGACTTTGCTGTCGAACACCAAAATGTCGATCGCTGGCAGGATATGCTGGCGTTTGCCGCTGAGGTGACGAAAAACGAACAAATGGCTGAGTTGCTTTCCGGTGCGTTAGCACCTGAAACTCTCGCCGCGTCGTTTATCGCCGTGTGCGGAGAGCAACTGGATGCCAACGGCCAGAACCTGATTAAGGTGATGGCAGAAAATGGTCGTCTCCGTGTGCTCCCGGATGTTCTCGAGCAGTTTGAGCACTTACGTGCCCTTAGTGAAGCAACCGCTGAAGTCGAAGTGACTTCTGCGACTGAACTGAGTAATGAACAGCTTGCGAAAATCACCGCCGCGATGGAAAAACGTCTGTCACGCAAAGTTAAGCTGAATTGCAAAATCGATAAGTCTGTAATGGCAGGCGTAATCATCCGTTCGGGTGATATGGTCATTGATGGCAGCGTACGCGGCCGTCTTGAACGCCTTGCAGACGTCTTGCAGTCTTAAGGGGACTGGAGCATGCAACTGAATTCCACCGAAATCAGCGAACTGATCAAGCAGCGCATTGCTCAGTTCAGTGTTGTGAGTGAAGCTCACAACGAAGGTACTATTGTTTCTGTAAGTGACGGTGTTATCCGCATCCACGGCCTGGCCGATTGTATGCAGGGTGAGATGATTTCCCTGCCGGGTAACCGTTACGCTATCGCACTGAACCTGGAGCGCGACTCCGTAGGTGCAGTTGTGATGGGTCCATACGCTGACCTCGCCGAAGGCATGAAGGTTAAGTGTACTGGCCGTATTCTGGAAGTGCCGGTTGGCCGTGGCCTGCTGGGTCGCGTTGTTAACACCCTGGGTGCGCCAATCGACGGTAAAGGTCCGGTTGAGCACGATGGCTTCTCCCCAATCGAAGTTATCGCACCAGGCGTTATCGACCGTCAGTCCGTAGATCAGCCTGTTCAGACAGGTTATAAGTCCGTTGATGCCATGATCCCAATCGGTCGTGGTCAGCGTGAACTGATCATCGGTGACCGTCAGACCGGTAAAACCGCGATGGCTATCGACGCCATCATCAACCAGCGTGACTCCGGCATCAAATGTGTGTACGTGGCTATCGGCCAGAAAGCGTCCACCATTTCTAACGTGGTTCGTAAACTGGAAGAGCACGGCGCACTGTCTAACACCATCGTTGTGGTAGCAACTGCTTCTGAATCTGCTGCACTGCAATACCTGGCGCCATATGCCGGTTGCGCAATGGGCGAATACTTCCGTGACCGCGGTGAAGATGCACTGATCGTATACGATGACCTGTCTAAACAGGCTGTTGCTTATCGTCAGGTTTCCCTGCTGCTCCGTCGTCCACCTGGACGTGAAGCGTTCCCTGGCGACGTATTTTACCTCCACTCTCGTCTGCTGGAGCGTGCTTCCCGCGTTAACGCGGAATACGTCGAGAACTTCACCAAAGGTGAAGTGAAGGGTAAAACGGGCTCTCTGACCGCTCTGCCGATCATTGAAACCCAGGCGGGTGACGTTTCTGCGTTCGTTCCGACTAACGTAATCTCCATTACCGATGGTCAGATCTTCCTGGAAACCAACCTGTTTAACTCCGGTATCCGTCCGGCGGTTAACCCGGGTATCTCCGTATCCCGTGTTGGTGGTGCTGCTCAGACCAAGATCATCAAGAAACTGTCCGGTGGTATCCGTACCGCGCTGGCACAGTATCGTGAACTGGCTGCGTTCTCTCAGTTCGCATCCGATCTGGACGAAGCAACCCGTAAACAGCTGAGCCACGGTCAGAAAGTGACCGAGCTGCTGAAGCAGAAACAGTACGCACCAATGTCTGTTGCTCAGCAGGGCCTGGTACTGTTCGCGGCTGAACGCGGTTACCTCGAAGATGTGGAACTGGCGAAAATCGGTAGCTTCGAAGCCGCTCTGCTGGCTTACGTTGACCGTGATCACGCTCCGCTGATGCAAGAGATCAACCAGACCGGTGGCTATAACGACGAAATCGAAGGCAAGCTGAAAGCTATCCTCGATTCCTTCAAAGCAACCCAATCCTGGTAATCGTCCGGCGGCTTGTCTCAGGACAAGCCGCCTGGCATTGAGGAGAAGCTCATGGCCGGCGCAAAAGAGATACGTAGTAAGATCGCAAGCGTCCAGAACACGCAAAAGATCACTAAAGCGATGGAGATGGTCGCCGCTTCCAAAATGCGTAAATCGCAGGATCGCATGGCGGCCAGCCGTCCTTATGCAGAAACCATGCGCAAAGTGATTGGTCACCTTGCGAACGGTAATCTGGAATATAAGCACCCTTACCTGGAAGAACGCGACGTTAAGCGCGTGGGCTACCTGGTGGTGTCGACCGACCGTGGTCTGTGTGGCGGCTTGAACATTAACCTGTTCAAAAAACTGCTGGCGGATATGAAAGCATGGTCTGAAAAAGGCGTTCAGTGCGATATCGCAATGATCGGCTCTAAAGGCGTCTCTTTCTTTAACTCCGTTGGTGGCAATATTGTCGCTCAGGTGACAGGTATGGGTGATAACCCGTCCCTGTCCGAACTGATCGGCCCGGTTAAAGTGATGTTGCAGGCCTATGATGAAGGCCGTCTGGACAGACTGTACGTTGTCAGCAACAAATTCATTAACACCATGTCTCAGGTTCCAACGCTCACTCAGATGCTGCCATTACCGGCATCAGAAGATGACGAGCTGAAGCAAAAAGCCTGGGATTACCTGTATGAACCCGATCCGAAACCGCTGCTGGATACCCTGCTGCGTCGTTACGTTGAATCTCAGGTTTATCAGGGCGTTGTAGAAAACCTGGCCAGCGAGCAGGCCGCACGAATGGTGGCGATGAAAGCCGCGACCGATAATGGCGGCAGCCTGATTAAAGAGCTGCAGTTGGTTTACAACAAAGCTCGTCAGGCCAGCATTACTCAGGAACTCACCGAGATCGTCTCGGGGGCCGCCGCGGTTTAACCAGGTTTACGAATTACGTAGAGGATTCAAGATGGCTACTGGAAAGATTGTCCAGGTAATCGGCGCCGTGGTGGACGTCGAGTTCCCTCAGGACGCCGTACCACGCGTGTACGACGCGCTTGAGGTACAGAATGGTAACGAGAGCCTGGTGCTGGAAGTTCAGCAGCAGCTCGGCGGCGGTATCGTGCGTACCATCGCTATGGGTTCTTCCGACGGTCTGCGTCGTGGTCTGGAAGTAAAAGACCTTGAGCACCCGATCGAAGTCCCGGTAGGTAAAGCAACACTGGGTCGTATCATGAACGTATTGGGTCAGCCAATCGACATGAAAGGCGACATCGGTGAAGAAGAGCGTTGGGCTATCCACCGCGCAGCACCTTCCTACGAAGAGCTGTCAAGCTCTCAGGAACTGCTGGAAACCGGTATCAAAGTTATCGACCTGATGTGTCCGTTCGCGAAGGGCGGTAAAGTCGGTCTGTTCGGTGGTGCGGGTGTTGGTAAAACCGTAAACATGATGGAGCTGATCCGTAACATCGCGATCGAGCACTCCGGTTACTCCGTGTTTGCGGGCGTAGGTGAACGTACTCGTGAGGGTAACGACTTCTACCACGAAATGACCGACTCCAACGTTCTGGACAAAGTATCCCTGGTTTACGGCCAGATGAACGAGCCACCTGGAAACCGTCTGCGCGTTGCGCTGACCGGTCTGACGATGGCTGAGAAATTCCGTGACGAAGGCCGTGACGTTCTGCTGTTCGTTGATAACATCTATCGTTACACCCTGGCCGGTACGGAAGTATCTGCACTGCTGGGTCGTATGCCTTCAGCGGTAGGTTATCAGCCTACGCTGGCGGAAGAGATGGGTGTTCTTCAGGAACGTATCACCTCTACCAAAACCGGTTCTATCACCTCCGTTCAGGCGGTATACGTACCTGCGGATGACTTGACTGACCCATCTCCAGCAACCACCTTTGCGCACTTAGATGCAACCGTGGTACTGAGCCGTCAGATCGCGTCTCTGGGTATCTACCCGGCCGTTGACCCGCTGGACTCCACCAGCCGTCAGCTGGATCCACTGGTTGTTGGTCAGGAACACTACGACACCGCGCGTGGCGTACAGTCCCTGCTGCAGCGTTACCAGGAACTGAAAGACATCATCGCCATCCTGGGTATGGATGAACTGTCTGAAGAAGACAAACTGGTGGTAGCACGTGCGCGTAAGATCCAGCGCTTCCTGTCCCAGCCGTTCTTCGTTGCGGAAGTATTCACCGGTTCTCCGGGTAAATACGTTTCCCTGAAAGACACCATCCGTGGCTTTAAAGGCATAATGGAAGGCGAATACGATCACCTGCCGGAGCAGGCGTTCTACATGGTTGGTTCCATCGACGAAGCCGTGGAAAAAGCCAAAAAACTTTAACGCCTTAATCGGAGGGTGATATGGCAATGACTTACCACCTGGACGTCGTCAGCGCAGAGCAACAAATGTTCTCTGGTCTGGTCGAGAAAATCCAGGTAACGGGTAGTGAAGGTGAACTGGGTATTTTCCCGGGTCACGCACCGCTGCTCACCGCCATTAAGCCTGGTATGATCCGCATCGTTAAACAGTTCGGTCACGAAGAGTTTATCTATCTCTCCGGCGGCATTCTTGAAGTGCAGCCTGGCAGTGTGACCGTTCTGGCCGATACCGCTATCCGTGGACAGGATCTCGACGAAGCGCGAGCCCTGGAATCGAAGCGTAAGGCTGAAGAGCACATTAGCAGCTCTCATGGTGACGTGGATTACGCTCAGGCGTCTGCGGAGCTGGCCAAAGCGATCGCGAAACTGCGCGTTATCGAGTTGACCAAAAAAGCGATGTAACACCGGCTTGAAAAGCACAAAAGCCAGTCTGGATACCAGGCTGGCTTTTTTTTTCGGCCTTAATTCATGATGAAAAAGATGTAGAATTTTAAGCATCAAACGTTTTTACTTCACACTCAAACTACCGTCAGGATGCGTATGTCAAACAGTGCGATGAGCGTGGTGATCCTTGCCGCTGGCAAAGGGACCCGCATGTATTCCGATCTGCCTAAGGTGCTCCACACGCTTGCAGGAAAGCCAATGGTGCAGCATGTCATTGATGCAGCGAACGAACTGGGTGCCGGTCAGGTCCACCTGGTCTACGGCCACGGCGGCGATCTGCTTAAAAAGACGCTGAGCGATGACAAGCTCAACTGGGTGCTTCAGGCCGAACAGCTGGGCACAGGCCATGCGATGCAGCAGGCTGCGCCTTTCTTTGAGGATGACGAAGACATTTTGATGCTCTACGGCGATGTCCCGCTGATCTCCGTTGAAACCCTGACTCGCCTGCGTGAAGCCAAACCGCAGGGCGGTATCGGTTTGTTGACCGTCGTGCTGGACGATCCAAGCGGTTATGGCCGCATCACCCGTGAAAACGGCAACGTCACGGGTATTGTTGAGCATAAAGATGCCAGCGACGAACAGCGCCAGATTCAGGAGATCAACACCGGTATTCTGATTGCCAGTGGCGCGGACATGAAGCGCTGGCTGTCTCAGCTCAACAACAACAACGCACAGGGTGAATTCTACATCACCGACATCATTGCGATGGCGTACCAGGAAGGACGTGAGATTGCGGCGGTTCATCCGGCGCGCATCAGCGAAACCGAAGGGGTGAATAACCGTCTTCAGCTTTCCCGCCTGGAGCGCGTTTATCAGTCCGAGCAGGCCGAAAAACTGCTGCTGGCGGGCGTGATGCTGCGCGATCCGGCGCGTTTCGATCTGCGTGGTTCGTTTTCTCACGGTCGTGACGTTGAAATTGATACGAACGTTATCCTCGAAGGTCACGTCACGCTGGGCAATCGCGTCAAAATTGGCGCCGGCTGCGTGATTAAAAACAGCGTCATCGGCGACGACTGCGAAATCAGCCCGTATAGCGTGGTGGAAGATGCCCGTCTGGATGCGGCCTGTACCATCGGCCCGTTTGCGCGTCTGCGCCCGGGCGCTGAGCTGCTGGAAGGCGCTCACGTGGGTAACTTCGTGGAGATGAAAAAAGCGCGTCTGGGTAAAGGCTCGAAAGCCGGTCATCTGACCTATCTGGGCGACGCGGAAATTGGCAATAACGTGAATATTGGTGCAGGGACTATTACCTGTAACTATGACGGTGCGAATAAGTTTAAAACCATCATCGGTGACGACGTGTTCGTTGGCTCCGATACGCAGCTGGTGGCGCCTGTTACCGTGGGTAACGGAGTGACTATCGCCGCCGGAACAACCGTTACGCGCGATGTGGCCGAGAACGAGCTGGTGTTAAGCCGCGTGCCGCAGGTCAGCAAGCAGGGCTGGAAACGCCCGGTGAAGAAAAAGTAACGGATTTACCCCTCACCCTAACCCTCTCCTCAAAGGGGAGAGGGGATCGTTCGGTGTGGTGTTTTTCTCCCTCGCCCCTTTGGGGAGAGGGCCGGGGTGAGGGGATAATATAATCCTCCCCCCACAAGCAGTACCCATAAAAATAACCCCACTCTCTACAAGGCTCGGGGTGCCCGGAAAGGGCGTTACCCAAAGGATTTCGCGTTGTGGCAAGGCGGCAAGCGTATGAGTCCATGGGAGCTTACTTAAGTAAGTGACCGTGGCGAGTACGAGAAGCCAACGCAGCCGCAGCGTGAAAGACGCAGGGAAAATACAGGTCAGCGACAACGCAGGCATAATGCCTAAATTCGGAATCTAAAATTATGTGTGGAATTGTTGGCGCAGTTGCGCAGCGTGATATTGCTGAAATCCTTCTCGAAGGTTTACGTCGTCTGGAATACCGTGGTTACGACTCTGCCGGTCTGGCTGTCGTCGATGCAGAAGGTCATATGACCCGTCTGCGTCGTCTCGGTAAAGTGCAGATGCTGGCCCAGGCCGCGGAAGAACATCCGCTGCACGGTGGTACCGGTATTGCGCACACCCGCTGGGCGACGCACGGCGAACCGTCTGAAGGTAACGCGCACCCGCATGTGTCTGAACACATCGTGGTCGTGCACAACGGCATTATCGAAAACCACGAACCGCTGCGCGAAGAACTGAAAGCGCGCGGCTACACCTTCGTCTCTGAAACTGACACCGAAGTGATTGCTCACCTGGTGCACTGGGAGCTGGAGCAGGGCGGTACACTGCGTGATGCGGTGCTGCGTGCTATCCCTCAGCTGCGCGGTGCGTACGGTACGGTGATCATGGATTCCCGCGATCCGTCCACATTGCTGGCCGCGCGTTCCGGTAGCCCGATGGTTATCGGTCTGGGTATGGGCGAAAACTTCATCGCTTCTGACCAGCTGGCGCTCCTGCCGGTCACCCGTCGCTTTATCTTCCTCGAAGAGGGTGATATCGCGGAAGTGACCCGTCGCAGCGTGACCGTCTTCGATACCAAAGGCGAGCAGGTGAAACGTCAGGAGATCGAATCGAATCTGCAGTACGACGCGGGCGACAAAGGCGCTTACCGTCACTACATGCAGAAAGAGATTTACGAGCAGCCAAACGCCATCAAAAACACGCTGACCGGGCGCATCAGCCACGGTGAAGTGGATCTGAGCGAGCTGGGCGCAAACGCGAACGAACTGCTTGGCAAGGTCGAGCATATTCAGATCGTGGCCTGCGGCACCTCTTACAACTCCGGTATGGTTTCTCGCTACTGGTTTGAATCCCTGGCGGGCGTGCCGTGCGATGTGGAAATCGCGTCTGAATTCCGCTATCGCAAATCCGCGGTGCGTCGTAACAGCCTGATGATCACCCTTTCCCAGTCCGGCGAAACGGCGGATACGCTGGCAGCGCTGCGTCTGTCTAAAGAGCTGGGTTACCTGGGCTCTCTGGCTATCTGTAACGTTCCTGGCTCATCGCTGGTGCGTGAGTCCGATCTGGCGCTGATGACCAAAGCGGGCACAGAAATCGGTGTGGCCTCCACCAAAGCGTTTACCACTCAGCTGACCGTTCTGCTGATGCTGGTGGCGAAGCTGGCGCGTCTGAAAGGTGAAGATGCGTCCGTTGAGCACGACATCGTTCACGGCCTGCAGGCGCTGCCGAGCCGTATTGAGCAGATGCTGTCTCAGGACAAACGCATTGAAGCGCTGGCGGAAGATTTCTCTGACAAACATCACGCCCTGTTCCTGGGTCGTGGCGATCAGTATCCGATTGCGCTGGAAGGCGCGCTGAAGCTGAAAGAGATCTCCTACATTCACGCTGAAGCCTATGCGGCTGGTGAGCTGAAGCACGGCCCGCTGGCGCTGATTGACGCGGATATGCCGGTCATCGTTGTGGCACCAAACAACGAACTGCTGGAAAAACTGAAGTCTAACATCGAAGAAGTGCGCGCCCGCGGCGGTGTTCTGTACGTCTTCGCCGACAAAGATGCCGGTTTTGTCAGCAACGACAACATGCACATCATCGAAATGCCGCATGTGGAAGAGGTTATCGCACCAATCTTCTACACCGTTCCGCTGCAGCTGCTGGCCTATCACGTTGCTCTGATCAAAGGCACCGACGTTGACCAGCCGCGTAACCTGGCGAAATCGGTTACCGTAGAATAATCCCTTCAGGCTCCACCTTCGGGTGGAGCTTTTTTATCCTTCCCGGCTTGTTTTTAATCAATCCTTTCTCGTTTTTAATAATGACAATTTGTCATCTTCAGCTACTTTTTTCAGTGTCACATAAAGAAAATATTTCTGAAAACGCCTTGTCATAAAAGCGGCTAACGCGATGAAAAATATGCTTTCTTTTGCTGATTTTTAAGTGAAATTTACGTTGTCATAAAACTGTCATAATTCGTACATTTATCTGTCACCTGTTTGTCCTATTTTGCTCATCGTAGCCACTAAACAACGATTTACGAAAATCTTGCAGGAGACATTATGAAAGTTATGCGTACCACTGTCGCAACTGTTGTCGCCGCGACCTTATCTCTGAGCGCGTTCTCTGTATTTGCAGAAGCAAGCCTGACTGGCGCTGGTGCAACCTTCCCTGCGCCGGTGTATGCCAAATGGGCGGATACCTACCAGAAAGAAACCGGTAACAAGGTTAACTATCAGGGTATCGGCTCCTCCGGTGGCGTTAAACAAATTACCGCGAACACTGTTGATTTCGGCGCATCAGACGCTCCGCTGTCTGATGACAAACTGGCTCAGGAAGGCCTGTTCCAGTTCCCAACCGTGATCGGCGGTGTGGTTCTGGCCATCAACCTGCCGGGCGTGAAGTCGGGTGAGCTGGTGTTGGACGGCAAGACGCTGGGTGACATCTACCTGGGCAAAATCAAAAAATGGGATGACGAAGCGATCGCTAAACTCAACCCAGGCCTGAAGCTGCCTTCTCAGAACATCGCCGTGGTTCGCCGCGCGGATGGTTCCGGTACCTCTTTCGTGTTCACCAGCTACCTGGCAAAAGTGAACGAAGAGTGGAAATCTAAAGTCGGCTCCGGCTCTACCGTTAACTGGCCAACCGGTCTGGGCGGTAAAGGTAACGACGGTATCGCCGCATTCGTACAGCGTCTGCCTGGCTCAATTGGTTACGTAGAGTATGCGTACGCTAAGCAGAACAACCTGTCCTACACCAAACTGGTTTCAGCCGACGGCAAACCGGTTAGCCCGACCGAAGAGAACTTTGCTAACGCGGCGAAAGGCGCTGACTGGAGCAAATCCTTCGCGCAGGATCTGACTAACCAGAAAGGCGAAGGTGCATGGCCAATCACCTCTACCACCTTCATCCTGGTTCACAAAGAGCAGAAGAAACCTGAGCAGGGCGCCGAAGTGCTGAAGTTCTTCGACTGGGCGTACAAAAACGGCGGCAAACAGGCTAACGCCCTGGATTACGCCACCCTGCCGGACAACGTAGTTGAGCAGATTCGCGCTGCATGGAAAACCAACGTGAAAGACAGCAGCGGTAAAGCGCTGTACTAACAGGATATATTTAACGAAGATGGCGGGTGGCGCTGCGCTCACCCGCCCTACGGTTTAAGCTGTAGGCCCGGTAAGCGTCAGCGCCACCGGGCATATTCGTAAAAACGTCTCAAACAGAAGAGTAATTTATGGCTGCAACCAAGCCTGCATTTAACCCTCCGGGTAAAAAAGGTGACATGATTTTCAGCGCGCTGGTGAAACTGGCTGCGCTGATTGTGCTATTGCTGCTGGGCGGCATTATCGTGTCTCTGATTTTCTCCTCATGGCCGAGCATCCAGAAATTCGGTTTTTCCTTCCTGTGGACCAAAGAGTGGGACGCGCCGAACGACATCTACGGTGCCCTGGTGCCGATTTACGGCACGCTGGTGACCTCGTTCATCGCCCTGCTGATTGCGGTTCCGGTGAGCTTTGGTATTGCCCTGTTCCTGACGGAGCTGGCGCCGGGCTGGCTGCGACGCCCGCTGGGTATTGCCATCGAACTGCTGGCGGCCATTCCAAGTATCGTTTACGGCATGTGGGGCCTGTTCATCTTTGCTCCGCTGTTCGCCACGTATTTCCAGGAACCAGTCGGTAACGTGCTTTCCGCCATTCCGTTTGTGGGTGCCCTGTTCTCTGGCCCGGCTTTCGGTATCGGCATTCTGGCGGCAGGTGTGATCCTCGCCATCATGATTATTCCGTACATTGCGGCGGTTATGCGCGATGTCTTCGAACAAACGCCGGTGATGATGAAAGAGTCGGCCTACGGCATCGGCTGCACCACCTGGGAAGTTATCTGGCGCATTGTCCTTCCGTTCACCAAAAATGGGGTGATCGGGGGCGTGATGCTGGGCTTAGGTCGTGCGCTGGGTGAAACCATGGCGGTCACCTTTATCATCGGTAACACCTACCAGCTCGACAGCGCGTCGCTCTACATGCCGGGTAACAGTATTACCTCGGCGCTGGCGAATGAATTTGCGGAAGCGGAATCCGGGCTGCACGTGGCGGCGCTGATGGAGCTGGGTCTGATTCTGTTCGTTATCACCTTCATTGTTCTGGCGATTTCCAAGCTGATGATTATGCGCCTCGCTAAAAATGAGGGGGCACGCTAATGGCCACTCTCGAAATGCAAGCTACCGCTGAACTGGCGGAATCCCGCCGCAAAATGCAGGCCAGACGCCGCATGAAAAACCGTATTGCCCTGTCGCTCTCTATGGCGACAATGGCGTTCGGCCTGTTCTGGCTGGTCTGGATCCTCTTCTCGACGGTCGTTCGCGGGATTGACGGGATGTCACTGTCGCTTTTCACCGAAATGACGCCACCGCCGAACACGGCGGGTGGTGGCCTGGCTAATGCCCTGGCGGGCAGCGGCTTGCTGATCCTCTGGGCGACGGTCTTCGGCACGCCGCTGGGCATCATGGCGGGTATCTACCTGGCTGAATACGGTCGTAAATCCTGGCTGGCCGAAGTCATTCGCTTCATCAACGACATTCTGCTGTCTGCACCTTCTATCGTCGTGGGTCTGTTTGTTTACACCGTGGTGGTGGCGCAGATGGAACACTTCTCCGGCTGGGCGGGCGTGATTGCCCTGGCGCTGCTACAGGTGCCGATTGTTATTCGTACCACCGAGAACATGCTGAAACTGGTGCCGGACAGCCTGCGTGAAGCGGCTTATGCGCTGGGTACGCCGAAATGGAAGATGATCTCTGCAATTACGCTGAAGGCGTCCGTCTCCGGGATCATGACCGGTATCCTGCTGGCGGTTGCGCGTATCGCGGGTGAAACGGCGCCGCTGCTGTTTACGTCTCTCTCCAATCAGTTCTGGAGCACGGACATGATGCAGCCGATCGCCAACCTGCCGGTGACGATCTTTAAATTTGCGATGAGCCCATTCGCGGAATGGCAGCAGCTGGCCTGGGCCGGGGTGCTGATCATTACCCTTTGCGTACTGTTGCTGAACATTCTGGCGCGCGTCATTTTCGCGAAGAAGAAACACGGTTAATTTTTTACGGCGCGGCAGCTCGCGGCGCCGAATGAGGAAATGAGTCAATGAGTATGGTTGATACTGCCCCGGGTAAGATTCAGGTTCGTGATTTGAACTTCTACTACGGCAAATTCCATGCCCTGAAGAACATCAACCTGGATATCGCGAAGAACCAGGTCACGGCATTTATCGGTCCGTCCGGCTGTGGGAAATCCACGCTGCTGCGCACCTTTAACAAAATGTATTCGCTCTATCCGGAGCAGCGCGCTGAGGGTGAAATCATCCTGGACGGTGAAAACATTCTGACCCAGGCGCAGGATATCGCCCTGCTGCGCGCCAAAGTGGGGATGGTGTTCCAGAAACCAACGCCTTTCCCGATGTCGATTTATGACAACATCGCGTTTGGCGTGCGTCTGTTTGAAAAACTCTCCCGTGCCGATATGGACGAGCGCGTGCAGTGGGCTTTGACCAAGGCCGCATTATGGAACGAAACCAAAGATAAGTTGCACCAGAGCGGTTACTCTCTCTCCGGTGGTCAGCAGCAGCGTCTGTGCATTGCGCGCGGTATTGCTATTCGCCCGGAAGTGTTGCTGCTGGATGAGCCGTGTTCAGCGCTGGACCCGATCTCAACCGGCCGTATTGAAGAGCTGATCACCGAGCTGAAGCAGGATTACACCGTGGTTATCGTGACCCATAACATGCAGCAGGCTGCACGTTGTTCCGATCACACGGCGTTTATGTACCTGGGCGAGTTGATTGAGTTCAGCGATACGGACGCGCTGTTCACCAGGCCCGCGAAGAAACAAACCGAAGATTATATTACTGGCCGCTACGGTTGATTTGCCTTAGTGCATGTGGAGAAACCATGGACAACCTCAATCTTAATAAACACATTTCCGGCCAGTTCAACGCAGAGCTGGAAAGCATTCGCACCCAGGTAATGACCATGGGCGGCATGGTCGAGCAGCAGCTTTCTGATGCGATTACGGCAATGCACAACCAGGACAGCGAGCTGGCGAAGCGCGTTATTGAAGGCGACAAAAACGTCAACATGATGGAAGTCGCTATCGACGAGGCCTGCGTGCGCATTATCGCGAAACGCCAGCCGACGGCGAGCGATCTGCGTCTGGTAATGGCGATCATCAAAACCATCGCCGAGCTGGAGCGTATTGGTGACGTTGCGGATAAAATCTGCCGCACCGCGCTGGAGAAGTTCTCTCAACAGCACCAGCCGCTGCTGGTGAGCCTGGAGTCGCTGGGCCGCCACACCGTGCAGATGCTGCACGATGTGCTGGATGCCTTTGCGCGTATGGACCTGGACGAAGCGGTGCGTATCTACCGTGAAGACAAGAAGGTCGACCAGGAGTATGAAGGCATCGTGCGTCAGCTGATGACCTACATGATGGAAGATTCACGTACGATCCCAAGCGTACTGACCGCCCTGTTCTGCGCGCGCTCTATTGAGCGTATCGGCGACCGCTGCCAGAACATTTGCGAATACATCTTCTACTTCGTGAAAGGTCAGGACTTCCGTCACGTGGGCGGCGACGAGCTGGACAAGCTGCTGGCGGGTAAAGATCCGAAAGAGTGATTTTACCCTCACCCTAACCCTCTCCCACAGGGAGAGGGGACAATTCGGTTTTCTCCCTCTCCCCAGGGGAGAGGGTCGGGGTGAGGGGAAAACTCAGCGAGTAATATCCCACCCGCGCGCCTTCCACAGCGCTGGCAGCTGCGCCAGATCGGTAAAGGTCGTGACATTGGGATGATCGATCGGCTTGTTGTGCGGGTCGGCGCAGAAGTAAAACACCTCCATCCCCGCATCAATCCCCGACTGCGCGCCCGCAGACGAGTCATCCACCAGAATACAGTTCTCTACGTTGACGTTCATCGCTTTTGCCGCATGGAACATCAGCGCCGGGTCTGGCTTCCAGCGCTGGATATCGTAGCCGCTGAACAGTTTTTCCGGGAAATGGTGCAACATCTCAAGCTTGCCCAGCGAGTGCTGCATTTTGCTGACCGGGCCGTTAGAGACGACGCAGACCGGCACCGTCATCGCATCCAGCAACGCGTTAGCTCCGGAGATAACCTCCAGTTCGGAGTCGAACAGGCGTGCGACCTCGGCGCGGTACACCGGTTCCAGATCGGCTTTCGCCAGATCAACACCGTGTTCTTCGTTAATGATGTCGATGATCTCGTAGAGCTTTACGCCCTTAAAGCGTTTAAACACCTCTTCGAGTTCCAGCGTAATGCCAAATTCCTGGAACATGGTGACATACGCGCGGGAACAAATGACCTCACTGTCGACCAGCGTACCGTCGCAGTCGAAAAATACCGCTTCAATTCCGGACATGCCTTTCCCTTTTAACAAGTTAAACGTTTACGTACGGCAGTTCGCCGGCACGCAATCGTTGCCGTATAAGCAAAATCAATGAAAAAAGTATCACGTAACCGCCACTATTGTCGCATTTTGGTATAGGATAGCGACGAATTTTCCCTCCTTGTTCGGAATTGATGATGAGTCAACAACACACTACCCAGACATCTGGTCAGGGTCTGCTTGAGCGCGTTTTTAAACTGCGCGAGCACGGCACAACGGCACGCACCGAAGTGATCGCTGGTTTCACCACCTTCCTGACGATGGTCTATATCGTTTTTGTGAACCCTCAAATTCTGGGCGTTGCTGGCATGGATACCAGCGCCGTCTTCGTGACAACCTGTCTGATCGCGGCCCTTGGCAGCATCCTGATGGGTGTATTCGCTAACCTGCCGGTTGCGCTGGCACCGGCGATGGGCCTGAATGCGTTCTTCGCGTTCGTGGTTGTTCAGGCGATGGGGCTGCCGTGGCAGGTTGGCATGGGCGCCATCTTCTGGGGCGCGGTTGGCCTGCTGCTGCTGACCATTTTCCGCGTACGTTACTGGATGATTGCGAACATTCCCGTGAGCCTGCGCGTGGGCATCACCAGCGGTATCGGTCTGTTCATCGGTATGATGGGGCTGAAAAACGCCGGCGTTATCGTGGCGAACCCGGATACGCTGGTGAGCATCGGTCACCTGACCTCTCATAACGTGCTGCTGGGCGTGCTGGGCTTCTTTATCATCGCGATCCTGGCTTCCCGTAATATTCACGCGGCGGTGCTGGTGTCTATCGTTGTCACCACCCTGCTGGGCTGGATGCTGGGCGATGTTCACTATAACGGTATCGTCTCCGCGCCACCGAGCGTTTCTACCGTGATTGGTCACGTCGATCTGGCGGGTTCCCTGAACCTGGGCCTGGCGGGCGTGATTTTCTCCTTCATGCTGGTCAACCTGTTTGACTCCTCCGGCACGCTGATTGGCGTGACCGACAAAGCGGGCCTGGCGGATGAGAAAGGGAAATTCCCGCGCATGAAGCAGGCGCTGTTTGTGGACAGCGTCTCCTCTGTGACCGGCGCTTTTATCGGAACCTCGTCCGTTACCGCGTACATTGAATCGTCTTCCGGCGTGTCCGTGGGCGGCCGTACCGGCCTGACGGCGGTGGTTGTGGGTATTCTGTTCCTGCTGGTGATCTTCCTCTCTCCGCTGGCGGGTATGGTTCCTCCGTATGCGGCAGCCGGCGCGCTGATCTATGTGGGTGTGCTGATGACCTCCAGCCTGTCACGCGTGAAGTGGGATGATTTAACCGAAGCGGTGCCGGCGTTTATTACCGCCGTGATGATGCCGTTCAGCTTCTCGATTACCGAAGGTATCGCGCTGGGCTTTATCTCTTACTGCGTAATGAAGATCGGTACCGGCCGCTTCCGCGACCTCAGCCCGTGCGTCATCGTTGTGGCGCTGCTGTTTGTGCTGAAGATTGTGTTTATTGACGCCAAATAAACAGCAAGCCCTTTTCTTCGAAAAGGGCTTTAATGTTTGTTCCCTCTCCCCGTGGGAGAGGGCCGGGGTGAGGGCATCAGGCTGCAATAAGCTTACGCCTTCACCCGCTTAATATAATCCCCAAACGCCGTCAGCTGGCCAGACAGATGATCGCGCGTGCTCTGATCCACCACTTCACCCGTTTGCGGGTCGACTTTGTTCTGAATCACACCACCCATAAATTCCGGCTTGTTCATGACCATCGCATCCAGGAACACCAGGATCTGGCGCAGATGATACTGGCAGCGCGCGCCGCCAATGGCGCCCATTGAGCTGGTCTGGATCAGCACCGGTTTGCCTGCCAGCGGCTGCTCAGGTAAGCGGGACAGCCAGTCGATGGCATTCTTCAGGCCACCCGGAACCGAATAGTTATACTCCGGCGTGACGATGACCACGCCGTCGGCCTGGCGGATCTGCTCTGCCAGCGCCTCAACGCTCTGCGGAAAACCCTCTTCCTGCTGTAGGTCAGCGTCATACAGCGGAATATCGCCAATAGACGGCAGGGCGCTAATTTCCATTCCTGCCGGTGCCAGCTGTGGCAGCGTGCGGGCAACCATCCCGTTAAATGAACCTTTGCGCAGGCTTCCCAGTAACGTAACTACTTTCAACGTATCAGACATGATTACTCCTGTTTCATCATGATGACCCTGATTGGATCAGCTAAGGGTGAATGCTTTTTCTGCCGGTAAACTGGTTAAACGCATCAGGCGTGCGGCGGGCTCGTTGGCGCGCTCGGGCACATCAGGAAGGCTACGCCATCCCTGTTGGCTGTCAAATTCCCAGATTTTCATGCGTTCGATGGCGGGGGTAACCGCAATGGACCAAATGAGCACATCCTCTGCGTCACTGAGCGCCTCTACCAGCGTGGCCTGGGCGGCACGCAGACGTCCGGAGCCTGGCAGCAGCTGCAGCAGGCTGGCGTCGTCTGAGGCGCATCCACAGAGCTTGCGGATGCTCTGGCGCAGGGTAATGAGCTGGGCTCGGGCTTCGACAGGATCGTTCTGGTTGCGTACCCACAGCCTCTCATTGCTGGAGAGCGGATAGTCTTCATGCGCATTACCGCCATGCAAGCTACGTGTCGCGCGCTGAAGTTCCATATCCAGCCCACAATCCCCTTCGGTGGTCAGCGCGACGCCAATGATATTGCCCGCGTAGGCAATCGAAAAACGAGGGAGATCCGGGTCGGCAAAGACCGGGCGACCTTCGGGTTGGGTAATGATGTCCGGCAGCTCGCTGGTGCCGTACAGCATAAACAGCAGTTCTGCGAGAAGCGCCCGGGAAGCTAAAAACCGCGTTCTGCGGTGTTCCGGGAGAGTGAGTGCTTCACTGTGACAGGCTGAAGAAATTCTTGCCGATACGAGACGTCCTTCCGTAAGTATCCCTCTTGCAAAGTGCGTAGCCATTTTTCGCTCCTTGATAATGGTCGTAATCGGTTAAACGGTTACATGATTATCGCTTAACTTGACTCCTGTTTTAATCAGTAAATGGGAGTAAGAGAAGCCTCAGGACCGAACTTTACATTTTCTTAGGCAAAAATTGGATCGCTGGCACCGTACAGCGCCTTGATGGTTTCCCGCAGCCAGAGGATTTTCGGATTATGGCTGTTCCGTTTATGCCAGATCAGCGTGAAGGGAACGGTAAGCTTTTCAGCCTGCGCTTCGTCAATGGGAATGGGCAGCGCGATCAGCTTCCGCTGGTGGAGTTGATTGTAGTGATGGCAGTAGTGCGGAGCGGTGGCGATATAGTTATGGCCGGGCTGGGCCGCCATAAACATCGACTGCTCAAAGCCCGGCACGCTCATGGCAATGTTTCTCTCCCGACCCATCTCCTTTAGCACTTCGTCCAGTGCCCAGGTGTCGCTGCGTTCCCAGAAGATGCTGATGTGCGGGTAGCGCAGGAAGGTCTCGAGGTTCCATTCATCCTGTAGCGCGGGGTGATCCTCACGCAGATACACGCACGGACAGTCGCTGAACAGGATCTCATAGTCGATGAACCACGGCATTAGCTTCAGCAATTCACGCGAGCGCGGGTGCGTTTCGCGTCCGGTGAATCCCAGATCCACCTCTCCACGCGTAATGGCGTCCAGCGAGTCGTAATCCCAGTGACGCATCTTCACCGTAGCCTGCGGATAGCGCTGGTTCACCTGCTCCAGCAGGGCGTTAAAGCGGATCAGCATCAACGGCGTTTCGGCGGCCAGCACGAACGTTAGCCCGCCCGGGGAATCATGGTGGAATTTATCGAGGATCTGGTTGCCGATTTGCATCCAGTCAGCCAGATCCTGCTCCAGGCTTACCGTCAGCGGGGTCGGCAGCAGCCCCAACGGCGTTTTGACAAACAGCGGGTCGTCAAACCAGTCACGCAGCTTGGCCAGCGATTTACTCACCGCAGACGGCGTCACGTTCATCCGTTTCGCCGCTTTGGTGACGCTGCGCTCCTGCAGCAAAAGCTGCAGGCACAGCAACAGGTTAAGATCGAGACTGCTGATGGGCTTCTTCATAATGCGCCGCGGGCTGGATGACCATAAGTAAGGTGATGCACAGTATGCTACAGCCAATCAGAACCCCGATCAGCATATTCAGCGCGTTAAGCCCGATGACCGCCGCCAGCCAAATCCACAGCGACGAGCCGCAGACCTGCGCAATTCCCAGCACCGAGCTTGCCACGCCTGCCCGCAGCGAGAAGGGACCAAGCGCCTGACTCATCGCCACGCCAAAGCCAACCGAGAACCCGGCGCAAATGAGGGTAATGCCGGCCAGCATTACCGCATGCGAGCTGGCGGTTGCCAGGATCGCGCCTGCCGTGAGGAATAAAACCTGTGAGGTCAGCATCAACGTACGCTGGCTAAAAACATTTAGCGCAAACGGGGTAGAAAACGACACTGCCATACTGACCATGGCGGTTAATGCCATCACCGTTGAATACTCACCCCGATCGAAGCCCATGGTTTCCATCAGTAAAACCGGGGAAACGTTTACATAGGTCAGGATCACCGCCACGCTTAACGTGGTCACGGCCAGACGACTGAGAAAAAAGCGGTTAAGCAGCTTCTCGGCTGGGTGAATGGCTGCGGTATGACTGGTATTCTGCGAGCCCGGGTGGGTCTCTTTCAGCACGGCGATGGACAGGACAAACACCAGCGCGCCCATCGCCGCCATGGTCCAGAACAGGCTCTGCCACGGGAATTTCAGCATGATCAGATATCCCACGACCGGGGCCAGCACCGGGATGATGCAGGTAATGCCGTTCAGCATCGACAGCACCTTAGCGCGACGCTGGGCGCTTAAGGTGTCGCGCAAAATGGCAAAAGCGACGACGTAGCAGCCACCGGCTCCAATGCCCTGAATAAACCGTCCGGCCAGGAACAAGGTGCTGTTTTGCGCCTGTGAGCAGAGAAGAGAGGCCAGGGCAAAAATGATGGCGCCGGTTATGGCGACGGGCTGACGGCCTGCCTTATCCGCAATCTTCCCGGCAAAGACCATCGACGATGCCATCCCCGCGAGGTAGGCCGAAAACGCGATATGCAGCTGCGCTTCGCTGGCGCCCAGATCGCGGGCGATGTGCGGCAATCCCACCAGATACATATCAATGCCGGACGGATAAAGCAGAACTAATGCGAAACTACAAAACAGAAAACGCGCCATAACCCCCCCATAGATGCAGGCATGCAGGATAGGGGGTGAAAAGAGATTAGGCGAGTTGCCATTTGGACAATGGTGATTTCCCAAGAGGAAATCACCATCAGTGATCGGGCCTTACTTACCGATACAGAAGCTCGAGAAAATTCGTCCCAGCAGATCGTCCGACGTAAACTCCCCGGTGATCTCACTCAGATTCTGCTGCGCCAGACGCAGCTCTTCCGCCAGCAGTTCGCCCGCCCACGCGCCGATCAGCTGCGCTTTACCCTGAACAAGGTGGTTTGCCGCCTCTTCCAGCGCCTGCAGGTGACGACGACGCGCGAGGAAACCGCCTTCCATGCTGGTGTCAAAGCCCATGCTCTGCTTGAGATGGTTGCGCAGGTCGTCAACGCCTTCACCGGTACGCGCCGACAGGCGAATCAGTGAGTGACCATTCACATCGCTGATGCCCAGCGTTTCGCCGGTCACGTCCGCTTTGTTACGCACCACGGTGATCGGCAGTTTCGCCGGCAGACGGGCGATAAAGTCCGGCCAGATCTCTGCCGGGTCAACGGCGTCGGTCGTGGTGCCGTCCACCATAAACAGCACGCGGTCAGCCTGTTCGATCTCCTGCCAGGCGCGTTCGATACCGATGCGTTCAACTTCGTCGCTGGCATCGCGCAGGCCCGCTGTGTCGATAATATGCAGCGGCATCCCGTCGATGTGGATATGCTCGCGCAGCACGTCGCGGGTGGTGCCGGCAATGTCGGTGACGATCGCCGCTTCACGGCCCGCCAGGGCGTTCAGCAGGCTCGATTTCCCGGCGTTAGGACGTCCGGCGATAACGACCTTCATCCCTTCACGCAGCAGGCTTCCCTGGCGCGCTTCGGCGCGCACGGCGTCGAGATCGTTCATTACCTGGTTGAGCTGCGCTTCGATTTTACCGTCAGAGAGGAAGTCGATCTCCTCATCCGGGAAGTCGATAGCCGCTTCCACGTAGATCCGCAGGTGAGTAAGTGCTTCCACAAGGTGATTTACGCGGGCGGAGAATGCCCCCTGCAGCGAGTTCAGAGCGGAGCGGGCCGCCTGTTCAGAACTGGCGTCGATCAGGTCTGCAATCGCTTCTGCCTGCGCCAGGTCGAGCTTGTCGTTGAGGAAGGCACGCTCGGAGAACTCGCCCGGTTTCGCAATGCGCAGGCCAGGCAGGGTCAGGATACGTTTTAACAGCAGGTCGAGGATAACCGGGCCGCCGTGGCCCTGCAGCTCCAGCACGTCTTCGCCGGTGAAGGAGTTCGGGCCGGGGAACCACAGCGCAATGCCTTGGTCCAGCGGCGTGCCGTCGGTATCTTTAAACGGCAGGTAATCAGCGTAGCGCGGCTTTGGCAGTTTACCCAGCACCGCTTCGGCCACCTCGCGCGCCTTCAGGCCGGAGATGCGCAGAATGCCTACACCACCGCGTCCCGGTGGGGTTGCCTGGGCGACGATAGTGTCGTTATGGCTCATGGTTGGTCTCGTTCAATACAAATAAAAAAGGCGGTCAATCGACCGCCCTTATTTTAGCGTTAACTTACCGAATCAGGACTTTTTCTTTTCGCGGCTATGCAGGCCACGTTTTTCCAGACCACGATAAATCAGCTGCTGCTGGATGAT
This sequence comes from Enterobacter asburiae, assembly GCF_007035645.1. Classification (NCBI taxonomy): domain Bacteria; kingdom Pseudomonadati; phylum Pseudomonadota; class Gammaproteobacteria; order Enterobacterales; family Enterobacteriaceae; genus Enterobacter; species Enterobacter asburiae. The sequence goes on from NZ_AP019632.1 coordinate 4,636,944, forward strand.
GGTCACCAGGTTGCTGACGATATAGTACAGCACCAGACCTGACGGGAACCACAGGAAGAACACGGTGAAGATGACCGGCATAAAGGTCATGATCTTCTGCTGCATCGGGTCGGTCACGGTGGTCGGCGACATCTTCTGGATGAAGAACATCGTCACGCCCATCAGGATCGGCAGGATGTAGTACGGGTCCTGTGCGGACAGGTCATGGATCCACAGTGCGAACGGCGCATGGCGCAGCTCAACGGAACCCATCAGCATGTAGTACAGCGCAAGGAAGATTGGCATCTGAATCAGCAGCGGGAAGCAACCACCCAGTGGGTTGACTTTCTCTGCTTTATACAGGGCCATCATTTCCTGGCTCTGACGCTGTTTGTCATCGCCCAGACGCTCACGCATCGCCGCAATCTTCGGCTGCAGCATACGCATCTTCGCCATGGAGGTGTACTGCGCTTTAGTCAGCGGGTACATGATGCCACGAACGATGAAGGTGATAACGATGATGGAGAAGCCCCAGTTACCCAGGAAGCTGTGGATGAACTTCAGCAGCTTAAACAGCGGCTGAGAGATGAACCACAACCAACCGTAATCAACGGTCAGATCCAGGTGCGGCGCAACAGCGGCCATTTTGTCCTGAATTTCCGGGCCGACCCACAGGGTGCTTGCCATCTTACCGGTTTGACCCGGCTGAACCAGAACCGGCTGAGATTTGTAGCCGATGGCTGCAAGACCGTTACCCAGATTCGCGGTATAGAAGTTATTCGTACCGTCGTTGTTTGGGATCCAGGCCGTTGCGAAATACTGTTGCAGCATCGCAACCCAACCGCCTTTGGAACTAACGTTCAGGTTTTCGTTATCGGCAATGGTGTCAAATTTGTATTTCTCATACTTCGCGTCTGGCGTGGAGTACGCCGCGCCACGGAAGGTATGCAGCGCAAAGTTGCTGCTTCCGGTGTCACGGTGAGACGGCAGATTGATGGACTGCTTCAGCTGGCCAAAGGTCGACAGTTCCAGCGGTTTCGCACTGGCGTTCTGTACGCTGTAGCCCACGTTCACCGCATATTCACCGCGTTTCAGGGTGAAGGTTTTAGTGAAGGTGTTGCCTGCGGCGTCGGTGTACGTCATCGGGATCGCGAGTTCGTTCTGACCATCAGCCAGTACAAAGGTGTCGCTCTCGACGTTATACAGTGGACGCGCACCGTTAGCCGGGTTATCCGGGCCATCACGACCGGTCAGGCCGCTCTGCGCCTGGTAGATAAACTCAGGCGTGGTTTCCAGTAACTGGAACGGTTCGTTAGACTTCAGCTCTTTCGGGTAGGTCAACAGCAGCGCCTGCTCAACATCACCACCACGGGTGTTGATTGTCAGCTCAAGCACATCGGTCTTAACCGTAATCTGTTTCCCCTGGCCACTGGCCGGTACGCCCTGGTCGGCGGCGCTACCCGCTGCGGTGGTCGTAGTCTGCGTGGTCTGCTGCTGGGGTTGAGGATTTTTATCCTGCTCCCATGCCTGCCAGATCATGAAAGACACGAACAACAAAGCGATGATAAGAAGATTGCGTTGCGAATCCATCGTTAGTGTTCTCTGGTATCAAAGGGTCCTGGGGGGACGGGGTCGTCTCCACCGGGGTGTAAAGGGTGGCATTTTAATACGCGTTTCACCGTCAACCAACTGCCTTTTATCACTCCAAACCTGCGCAATGCCTCAATTCCGTAGCTTGAGCATGTTGGTGTGAAACGGCAGTGCGGCCCGAGTAGCGGACTAATCAGGCGTTGATAGACCCGAATGAGGGCTATCAGGACCCGTGAGCCAGGCGACAGTGGCGGCGCCATAATTTTTCCAACGCTTCCGAGAGAGCACGGTTATCGAGGTCGGCAACCCCTTTCTTCGCCACCACCACGAAATCCATTGAAGGCAGTTCGTGCTGACGTAAACGGAAGCTTTCACGCGTCAGACGTTTAATCCGATTGCGTTCATGCGCACGCTTAACATTTTTCTTGGCGACTGTGAGACCGATGCGGGGATGCCCCAGCGAATTTTGGCGGCCGAGGATGGTGATTTGCGGCGTGCCAGCCCGTAGTGGCTGCTGGAAGACGAAAGTGAAATGAGCGGGAGTTAACAAACGTAACTCCCTGGGAAATGCTAGCTTAACCACTCAGGGGTTAGCTTTATTACTTGGAAACGGTCAGACGAGCGCGGCCTTTAGCACGACGACGTGCCAGAACCTGACGACCATTTTTAGTAGCCATACGAGCACGGAAGCCGTGAGAACGGTTGCGCTTCAGTACAGACGGTTGAAAAGTGCGTTTCATGGCGATTTCTACCTAAACTTGAATAAATTCACTGACTTTTGCGTATACCCGAACGAGTTTCGAACGACTAACGCCTCAGCGTGGGTGATTAAAGAGGCCGGATTGTAATAATTGTACACTCCGGAGTCAATTCTCTTTCCTTATTTCCCGCGTATTTCCGCACGTTTTCGCGTGGAAAATGAGCAACGGACGACGCAGGAAGATGAGCATCACGCGCCGGGTCGAGGATTATACGGCCTCGCCAACAAAGCGCAAGGATCGTCCCGGATCTTCGTTAGATCATTTAAGCAATAAATTGTCTGTGCTCATTAATTTTTCCAATATGCGGACTAAATCGTGGGGCACTGGCGCCAGGATCGTTTACACTTATCCGGTTCCGGATCTTCCTGTGGATAAATCGGGAAGAATCTGTGAGAAACAGAAGATCTCTGGCTCAGTTTAGGCTATGATCCGCGGTCCCGATCGGGATCCAGCGATCCTGGCCGGGTATAACCGC